>DATBZT010000084.1:0-8227 GCA_036513055.1 Gemmatimonadaceae bacterium | reverse complement strand
CCCGCGACCCGGACATGACCTATGTCATCGCCGCGGCCGACGCCATCGCCCGCAACTGTCATCCGGGACTCCTGATAGTGCTCGAGAGCACGACCTATCCGGGCACGACGCGCGATCTGATGCAACCCAAGCTCGAGGCGGCGGGACTCACTGTAGGCGAGGATGTATTTCTCGCGTTCAGCCCGGAACGGGTCGATCCGGGAAATCCGACGTGGAACACGAAGAACACGCCGAAGGTTGTCGGTGGAATAACCGCCGCGTGTACAGAGGTGGCGTCGGCGCTTTACGCCTCATGCCTGGAGACGATCGTTCCTGTGTCGAGCACCGAGACAGCCGAGCTCGTCAAGCTGCTGGAGAATACGTTCCGCTCGGTGAACATCGGACTGGTGAACGAGATGCAGATTGTCTGCGACAAGCTCGGGGTGAATGTGTGGGAAGTGATCGAGGCGGCGGCGACCAAGCCGTTTGGATTCATGAAGTTCACGCCGGGGCCGGGAATCGGCGGGCACTGCATTCCGCTGGACCCGCACTATCTCGCGTGGAAGATGCGCACACTCAACTACAAGACGCGGTTCATCGATCTGGCGAGCGAGATCAACAGCGAGATGCCGGCGCTCGTCGTGCAGCGGGTGGCGCAGGCATTGAACGATCAGCGAAAGCCGGTGAATGGAAGCCGCATTCTCGTGCTCGGTGTGGCTTACAAGCGCGACATCGACGACATGCGGGAGAGCCCCGCACTGGACGTGATTCGTCTCCTGGAGGAACGCGGCGCGGAGGTTGTTTACCACGACCCTCACGTCGCCTCCTTCAGGGAAGATGGCCACGAGAGACTGAGCGTTCCGTTCAGCGACGCTGAGCTGGGACGCGCTGACGCCGTGGTTATCATCACCGATCACTCTTCGGTTGATTACCAACGAGTGGTGGACGTCGCTGCCCTTGTTGTGGACACGAGAAACGCGACGGCCGGGCTTCGGAAGTCCGGCAAGGACACCAACACAAAGGCGGCGCCGGACATGGCGCTCGCGTGAACCCTGAACTGAATTCATGAACATTTCGGTAATTGGAACCGGCTATGTGGGCCTCGTCGTAGGCGCGTGTCTCGCCGAAACGGGAAACGACGTTGTATGCGCTGACGTGGTCGAATCGAAAATCGAGGGGCTGAGGCGGAACGTTCTCCCCATCTACGAGCCCGGGCTCGAGGACCTCGTCGAGCGCAATCAGCAGGACGGGCGTCTCAGCTTCACCACCGACATCGGGGCGGCAATTGCATCGGCGACGGTGCTTTTCGTCGCCGTGGGCACGCCGCCGGATGAGGATGGATCGGCCGACCTTCAGCACGTGCTGGCGGTGGCCCGGGAGATCGGCAAGCACATGGCGCGGGAGATGGTGATTGTCACCAAGTCGACCGTCCCCGTGGGAACCGCAGGCAAGGTCGCAGCGGAGATCAGGGCGAGGGCAAAGTTCCCCTTTCACATGTGCAGCAACCCCGAGTTCCTCAAGGAAGGCGCTGCCGTAGACGACTTCATGAAGCCGGACCGCGTGGTGCTCGGTGTCGCCAGCGAATTTGCCCGCGAGACGATGGCGGAGATTTACGCGCCGTTCGTCCGCACGGGGAAGCCCATCATTTTCATGGACATCGCGTCGGCCGAAATGACGAAATACGCGGCCAACGGAATGCTCGCCACCCGCATCTCGTTCATGAACGAGATTGCCAATCTCTGCGAGCGCGTCGGCGCGAACGTGGACATGGTGAGGAAGGGAATCGGCAGCGACTCGAGAATCGGCCCTTCGTTTCTCTTTCCCGGGCCCGGTTACGGCGGGTCCTGCTTTCCAAAGGATGTGAAGGCGCTGGTGCGCACCGGCGCGGAAATGGGAATGGAGCTGCAGGTTCTGACTGCGGTGGAGGAAGTGAACGAGAAGCAGAAGATCAGGCTCGGTTCCAAGCTGCGGGAAGCTCTGGGCGACGACCTGAGCGGCATGCACGTGGCCATCTGGGGCCTGGCATTCAAGCCACAGACCGACGACATGCGGGATGCGCCGTCGCTCACCCTGATCGAGGATCTGCTGTCGGCGGGCGCAACGGTTTGTGCCCATGACCCGGCGGCGATGAAGGAAGCGCGACACCGGCTCGGCGCCACGATCGCGTACGCGGATACAAACTACGATGCGCTGATCAACGCGGATGCGCTCGTCGTCGTGACGGACTGGAATGAATACCGTCATCCGGATTTTGCGCGGGTGAAGGAATCCCTCCGCCGCTCGGTGATCGTGGATGGCCGGAATCTCTACGATCCGGAGAAAATGCGGGAGCTGGGACTTCGGTACTACTCGATCGGCCGCGTTGCGCACGAACAACCGGCGCCGGTGCGTGTAGGAGAATACGCATGAGACTGAGGCGTATGATGGTTGTCGCGGCGTTACTGGCTGCTGCCTGTAAGCCGGTGTTCAATGCGGCGACGTACGCCGACATGGATTCACTGTTCAAAGCCGCAATGGCGCAGTTCAATGCGCACCATTACGACAATGCTTCCAAGGCTTTTGAGCGTCTGACCACCGAGCTCCCGGCGCGGGATTCCCGCATGCCGCTCGCATTTTTCTACCTGGCAAGATCGCAGGAAAAAAACGGCGAGCGGTTGCTGGCGGCCAAGTCGTACAGCCGCATTTACGAGCAGTTTCCCGAAGACACGCTGGCCGACGACGGTTTGTACAATTCCGGGCTCGCCTATCAGGCGATGTGGCGGAAGCCCAATCTCGATGCGACATACGGCGAGTCTGCGCAGACCCAGTATCAGACGCTTCTCGGTCTTTATCCCGACTCGCCGCTTGTGCCGCGCGTGAATCAGCAGCTGGCAAAACTCGATGAGTGGTTTGCAACCAAGGACTACGACACCGGCACGCACTATCTGAAGCGAAAGGCCTTCGATTCGGCGATCATCTACTACAAGGATGTAATTCGTCTCCATCCCGCGGCGCCCAAGACGCGGGTGGCCTACCTGCGACTGCACGACGCCTATCGGGCAATCAACTACAAGGACGACGCGCGGGATTTGTGCGACGCAATGCGCAAGGCGTATCCGACGGATCGTGAAGTGAGCCAGGAGTGCGGCCCGGCACCCCCCGCGGTAACCTCTCAGTAAGCTTTGCGACTCGGAGTCTTTGGCGGGTCGTTTGATCCACCGCATGTGGGTCATTTGCTGGCTGCCGTGGACGCGTACGAGGCCCTGGCGCTGGACAAGCTGGTGTTCGTGCCGGCTGCAGTCCAGCCATTGAAGACCCGGACCTCTGCCGGCGCGTCGCCGCGGGACCGGCTGGAGATGGTTCGCCGCGCCGTTGCGGATGACCCGAGATTCGAGGTCAGCGAGGCGGAAATCGACCGGGGCGGGTTATCTTACATGGTTGAAACACTGGAACAGCTGAGAGCCGGACGGCCGGAGGCCGAGATTTTCCTCATTCTCGGAATGGACGCGATGGCGATGTTCGACAGGTGGAAGTCGCCTGAGCGGATCCGTAAGCTGGCCACACTGGCGGTGCTGACGCGGCGCGACATCGGGCCGGACGATTCGTTCGACGCCATTGCCGGAATGATGGCTGTTGGAACGCGCCGGGTGGACGTCTCGTCGTCGGAGATCCGCGAGCGAATCCGGGCGGGGCAGTCGATTCGAGGTTTCGTGGCTGAGTCGGTGGAGCGCTACATCTCCACCGCGAATTTATACGCATCGGCGCCGCGCCCGGCATGAGTGGCGAAGCGACGCTGATCGAGGGATAAGAGATGCTCAAGGGAATGTTGGCGGGAGTGTTCGGCACGAGGCATGAGCGCGAACGAAAGCGCGTTCAGCCTATTGTCGACACAATCAACGAGGAATACGCGCGGCTGCAGACTGTCTCCGAAGAGGAGCTCCGCGGACAGACCGAGAAGTTTCGGGCGCGGATCGTCGAAGCCACGAGCGCTCTCGAAGCCAGAATCGCCGCCCTGAAGGCTGAGAAGCATCAAACCGCCGGCTCCGAGGAGCGCGAGCGCATCGATACCGAGCTTGGCGGCCTCGACGGCCGCGGCGGCGTCGAAGCCGAGCTTCGCGAGGCGACCGCCGAGATCCTGGACGAGCTGCTCCCGGAAGCGTTTGCCACGGTGCGCGAAGCATGTCGCCGCCTTCTCGGCACAACGGTGAGAGTCACCGGGCACGACCAGGAGTGGAACATGATCCCGTACGACGTCCAGCTGATGGGCGGGATCGAGCTGCACCTTGGGAAGATCGCCGAGATGGCGACTGGCGAAGGCAAGACTCTCGTTGCGACGCTGCCGCTCTATCTCAATTCGCTGCCGGGAAAGGGCGCGCATCTCATCACCGTGAACTCATACCTTGCACGTCGCGACTCCGAGTGGATGGGTCACGTCTACAAGTACCTCGGGCTGACGGTCGGCTGCCTCGACGATACCGATCCAGGCACGCCGCAACGCCGCGCTGTTTATGAGTGCGACATCACCTACGGCACGAACAACGAGTTCGGGTTCGATTACCTCCGTGACAACATGGTGGTGGCGAACGAGCAACGGGTCCAGCGCGCCCATGTGTTTGCGATAGTCGACGAGGTCGATTCCGTGCTTATCGACGAAGCCCGGACACCTCTCATCATATCGGGGCCGGTTGGCAATGAATCCGATGCCGACTACGCGCTGCACAACACCGCGGTCTCCCGGCTGGTAAAGCGCCAGAGCGACCTCAGCAACGTTCTCGTCGCCGACGGGGAGCGGGCGCTGGAGGCCGGCGACAAGGACACTGCGGCGCTCAAGTTCTACCAGGCGCAGCTTGGTGCCCCGAAGAACAAGCGGCTGCTCAAGGTCCTCCAGGAGACGGGCGTCAAGCAGCTCGTTCTCAAGATGGAGCTCGAGCATCTCGCCGACAGAAAGCTTCCCGCGGGCAAGCAGCAATTCCGTGACCTCGAGGAGGAGCTTCTTTATGTCCTCGATGAAAAGGGACACACCGTCCATCTGACCGATCAGGGCGTCGACTACATGTCGCCCAATGACCATGACGCGTTCGTCATGCCCGACATCTCGCAGGAGGTGCACCGCATCGATCACGATCCGGACATGACCCCGGAAGAGAAGCTGGCGGCGCGGAACGAGATCAACATCGACTACGCCGCAAAGAGCGAGAAGCTCAACATCGTTCACCAGCTGCTGCGCGCGCACGCTTTGTACGAGAACGACGTCAACTACGTTGTGCAGGAAGGTCAGGTGCTGATCGTCGACGAATTCACCGGGCGGACGATGCCCGGGCGCCGCTGGTCGGAAGGCCTGCACCAGGCGGTCGAGGCAAAGGAGGGCGTGCAGGTGAAGGGTGAGACCCAGACGCTCGCCACGATCACCATCCAGAACTACTTCCGGATGTACAACAAGCTCGCCGGAATGACTGGCACCGCCGAGACTGAAGAGACCGAGTTCCATGAGATCTACGGACTCGGCGTCTCGGTCGTTCCCACCAACCGGCCGGTGATTCGCGACGATCGGCAGGATCTCGTCTACAAGACACGCCGCGAGAAGTACAACGCGATGCTCGAGGAGACGGAGCGCCTTCACAAGCTCGGCTATCCGATTCTGGTGGGAACGGTGAGCGTGGATGTTTCGGAAACGTTGTCGCGGATGTTCAAGCGCGCGGGAATCGTTCACAATGTGCTGAACGCCAAGTATCACCAGCGCGAGGCGGAAATTGTGGCGGGCGCGGGACAGCCGAGCGCAGTGACGATCGCGACCAACATGGCCGGCCGCGGAACCGACATCAAGCTGGGCGAAGGCGTGACGGTGTCGCAGCCGTCGCAGGTCAAGGATGCGGAGGGGAAGCTCACCGACGTCGTGGAAATCGGCGGGCTTCACATCATCGGCTCTGAGCGTCACGAGTCGCGGCGCATCGATCGTCAGCTGCGCGGGCGCGCTGGACGCCAGGGCGATCCGGGAACGTCGCAGTTCTTCCTGTCGCTCGAAGACGACCTGATGCGACTGTTCGGCAGCGACCGAATCGCGAAGCTGATGGATAGAATGGGCGCAGAGGAAGGCGAGATGCTGACGCATCCGCTGATTACGCGGTCCATCGAACAGGCGCAGAAGCGCGTCGAGCTGCAGAACTTCCAGTCCCGCAAGCGGCTGCTCGAGTACGACGATGTGATGAACCAGCAGCGCGAAGTCATTTACTCGCTGCGGTCGTTCGCACTCGACGGCGGCGAAGAGCTGAAGGGCGAAGCCGAGAAGATGATCGAGAAGGGAATCTTGCGCCGGGTGGAAACGGCGCTGGCCCTTTTTGACACGGTGGAGGAGTGGGATTTCACGCTGGTGCGTCAGGAGCTGCTGATGCACTACCTGCTCACCGTGCCGTCGTTCGAGGATGGCGCCGAGCATCCGACCTCGACGGCCGAGGCGCAGGAGCAGGCCGTTGCCGCGGCCAAACGGGCCTTCGAAGACAAGCTCACTGGACTCGCCGAATACGGCGACCGGCTGCTGTCGCTGGTGATGCTCAACGTGCTGGACGAGAAGTGGAAGGATCACCTGTACGATCTCGACCAGCTCCGCAACGCGATTCATTACCGCTCGTGGGGACAGAAAGACCCGCTCATCGAGTACAAGCACGAGGCATACACGATGTTCGTGGATCTGATGAACGATGTTTACCACACGTTCACGGAGCGTTTCCTTCGCGCCCAGATCAGCTTCAGCGGCCCGCCAGTGGACATGAGCGAAGAGGCCGCTCCGCAGCCCGACGGAAACGGACCGTCGGGCTCCGCGCTTCAGCCGCCGCGTCAGACGAAGCGCTTCAACGCCCTGGGACTTCTCGAGGATATTCCCGAGTTCGATGAAAGCGACGACGGGAACGGCGAAATCGAGGAAGTAATGGACATCGGGCCGGCTGAACCGCCGACGCGAAAGACGGCGGTTCGCCCGGAGCCAATCGTGACCGGTGCAGGCCGCGTGCGGTCATTGAATCCAGTTGCGCCGGCGGGTGTGCCGGGCGTCTCGCCGTCCGGTGTCGCAACGGACTGGTCGAATGTCGGACGAAACGATCCGTGCCCGTGTGGATCGGGAAAGAAGTTCAAGAAGTGCCATGGGGTGAACCAGTAGAGGACACCGAGAAAAGCCCTTTCTGTTGGGGAAACCTTGAAGGCATCGATGCGCTCTTTATTGGTTTGACTGCGGCATATCCATGATTGCGGGGGCGGCAGGACGGTGACTCAGGCGGACGTCCAACTCGCTAGTCGTGCATTCCTTATCGACAGGGAGTGCAGATGGCATCGAGTATTCGGGAGCTTCCCGCGAGCGAGCGTCCCCGCGAGCGGCTCAAGTCCCACGGCGCAAGGGCGCTGAGCTCGGCCGAGCTGCTGGCG
This sequence comes from Gemmatimonadaceae bacterium, assembly GCA_036513055.1. Taxonomy (GTDB): domain Bacteria; phylum Gemmatimonadota; class Gemmatimonadetes; order Gemmatimonadales; family Gemmatimonadaceae; genus UBA4720. Next base: position 856 of record DATBZT010000084.1, on the reverse strand, counting down.
ATTCTGCTTGGCAGCGGCTCGGAAGGGAATTCAGCGATCGGCGTAGGGCATCAAATTCTGGCGAGCGCCCGAGGGTCGCTTCGGCGGCTTTCCGCGCAACCCGTTGCAGCGCTCACGAGTCTCGCAGGCGTCGGCAACGCCCGCGCTGTCGCAGTCCACGCTGCCCTCGAGCTCGGACGGAGAATGGCAGCCGAAGAACGTGACGAGGGTGTTCCCGTGCGCTGTCCGCGCGACGTCCATGAAATTTTCGGACAGCGGCTGCAGGATCTGCCTGTGGAGGAGTTTCACGTTGCCGTTCTCGATTCGCAGCACCGTCTCGAGCGCGATATTGCCGTGACGCGCGGGCTCCTCAACTCCTCGCTGGTCCACCCACGCGAGGTTTTTCGCGAAGCAATTGCCGAGAACGCAGCAGCGATCATCCTGATTCACAATCATCCAAGCGGCGATCCGACTCCGTCAGCGGACGATCGCATCGTCACCGAGCAGCTCGTGCAGGCGGGCAGGGTACTCGACATACCAGTGCAGGACCACATTATTATTGGAAGGGGACGATATCTGAGCTTCGCGGAGGCGGGACTGTTGTGACGGCGATCCAATCGTTGGGCGTAATACCCGGGTGGAACGACAATGGCGAGCCGCTCCCCGAGCGCCTCGACCACGAGCTGCTCGCTCGCGCGTACCGGTTCAGCGAAGCTGCGCACATTGGCCAGAAGCGTCTGTCCGGCGAGGATTTTGTCTCGCATTGCGTCGAGGTGGCAAAGATCCTGGCCGATCTTCAACTCGACACCGTGACCGTCGCCAGCGGGCTGATCCACGACGTCGTCGAAGACACGTCCATCAGCGTCGCGGGCATCGA
>DATBZT010000083.1:0-2007 GCA_036513055.1 Gemmatimonadaceae bacterium | reverse complement strand
TCACGTGCCGTGGCGAGTGGGCCATCAGCGGCTGAGATTTTTTCGAGCCGCACCGGACCGCCGAGGTGATCGAAAAGCCGCACTCCGTCGCCGAGCAGGTGGGGAGCGAGATGGATCAGGATCTCGTCGCAGAGTCCGGCTTTTAGCGCCTGCTGCCCAGGCGACGCGCCGCCGAGCTTGATGTCCTTGCCACCAGCTACTGCCCGCGCCTGTCGGATGGCGCTGGCGATGCCATCGGTCACGAAGGTGAGGTTCGACGGTCCCTTCGCCACCGTGTCGGGAGGCGGAGGCGTGTGGGTGAGAACGAACACCGGCACGCCGTTCACTGGGTGCGCACCGTTCCAGCCGTTGGTGATGTCGTAAGTCCGCCGCCCGAACATGAAGGCGCCGGATTCCTCGAACATCAGCTTGACTTGATCGAGGTTCACCCCGGGCTCGGGCCGAAACAGCCTGTTGCGGTACTGGTCCTTTCCCGAGAAATACCAGTCGAAGATGCGCATGCCGTCGTTCTTCCCGAGCGGAAAGTCCTTGCCGTCGCCGGGTCCTGCGACGAATCCGTCGAGCGACATCGTCATGTCGATCACCACTTTAGTCATGGCGTCTTTCGTGTCGGCTTGGTGATCAGCTCACGGGATGAACCGGTATCTAACTGTGACCGTCGCGCTCACCAAAACCTCGGGTGATTGCATAGGGCCGGCAAACTCGTAGCGATTCATAAAGCTGACATATCCAGGATTCCCCGCTTGGTTGAATCCCCCGGTCGAGGCGACTTCTATGACCGCGCCGAGGTGACCGCCGAGCGCAGCAGCAAGCGATTCGGCGTCGCGGCGGGCCTGCGACAGCGCTTCGGCGTATCGTAGCCGCCGGACCGAGTCGGCAGAGGTCGCCTCGAACATTGGCGGTGACGACGCGCTGGCTCCTGCTGCGATCGCGGCAGCGGCGAGGGGCGTTGTCTGGTCCACGCGGCTCGGCTGGACGCGAATAACATAACGGGCGACAAAGGACGTCTGAGACGAGCTGCCAGGATACCCTGGGGGACTTTGCGCCGGCGAGACGCCATACGGCACGGTACTAATCGCATCGCGACCGTTTGCAAATTGTTGAACCGCACCTGTGACGGCCTGGAGCTTCTGTGATGCGCGTTGTGAAGCTTCGGCCGGCGATTCGCCCGAGCCTTCGATCATCAGATAGAGCGTCACCCGATCTGGCGCGATGCGCGTTGTCCGCGTTGCCGTTGATACGATACGAGGTTCCGGGTCCGCACTCTCGAGACGTGCGTTCTGACCAAACGCTATTGCGGGCAACATCATGAGCACGGCTACTAAATCGTTTCGCATGGGGTCTCCTTGCCAGCCGGGATTTCGGGACAGAGTTAGCAAAAAATGTATGTGAGTTCTTCGCGCTTAGAAATGTCAATTTCGTATCATGGAAATGTCGATTTCATATCATGGCTTGTGAGACCTTGCTGACTGAGCTCGAACATGCCTCCCCCCACTGGTTTGAGCGTGTAGCGGCTGTTAACTCACTCATACCGTGATCCTGTCCCTGTTAGTGCTTGCCCAGCTCACCAGCGTGGCCCAGCCGATCTACTCCTCCGCTGCGGTGCGCGATCTCGTCACCCGCGCGACGAGCGCGAACCACGCTCCGCCCCCCGCGTTCGGCGGGTACCGGGCACACGTAGAGACCGAGTTTTCCGTTCTTCTTCGCGACTCGCTCGGGCGCGAACGCTCTGCGCACATTGAGCAGCTGGCCTCCGCGGTCCACTGGACGCGGGGAGGAAGCTACGACATGCACGTCCTCGGTTACCGAACGCAGTCGAGGGGATCATTGGTATCGATGATGAGCTTCGTCGGTGGCTGGACCGAGCCGTCCCTCTATGGTGAGCGACTGACACTCGGCGTCCAACTGGACAGCTCGCGGCGGCTGCGCCGGAAGCCACAGTCCGATACGATCGTTGCGGTTCATCCGTTCGCGGCCGACAGAGAACAGTTCTATCGGTATTCCGGC
>DATBZT010000082.1:0-5231 GCA_036513055.1 Gemmatimonadaceae bacterium | reverse complement strand
TTCGACTCTTCACTTCGTTCGGCCGCGGCGCGTTCGCAATATCACCTGCGCTGCTCACGTGGGTCCGCCGTGAAGCCCGCGAATATGACGTCGTGCACGTTCATGGGGTGTTCAACACCATCAGCTCGCTCGCCGCCCGGTCGTGCATCCGCCAACGTATACCGGTGGCCATACGTCCATTTGGAACTCTCTCCAGGTACACTTTTTTCCATCGCCGGACAGCGCTCAAGCGCGTCTATCTGGCGCTCGTGGAGCGCGGTAATCTGCAGCGCGCGGCCGCCATTCATTTCACGACCGACACAGAGCGCGCCAATGCCGAATGGCATGGCGTCCGCTTCGGAGCAAGAGGTCACGTCATTCCGCCGCCCGCCCCGACGGCAATGCAATGGCCTCTCGCCCGCAAGCGCGATGACAGCCAGGCCAGGGTCCTCTTTCTCGGCAGAATCGAGCCGGTGAAGAACGTCGAAGCCCTGCTCGACGCCTGGCCGCTGGTCCTCTCGGCCATTCCTCATGCCCGGCTGAGCGTCGCCGGCACCGGGAATGAGTCGTATGTGCGATCACTCGTGGAAAGAGCGGAACGCCTTGGCATCGCCGCCAGCGTTTCATTTACCGGATTCGCAGATTCAGACCTGAAGCGACAACTGCTCGCCTCGGCGTCGCTTTTCGTGCTGCCATCCCTCCACGAAAATTTCGGCATCGCGGTCATCGAAGCCCTCGCTGCCTCGGTTCCCGTTGTGATCTCGCCGCACGTCCAGCTGGCGCCTTTCGTCGAAGCGAACCGTCTTGGACATGTTGCGGACACCACGCCGTCAGGGCTTGCTGCCGGCATCGTGAGCGGGCTTGGTGACCGGGACCTTCATGAGCGCGTGTGCACGAACGCCCCCGCGATCATATCGGCCACTTTCTCCCCTGAACACGTTGGCCAATTACTTTTGCAGATGTATCAGGACGCAATCGATATCAGCAACCAGTCTCGGCACCCATAAAACCGCCGGATGTACATACTCGGAATAAACGCATATCACGCCGACGGCTCGGCGGTGCTCGTTCGCGACGGCGAGCTGATAGTGGCTCTCGAAGAAGAGCGCTTTCGCCGGATCAAGCACTGGGCTGGCTTTCCGAGCGAAAGCATTCGGCGATGCCTCGACATTGGCGGCATCAGCGGCGCCGAGATTTCGCACGTCGCGGTCAGCCGTGACCCGAAGGCAAACCTTCTTCGCAAGGCCGCCTTCGCAATCTCCAACGGAATGAAGCTCTCCAATATCGTCAATCGCACCAGGAATTTGCGGAAGGTGCACGACGTCGACGATGAACTCGCTCGAGCACTTGGCGTCGAACGCCAAGGCTTGCCAAAAATCCATTTTGTCGAGCACCACCCGGCACATCTGGCGAGTGCGTTCTTCGTTTCCCCATTCGACGATGCAGCCATCTGCGCCATTGACGGATTCGGCGATTATATCAGCACGTCAACTGCCCGGGGCCGCGGCAACCACATCGAGCTCCTCGAGAAAGTCTCTTACCCGCATTCACTCGGAGTCCTCTACACCGCTGTTACGCAGCACCTCGGCTTCCCCAACTATGGGGACGAGTTCAAGGTGATGGGATTGGGTCCGTACGGGGAGCCAGAGTATGTAAATGAGTTGCGGCAACTGATCACGCTCAAGGCGGGGGGAAAGTTCGAGCTCACCCGCAAGTACTTCCGGCACTGGGACGAAGGCGTGTCAATGGAATGGGAAGGCGGCTCGCCGACGATGGGGCCGTTGTTCACGCCGGAGCTCGAACGGCTTCTCGGTCCCGCGCGACAGCCGGGGGAGCCGCTCGAGGCCCGTCATGAGAATCTGGCGCGGTCGCTCCAGGCAGTGTATGAAGAGTGCGCTTTCCACGTTCTCAACGCGCTGTGGGACGTGACCCGGAACCCCCGGCTCTGTCTTGCGGGTGGCTGCGCAATGAACAGCGTCGCCAACGGCAAGGTTCGCGACAACACGCCGTTTCGCGAAGTGTATATCCAGCCGGCGGCGAGCGACAACGGGACCGCGCTTGGCGCGGCGTACCAGGTCTGGAACCAGATCCTGGGAATGCCGCGGGGTTTCGTGATGGAACACGGATACTGGGGCACCGAGTATCCGGAGGCGGATGTGGCTTCGATGGTGGCCACGCGCAAGGACGATGGCTGGCGCTATACCTGTGACGTGATGTGCGACGAGCCGACGCTGTGCAGACGGACCGCTGAGCTCATTGCCGCAGGAAATGTCATCGGCTGGTTTCAGGGCCGCATGGAGTGGGGTGCCCGTGCGCTCGGCAACCGGAGCATCCTCGCTGACGCCCGCCGGCAGGACATTCGCGAGCTGATCAACACCAGGATCAAGTTCCGCGAAAAATTTCGTCCCTTTGCCCCGTCAATTCTCGAGGAGGCGCGCGACGAGTACTTCGTCGGCGCCGCGTCCGATCCATTCATGCAGCAGGTTTATCCGGTTCGCGAAGAGAAGCGCACCATAATCCCGGCAATCACTCACGCTGATGGAAGCGGGCGTCTTCAAACGGTCAACCGGCAGGCCAACCCGCGGTATTACAGGCTGATCGAAGAGTTCGCCGCGCTCACGGGAGTGCCCGTGCTGCTCAACACGAGCTTCAACGAAAACGAGCCGATTGTCGACACGCCCGAGCAGGCGCTCGACTGCTTTTTCCGGACACGAATGGACGTGCTTGTGATCAACGACGCGATCATTCAGCGCTTCCCCGCAGAACCGAGCATAGACTCTGCCTAAGTGCGGTGATACCTTGTGAGGCTTAAACGCATGCTGGCGGCTCCGTTCCACGCCGCACTCCTTTAATCAGTAACCTGCCGCTAATGCTACGTTTTTTTCGTGTCGCCTTCGCACTCGCCGGCCTGTTCGCAGCTCCTCAACTAGTGGCGCAGGTCGGGACGGCGCAGCCGGACCAGGCCAATACCGCGATCATCAGCCCGGGCGACCAGATCCGCATCCTCGTCTATCGGCAGCCGGAGCTGAGCGGGGACTTTCAGGTCGCCGCAAACGGGACGCTCATTCACCCCCTGTATCGTGATGTGCAGGTGACCGGCGTGCCGCTCACGGTAGTCGAGGATCGGCTGAGGACCTTCCTGACGAAATTCGTAACCAATCCGCAGTTCGTGATTCAACCGCTGGTGAAAGTGATAGTTGGGGGAGAGGTGAAGTCACCGAACGTATATGCGGTTCCACCCGAAACCACGGTGCAACAGGTCGTGGCGATGGCGGGCGGCCCGACCGACAGGGGCAAGATGGACGAAGTTCACATGGTTCGGGATCGACAGGAGATCCGCGTGGACCTGAGCCGCGCCGACACAGATGCGGCACTCCTTCAGATCAGGTCCGGCGACGTGATACTCGTGGGCCGCCAAGGCGCGGGGTTCCGGGATTTCATCGGGCCTTTCACGAGCACAATCGCCGCGGTCGCGACGCTCTACGCTCTCTTCACACGGTAGGGGACAATGGACCAGCTAGTCCCCTACGATCCGCGCCGGCCGCGCATAACAGAGGCAGATGCCGGTTTTCGGGATGCACCTTCGGGAATACCTCCTGAGGCGCCCAGTGAGTCGGCCGGGTTGCGCGAGTACTTCGCCATATTCCGGCGGCACCTATGGCTGATTCTCGGTATAGTACTGGCCGCGACGGGAGTCACGTTGTACCGGGTCGGATCGGCCGCACCTCTTTACCGGGCTACCTCGACTGTCAAGCTCTCCGATTCCCGTCGGGCGGTAACGGGGATACCCGAAGCGGGGCCGTACGACGAGCTGGTGGGTCGCGAAACCGATCTTCTCGCCTCGCAAATCCAGGTGCTGATGAGCAGACAACTGGCCGGCGAGGCCGTAGACCAGGGCGGCCTCCGCCTCCGGCCTTCATTCCAGCAGCCGTATGTGGCCGAGATCAGGGAAGTGGTCGTCGGCCCGGCGACATCAACATCAACACTCAAGTTCACGTTCGGTCCGGACGGATATGCGGCAAAAGGCAGCGGCCAGCCCGTAGTCAGCAGATACGGGCAGCCGGTGGACGTTGACGGGGTGAAGCTCACCGTCGCCAGTCAGCCGCATGTGTCCGGAACGACCTACGACGTCCTGTCCCGGGATGCAGCAGTTGGAACTGTGCTGGGGGGGCTGCGGGCCACGCCTCGCCCGCACACCGACATCATCGATCTCGATTACACCGCCGCCGAGCCACGCTTCGCGCAGGCAGTGGCCAACGTGGTCGCCCTTGCGTTCCAGATGCATAGCGCCGAAGGGGCTCAGCAGCAATCAAAGCGCCGGCGACTTTTCCTGGAGGATCAGCTGCGGCAGACAGGCGCGTTGCTCCAGAAGGCGATGAATGATTACAGCGACTACCGCAGCCGCCATCAGGTCTTCAGCTCGAAGGAAAAAGCGAGCGCGCAGCAAGGCGGCCTCGTGAACGTCGAGATGCGCCGAGCTGATCTTGACGCGCAAAAACGCACATACCAATCACTTCTTGATCAATCTCAACGTGGCCGCGGCAACGAGGGCAGTTTCAGGGCATTGATGTCCGCTCCCGGCACGGCCTCCAATCCCGCGATTCAGCAACTGTACGCGCGCCTCAGCGCGTACGAGTCCGCTCGCGACAGTCTGACCACCGCAGGCGCGGCCAGCAGCAATCCCGATCTGGTTGCCATCAACTCACTGATCGCTTCGACGACGTCGAAGATCGTGGCGGCAGTTCGCAGTCAAATCCAGGCGCTCGACGCCCAGATTGCGTCACTGGACAACATGACGGCGCGCACGACAGCCGAAATGTCGACTGCCCCGGCAACTGAAACGGAAGAGGCGCAGCTCAGTCAGCAAGTGCAGAACATTCAGAAGATCGAAGACCGGCTGCAGGAAGAGTATCAGAATGCAAAGATGACCGAGGCCGTCGAAGCGGGTCAGGTGGAGATCGTTGACTTGGCGGACGTGCCCGGGGGGCCGCTAGCCGAAGGGCGGAGCAGAAAGATTGCCCTGGGCGTTCTGGTCGGCTTGATGCTTGGGTTCGGTTCGGCAATTCTGGTGGATGGGATGAACACGTCAATCCGCCGCCGCGACGACCTGGAGCGCATTCTTCAAGTCCCGGGGCTCGCCGTTATTCCGCGCTTCGTCCCGGTTGGGTCCGCCGCCAAGCGGATCGCCGCCTCGCTTCCAACCCTCGCCAGTAACGGAAACGGATCGAAGTCGCGCTCGCGCCGGCCAACTG
>DATBZT010000081.1:0-2880 GCA_036513055.1 Gemmatimonadaceae bacterium | reverse complement strand
CGCTGCGCGGCATGTCACTCCGAGCATCCGAGCGACATGACGTTCGGTGGAGCACCGGTTGGAGTGATGTTCGATACACCCGATCAGATAGTCGCGCGAGCAGCACGGATTCGCGAACGGGCACTTGTGACCCGGACGATGCCGCCGGGCAACAAGACCAACATCACTGATCCTGAGCGGGCCATTCTTGGGCGGTGGATTGCTGAGGGGGCGAGGAGGTAGCAACAGTTGGGAACCGGGCGCCTCCCGGAGTGTGCGTCCACGCCCACTCGACATCCTCATCCTCGGCAACGACAACCGTGGTGAAGCGGTTGATCACGCCCTTACCAACTGCCGGTGGCGCCTCAACAGTGCGGAACCGTTTCGGCTGGGGAACGATCATGGTGCTAGGTCTGATCTCTTTTCTTGAGAGGGATAACCTTGCTCGGGGGAATGTTGCGATCCAGTCCGCGTTCCATGGCCAGGTCATACGCCTTCTCCATGATCGCCTGGAGCGTTTCTCGTGCGCGCTCGATTGCCAGGCGATCCTCCTCCGGAAGATGCGCGGCCTCCGCAATGGATGCGGTCTCTTTCAGCGCGTCGGCGTTGGCGCGCAGACTCTCGATGACGGAGTCGATATCAGACATTCGCTCGTGGTTGCAACGGTTGAGGCGCGAAAGGATAGTGTTGAAACCATCTGTCAGCAAGAAGTGCCGTCAGCTCCCTCGATAAGTCGAATACCCGAATGGACTCAGCAGGAGCGGCACGTGGTAGTGCTCCTCACCATTGGCAATGCGGAAGTTGACCACGATCTCGGAATAAAAAGTCTCCCGTTCGCTCGCTGAGAAGTACTCGCCGACGGAAAATCTCAGCGTGTAGTCGCCTCCGCCAAGCTGCGCGGTTTTTTCATGAAGATCGCGAACACGCCCATCGGCGTCAGTGATTCCGGACCCGATCAGGGCTCCGTCGTGCTCCAGCGTAACCCGAATCCCGCGCGCAGGCCGGCCCAGCGCCGTGTCGAGGACATGAGTGCTGAGCGTGCTCATTGTGCATCCTCCTTGTCGAGCAGTTTGTCCAGCCTCAACCGCGTGATCTTCCGCTGCTCTTCCGCAGCAACCTTCAATTCGCCGGCGGGACTGTTCTGGAGTCGCGCTTGTGCCAGTGCGAGCATCTCATCCGCCGTCCTGCCGGTGGCGCAAACTATATAGATGTGGCCGAATCGCTCCTCGTACGCCCGATTCGCGTCCGCCAGCGCGGCACGCACACCCTTGCCGGCGCGATCAACTCCCGACTGCTCATCGGCTGCCCATTCCCCTCCCTGGCCCTGCTGTGCTGCAGCGGTAGGCCGCTCGCCGATCCGCGGATGACTCGCGAACGCCTGCAGCCAGTCGTTGGCGTCGAGCGACTTCCAGACTTCGTCCGCCACGGCCTTCACCGCCTCACGCGATGCGAACGGCCGCCGAGCGATCATTGCCGACACCCACCGCGGCGACCCGCAACACTCGGCCAGCAGTCCAGCCGCCCTTGGCGCCGGCATCGCGTTGAGCCGGCGGATGCTGATCGCCACGCAGCTCAGCCCGCGACGCGGCCGAACAGTCGCAGCCGGGCGACGCCGCCGTCGGGATAGATGTTGAGTCGCACGTGCGTCGCCGCCTTCGCCGTCAAATCCTCCCACCGATGGTGCGCGTCGGGATAGAGCGGAACGTCCGGCACGAGCTCGTGCCATTTGGCCGTGTCGGGGTCGAACGATGCGGCTGCATCGCAGTACTCGATCATGCATCGGCCCGGAGCATTCCCCTTGAAGTGATCGGTGTCCAGCCTCACCCGGTGAATCACGCCACGTCGGGCAAGCCGGACGATCGCCCAGTCATGACCGGGCCCGCGCCGCCGCTTCGTCTCCCAGCCATCGCCCATGTGCGTCGAGCGTCCGGGCAGGATCAGGTTCTGCCTGTTCCCGTAATGCATGTCGCTGCACATGACCACGAAGCCACCGTTTTCCATCGCCCCGAGATCCAACTCGTTCTCCGAACGGAAGATGGTTTCGCTGGGAACCACCTCGCCATGCACGCGCAGCCGGGCAACGCCGCCGTCGGGGAAGATATTGAGCCTCAGGTGCGTGACCCGGTTCAAGCCCTCCACAAGAAAAGCATTCAGGCTGTTCCCTTTGAGCTGCACCGTGGGAAGCAGCGGATCCCAGAAGATGTCGCGGCTCGTCAACCGTTCAGTCGATGGAGTGCCGTCGTACGTGATCGCGTCGATGCTCGCTTCCTCCGGGTAGTTGCCGGTGAAGTAGCTCGTGTCTACGACAATTCCGCGAACGACTCCGCCCAGACCCAGCTTGATGATCGCCCAGTCGTTACCCGGCGTTCTCCGGCGACGCGTTTCCCAGCCGTCCATCCACTTGCCGCGATCGGTGTATTTCCCCTCCCGCCATCGCGGACGACTGGCCTTGATCAGGTTCTCCTTGGGCGCGAAAAAATCGTCGTTTGCGGCAACGACGGCACCGCCGAGTCGCTCGGCGGCAAGGTCTATGAGGTCGGCAAAGGCCGGCGTCGGCGAATCAGGGCCTTCAGGGAGCGCTGCGGTCATCGGAAAAGGGTAACACTCAGCTGTCGGTGGCGCTCAGGACGACGGGACGCCCGCCGACATACGTCGCCAGAACCTTGCCGTAGAGCTTGCGCCAGGCGTACGGCGTTACCGCGTGCCTGTGCTCGAGGGCCGCCGGGTCGACGGTGAACGCGCTTTCCGGGTCCCAGACAACGAAGTCTGCATCGTATCCCGGCAATAGCCGGCCCTTGCGACGGTCGAGGCGCGCGAGCCGCGCCGGACCCGCGCGCAGGCGGGCAGGATCCTCGGCGTGAACCATCAGTGGAAGCCCGAGCCGCGCCAACACCGGGAATG
>DATBZT010000080.1:0-4642 GCA_036513055.1 Gemmatimonadaceae bacterium | reverse complement strand
CGATTTCTGTACGTCACCCCGCGAGGCTCGCTAGCCGCTTCATTCAGCGTTGACCTCGCGGACAACACCTTGCGGTTCGCTCCGGTCCCTGCGACCAAGTTCCGAGAGGACTTTCACCTCCAAATCACAGCCCATGTCGGGATCACCACAAGAAAACCCCGGGAATCGTCTTCCCGGGGTTTCATGTCAAGCGCTGTACTGGATCCTAGCTCCCAGCGGCTGTCAGGAGGGCTTCTTCAGCCTCGCGTGCAGGTCGGGGCAGCACGTTCCTTAGCCCGTCCATCATATCCATCGGCAGCGGAATGATCGTGCTGTTTCCTTCGCCGGCGATTTCCACGAGCGTCTGTAGATACCGGAGTTGCAGCGCGGGCGGCTCGCTCCGAATGATGTGCGCGGCCTTGCCGAGTGTCACCGCCGCGAGGAATTCACCGTCGGCACGAATTACTTTCGCGCGTTTCTCACGCTCCGCCTCGGCCTGCGCCGCCATGGAGCGCTGCATCCCTTCCGGCAACAGAACGTCTTTCACTTCGACGACGGAAACCTTCACGCCCCAGGGCTCGGTGTGCCCATCGATGATCTGCTGCAGCGTGTGGTTGATCTTCTCACGGTGGGCGAGCAGCTCGTCGAGGTCCGACTGGCCCAGGACGCTACGCAGCGTCGTCAGTGCGATCTGCGTTGTCGCCTTGCCGAAATCCACCACCTGCAGGAACGCCTTCGCGGGATCAATCACGGCAAAATAGACCACCGCATCCACCTTTATCGTCACGTTGTCCCGGGTGATGATCTCCTGGGGCTCGACCGTCAAGGTCACGGTTCGCGTGTCGATCTTGTACAGGTGATCGACGAGCGGAATGATCAGATTGAATCCCGGCGACCGGATGCCCTTCAACCGGCCGAGGCGCAGGAGCACGCCACGTTCATACTGCTGTACGATTTTGACGGCGAACCTGACGGCAATGACGACGATTGCGGCGATTATCCACGGCATATAGATGGTACTCATCTCACTTCTCCTTATGGTGGCGGTATCGGGGAATCACTTGAACCTCGTGAAGTTCCTCAGTGGCACATACTCGGGCGACTTTTCTCTCAGCCGCCCCGCGGGAAAGGTCGAGATGGGTCCCCAGAGCGGCAGGACCCACGAGAAGATCAGCATTGCAACGAATGGAAGTGTGAAAAGGCCGAGCACGGCGAGCAGGCCTTCGCGCCCGTAGATGTCGACGTGAAAATCCAGGAATCCGCGGAAGCTTTTTGAGAACATCTGCCCGCCCATCACCACATTCCAGCGCATGGCGGCGACCTGCACGAGGAGCAGGAGACCCGACCCAAAGCCCATGGCCTGGCGAGCACCGGCGGAAATCCTGTCCTTGAACACAACGGCCGCACCCAGCAGCACGAATGGAACGACCGATCCAATCAGGAACTGCACCACGAAAAGGCTGATGAAGAGCTTGTCCACGATCAGATGTCTCAGGATGTCCCAGTCGTGGTTGGCCATGTAAGCGTGGTTCAGCAGTTCCAGGCCCTCGAGTGCGACGTCGACCATCAGGAAGTACCAGGCCGATTCCATCAGCGACTGCGTGCACTCCGCGTCGACGGGTCTCTTGTTGAACCACTGCACGATGAGGTAGCACACCGTCACCATCGCGATGCCGGAGACAATCGCGCTGAGAAGGAAGATCACCGGCATCAGCGGGCTCGCCCACCAGGGGTTGGCCTTGATGGCGCCGAACAGAAACCCGACGTATCCGTGCAGGAAGCACGCTGCCGGAACGCCGATGGCGGCGAGGAACATCATCACCTTGCGGTCGAGCGCCTTGGCTTCTTCCGAGATTTCAGTCACACCGAGCGCCAGAACCCAGTACAGGCGGCGCATCGTCTGAGACCTGGCATTGCTCGCCAGGAAGACGATGTCGGCCCGGTACAACAACCAGATCTCGACCGTGAGGATGAGCAGGTAAATGCTGTAGATAAATCCGAATCCCGCCATCGCGGACGTCACGTTGGGCGTGAACATGATGTTCAGCGCGCGCTCCGGATGTCCGAGGTGCGCCAGCAGCGGGAGAGGGGCGCAGAGCAGAAAGGCCAGCGCCATCAGCATCGCGAAGCGGCTGACCGGCTTCAGCTCCTCCCTGTCAAAGACGTGGTGGAGAGAGGAAATGATGAATGCGCCGGCGACGATGCCTGTGATGTACGGATACAGGACAATCATCATCGTCCAGTAGATGTGCATCTGGTTCGGCAGGACGTAACCCTGGGTGACGTAATGATGCATAGTTAGATGACCTCCGAATCGAGCCCGATGTAGCGGGTTCTCGGATTCGTTCCCAGGTATGACTTGAGGACCTGCACGCGGTTGTTTGCCAGGATCTGGCTGATCTCGCTGTTCGGGTCGCTGACGTTGCCGAAGATTCTCGCTTTGGCCGGGCATGCCTGGACACACGCCGGCAGCATCCCCTTGGTGATCCGGTGATAGCACCACGTGCACTTGTCAGCGGTGTTCGTTTCGGGATTGAGGTACCGCGAGCCGAAGGGGCAGGCCTGGACGCAGTAGCCGCATCCGACGCAGCGATCCTGGTCGACCAGCACGACACCCTCTTTCGTCACGTATGAGGCGCCGACCGGGCAGACCTGAATGCAGGGTGTGTTGATGCAGTGGTTGCACAGCTTGGGCACGAAAAAGCCGCGCTGAGGGAGCTGATCAAGCTCCTCGGGGACGTTGCGGTCCGGATTCTCACCGAAGCCGTCTGCCCCGCCCTTTGGCGAATTGACGATCACCTCGCCGTTCGGGAAGAACGTGTACTGTTCCACCCACGTCCGGTTGTAACCGTCCGGTACGTTGTTTTCGTCACGGCAGGCGCGGACGCACGATCCGCATCCGATGCATTTCGTCGTGTCGACCACGAATCCGTAGATCGGGCCCTTCGTGCCCTTCACGGGCGCTTCTTCCGCGCGAGCGCGTGTGTTCTGTGTGTCCTGTGCGAGGAGCAGATTGGCGGTCGTGACAACGAGCCCGCCGAAGATGAAGGTCTTCGCGCCGGCTTCGGCGCACTTCTCGAAGAATTCACGCCGGCTGATCTCGGGTTTGTCCCAGAGGATCGTCATTTGACCGCCGTCGTATGAGGGTTGTGGCAGTCGGTGCACTTGGACTTGGGAGTGAACGTTCCTCCCTTCGCCGTGATGTGGCCGCTGACGGACGTGATGAATTTCAGCACAGCGGGACGCTCGAACGTCTTCAAGTGGCACCACTTGCACTCCCGAATGCCGGTCGTGGGCCGAAGAGCATTCTTGTACTTCTTGATCGGGTCGTGGTACGCGTCCACCGAATCCTCGCTCACAACCTTTACGTGCAGCATGCCTGGACCATGGCAGTTCTCGCACTGCGGGATGTGGTGCTTCCCCGCTGCCCATGGTCCGGTGATGTCGGAGTGACATTCGGCGCACGCCGCGCTGCCGAGGTGCCGTGGTTCACGCTTGGCGGCGTCGGTGATTGCCGATGCTCTGAAGTGTCCGAGCTTGCCGAAATCCGCGGGTACAACCATCGACCTGGCTTTGAGAAAGCCGGCAACTGCGATGGCGAGCAGCGCCAGCAGTCTGACGAAGTGCGTGGCCGGATTCATGGGGCGCACCACCGTGGTAAGGCGGTCGGAAGACGCATATCAGTTAATTCCATATTTTTCGAGTCGGTATCGCAAAGTGTCGCGTGAAAGTCCGAGCAGGCGCGCCGCTCCCGTCTTGTTTCCCTCGGAACGGGAAAGGGCCTGGCAGATCAGGTCGCGCTCGAGCTCTTCGAGATCGAGCCCGATCGCGGGGAGTACCATGCTCTTGGGATTTCGCACTCCCGTTCCGCGGATCTCCGGCGGCAAGTGATCAGCCTGAATGGCGTCAGAATCCTCGAGCAGGAGCACGCGTTCGATGACGTTGCGCAGCTCGCGAGCATTGCCGGGCCACGAGTACGCCTCGAGCGTGCGGAGCGCCTCCTTCGTCACTTCCCGCACGGGCTGTCGCAGATCGTGGCACAACAATTCGACGAAGTGCACGGCCAGCGGCGCGATGTCTTCGGGGCGCTCGCGCAGGGGCGGAATGACGATCGGCACGACATTGAGCCGATAGAAGAGATCCTCGCGGAAATCGCCGACGGCGACTGCCGCCTCGAGATTGCGGTTCGTGGCCGTGATGACGTGCACGTCGACCTCGATGCTGCGCACGCCCCCGACTCTGCGGAACTCGTAGGTCTCCAGGAAGTGCAGCAACTTGGCTTGCATCGACTTCGGCACGTCGCCGATTTCGTCGAGGAACACCGTGCCACTGTGCGCGATCTCGAAGAGGCCGCGTTTCGCTTCACGCGCGTCGGTATACGCGCCAGCTTCATGGCCAAACAGCTCGCTTTCGACCAGTTGCTCCGGGAGCGAGGTGCAATTGATGCTGATGAACGGCTGTGCGCGGCGAGGTCCGCGCGCATGGATCGCTCGCGCGACGACGTCCTTGCCGGTGCCGCTTTCGCCTCGCAGAAGCACGTTCATCGTGCTTCCCTTCTCACCGAGTCGCGTGATCAGCTCGGCGATCTTCCGCATCGCGGGCGAACGTCCCACCAGGGACACGTCGGCGAACTGCCACCGGTAGCCCTCGCGGAATCGCTCGA
>DATBZT010000079.1:0-5391 GCA_036513055.1 Gemmatimonadaceae bacterium | reverse complement strand
GAGCTGTACTTCACTGATCGCCGCTGGCCCGATTTCACCGCCGCTGACCTTCAAAGCGCAGTGAATGAATTCCACTCACGAGAAAGAAGGTTCGGCACCGTACCGGCTGCTGCAGCGGGTTGAGTCTGGGCTGGTTGCGCCGGCGCCGAGCCAACGCTGTCTCGCTCGAACGCGCGAACCTCTAACGCGTGTATGAAGGCTCCCAGCCTTTTAGCGTAGTTAGCAGCCCGCTCCCTGCTTCAGTATTGAAAATGCCGCCCCAGAGCCGCGATCTAAACTGGCCTCTTAACGACGAGCCTGGACGCCCGTCTAACTATTCAGCCGCAGCATTTCCGCGCGCGGCGCTCAACAGTTGTGGAGGGTTCAAAATGTTATCAGTTCGTACCTTGGCGCTCGGCGCCTTGATGATCGTTGGTGTGGCGGGTGTCTCAGCGGCCCAGTCTAAGACTGCGCCGTCGCGCGGACCTCGCTCCAGCGAAATGCAGGGTCGCACAGGCCCCGGTCGTGGCGAGTTCGGCCGTGATCTCAATCTGACCGACGCGCAAAAGGCGCAGATCAAGACGATCCGCGCGAAGTACCAGCCGCAGAACGAAGCGCTCCGCACCCAGGCCAAGCCGTTCATGGATGCCGCCCGCGCAGCTCGCCAGAAGGGTGACACCGCCGTGGCGCGCAGCAACATGGAGAAGGCTCGCCAGGTGATGCAGGGTGGCCAGTCAATCCGCACTCAGGAAAATGCCGAGATTCGCGCCATCCTGACGCCTGATCAGCAGGCGAAGTTCGACGCTCGCCAGAAGTCAATGGCCGAGCGCGGAAAGGCCGGAAACAAGGGCTGGGGCAAAAAGGGTAAGACCGCCCCGGCAGTAAAGTCGTAATCAGTAGCGACTCTCGCTAATCAATAGAGCCTCCGGCGCTGAAAAGTGCCGGAGGCTCTTTGCATCTGCTCTCAGACTATCCTCGCGTGGCCGCGAAAACTAGTTTTGCGAGAACGGAACTCGTTCAGCCCGATTGCTCACGCGTCCTCCAGGCGCGAGGTACCTGATCAATGGCATCTGAAGTTGTCCAGCTCACGCGCCGCGGTTTCGGCCAGACGACGCGCCGCGACGCGTGGTGGGTTCAACCGCTCGTGGTCTTCATAGTGCTCGCCAGCTTTCTCGTGTACGCGACGTGGGCGGCGTTTCAAAACAAGTTCTACGCGTTCGGGAACTACCTCTCGCCGTTCTACTCGCCGCTGCTGTTCTCGGATTCTCCTCACGCGTGGATCCACGGCGGCCGGCCACCCTGGCTCCCCGCGTTCATTCCATTTTCGCCGGCTCTCCTGATCCTCCCCTTTCCCGCCGGTTTTCGCCTCACCTGCTACTACTATAGGGGAGCGTACTACAAGAGCTTCTGGGCCGACCCGCCGAGCTGCGCCGTGGGCGAGCCCCGCGCGAGCTATCGGGGCGAGAGGTTTTTTCCCCTCGTGATTCAGAACATTCACCGCTACTTCCTCTACGTGGCGCTGGTCTTTCTCGTCATCCTGTCCAGGGACGCGTACAAGGCGATGTGGTTCTTCGACAGGGACACAGGCCGACAGAATTTCGGAATCGGCCTGGGGACGATCATCCTCGTCGTCAACGTCATCCTGCTGGGCGGCTACACGCTGGGGTGCCATTCACTCCGGCATCTCGTGGGCGGCTACCTCGACCAGCTTTCTCGAGCGCCGGCCCGGAAGAAGACGTACGACTGCGTCAGCTGCCTCAATCGCGGCCACATGCGCTGGGCCTGGCTGAGCCTGGTCTGGGTCGCGTTCTCCGACGTGTTCATCAGACTCTGCGCGATGGGCATCTGGCACGATGTGAGGCTTTTCTAGATGGCGGAATACCAGAGGCACGAGTACGATGTGCTGGTGATCGGTGCGGGAGGCGCGGGGCTGCGTGCGGCAATCGAGTCGGCGCACGGCGGGGCATCGGTGGGTCTCGTCTGCAAGTCACTGCTCGGCAAGGCGCACACGGTTATGGCCGAAGGCGGAATCGCCGCCGCCCTGGCCAACGTCGACGAGCGGGACAAGTGGAGCGTCCACTTCGCCGACACTATGCGTGGCGGCCAGTATCTCAACAACTGGCGCATGGCGGAGCTGCACGCGAAAGAAGCGCCGGATCGGGTGCGCGAGCTCGAAGCGATGGGCGCGGTGTTCGACCGAACGGCGGATGGCCGCATCCTCCAGCGCAATTTCGGCGGACACAAGTATCCGCGACTTGCCCACGTCGGAGATCGCACCGGGCTCGAGATCATCCGGACGCTCCAGGATTTCGCGGTGCATCAACCGATCGACGTGCACATGGAATGCACGATCGTCTCGCTCCTCAAGGACGGCAATCGCATCTCGGGCGCTCTCGGCTACGATCGTGATCGCGGACGGTTCAAGCTGTTCGCGGCGAAAGCGGTAGTTCTCGCGACTGGCGGAATCGGCAGGTCGTTCCGAATCACGAGCAACAGCTGGGAGTGCACGGGCGACGGGCACGCGCTCGCGTACAATGCGGGCGCGGCGCTGCGCGACATGGAGTTCGTGCAGTTCCATCCGACCGGCATGGTGTGGCCGCCGAGCGTGAGAGGAATGCTCGTCACGGAAGGGGTGCGGGGCGAAGGCGGGATTCTCGTCAACAGCGAGGGCCGCCGCTTCATGTTTGACGACATCCCGGAGAACTACCGCAATCAGACCGCCGACAACGAAGAAGAGGGCTGGCGCTACACGCAGGGCGACAGGAATGCGCGGCGACCACCCGACCTGCTGACACGCGATCACGTGGCGAGAGCGATCATGCGGGAGGTTCGCGCAGGAAGGGGGAGCCCGCACGGCGGGGTCTTCCTCGACATCTCCTGGATCAAGGCGAAGCTCCCCAACGCCGAGGAGCACATCAAGAAGAAGCTCCCCAGCATGTATCAACAGTTCAAGGAGCTGGCGGACATCGACATCACGAAGGAGCCGATGGAGGTTGGTCCCACGACGCACTATATGATGGGCGGGGTGCGCGTCGATGGGGACACGCAGATGTCCAGTGTGCCTGGACTGTTCGCCGCCGGCGAAGTCGGCGCCGGGCTGCACGGCGCCAACAGGCTGGGTGGGAACTCGCTTTCCGATCTGGTGGTGTTCGGGATGCGGGCCGGGAAATACGCCGCCGAATTCGCGGCGAGGCAGTCGTCACCCAGGATCGATACGCAACAGGCGGACGCCATCGTCCGCGCCGCGCTGGAGCCCTTCGACAGACAGGATGGAGGGGAAGGGCCTTACGACGTGCAGCACGATCTCCAGACGATGATGCAGGAGCTCGTCGGGATCGTGAGGCGCGAGGAGGAGATCCGGCGCGCGCTGGACGCCCTCAAAATTCTGCGAGAGAGAGCGAGGAAAGTTTCCGTCAGGGGCAACCGCGAGTACAATCCCGGATGGCACACGGCGCTCGATCTCCAGAACATGATCACGGTCTCGGAGATCGTTGCGCGCGGCGCCCTCGAAAGAAAGGAGAGTCGAGGCGCGCACTTTCGCGACGACTTTCCTGACAAGGATCCGACTTATGGCAAGTTCAATATCGTCATTCGCCGGGGACCTGGCGGCGAGATGCAGGTGACGCGCGAGCCCATACCCGAGATGCGCGAGGATCTGAAGCGGATCATCGAGGAGAACGAGTGATGGCTGCGGCCGAGACATTCGCACGCAACATCGTCGAGAGCGGCCAGCGCGCCGCGGCGAGGAGCGACAGCAGCGCCGGCACCGAAACGCGACGCGCGACGTTCAGAGTCTGGCGAGGTACGGCGGCGGGCGGACAGCTTCAGGACTACGCGACCAGCGTCTCCGAAGGCATGGTCGTTCTCGATGCCATCCATCAGATCCAGGCTGAGAGCGCGGGCGATCTCGCGGTGCGCTGGAACTGCAAGGCAGGGAAGTGTGGATCGTGCTCGGCTGAGATCAACGGAATGCCACGCCTCATGTGCATGACCCGCCTGAGCGAGCTCGATCTGGCCGAGCCGGTCACGGTCGAGCCAATGAGGGCGTTTCCCCTCCTGAAGGATCTGGTGACGGACGTGTCGTCGAATTTCCGCGCCAAGAAACGGATCAGGAAATTCACTCCGAGGGCGCCGGACGCGCCCGACGGAACCTGGCGCATGGCGCAGGCCGATGCCGACCGCGTTCAGGAGTTCAGGAAGTGCATCGAGTGCTTTCTGTGCCAGGACGTGTGCCACGTTCTCCGCAACCACCAGCTTCACGAACAGTTCGTGGGTCCGCGACTGCTGGTCCACGCCGCGCAGCTCGAAATGCATCCGCTCGATATTCTTGATCGAACGGACGAGCTGAAGGAAAGTCACGGCATAGGTTATTGCAATATCACCAAATGCTGCACGAAGGTTTGCCCGGAGCACATTACGATCACCGACAACGCCATCATTCCCCTCAAGGAGCGCGTAGCCGACAAACACTACGACCCGATCGCGAAACTCGTGCGGCTCGTGCGGGGTACGAAATAAATGGACACATGGCAGGGAGAGGCTCGATGAAAGAGGATTTCAAGGACTTCAAGCTGAAGCCGATTTCGAAGGAAGCGATTCCGCGCGCGGTTCAGAAGGCCGAGCGGTATCGTCTGATCAACCAGTCGTGGGCTGCCGAGAGCATTTGCCGCGACATCCTGGAGATCGATCCCGCGAACCAGCAGGTGCTGGTGATGCTGGCGCTCGCTCTCACCGACCAGTTAGCGGAGGGAGTGCACGCGACGGTCATGAAGGCTGTGCGCGAAACGCTGCCGCGCATCACCGATCTGTATCAGCGCGCCTACTACACCGGCATCGCCTCCGAGCGCAGCGGGCAAGCGCACCTGCATCGGGGCGGGATGGGCAGCGGTGGAATGGCATATGATTCATTGCGGGATGCGATGAACTGGTACGAGAAGGCCGAGGCAATCCGCCCCGCGGGCAACGACGACGCGATTCTGAGATGGAACACGTGCGCGCGTCTGATCAGCTCGCACGCTCACGTGGCACCGCAGACCGAGACTGCTTACGAACCCGCGCTGGAAGATTGATGCGACTCGTAACACCAGTCTTGCTCGTCGCGGCTCTCGCCGTCTCCGCTGGCGGCGCACCGCTCTTCGCCCAGCAGAAGACGACGCCCGTGCCAGCCTCAGCCGCCAAGGCAGGGACGGCAGCAATCACCGGCGTCGTCGTCGATAGCCTGAACGGGAGATATCTCCGGGGAGCGGATGTGATCATCGAGGGCGCGAAGACGTCGCTCGTGACGGATTCTCTCGGGAAGTTCAGGATCGACAGCCTGCCGCCCGGCACCTATCAGGTCGGCGTCTTCCATCCGCTGCTCGACACGCTTGGCATCTCACTGGCGAGCCGGCCATTTCACATCGGGCCGGACAG
>DATBZT010000078.1:0-6714 GCA_036513055.1 Gemmatimonadaceae bacterium | reverse complement strand
CGATTTCTGTACGTCACCCCGCGAGGCTCGCTAGCCGCTTCATTCAGCGTTGACCTCGCGGACAACACCTTGCGGTTCGCTCCGGTCCCTGCGACCAAGTTCCGAGAGGACTTTCACCTCCAAATCACAGCCCATGTCGGGCTCACCGCAAAAGCGCGCCGAGCATTTGCTCGGCGCGCTTTTTCAGGCGGTCCTTGTCGCGATGGCGCTATTTGCCGCCGGCCGCTACGCTGACGCCCTTGATGATGAGCGTCCCCTTCATCCCGATGGCTTCGTGCGGATCGCACACGAACGCGTAGGTGCCGTCGGTAAACCGTCCGTCGATGAGCACGTCGTAGGTCTGACCTTTGGTCATCAGGTAGGGACCGGTCATTGTAGCACCGAGCTTGGAACCGGGTGCTTCCTTCGTGAAGCGTACGTTGTGCATCACGTTGACAGTGTTCGTGAAACGCACAGTGTCGCCCCGCTCCGCAACAGCGTTTGCGGGGTCGAAGGCGTAGGGCATCGGTCCCCCCTTGTCAACGAGCTTCACGACGATCACGTGCGGGTGAGCGGGTGCGGCGGTCTGGCCGTTGGCGCGGGCGGACAGAGCGATCAGTGCGGCGAATGAGGCGGTCATCAGGATCTTCGAGCGGGACATGGCTTCTCCATAAGGGTTCGAAACAATCGAACGCGCCCGAGTGATTGCTTCGGTTGCGCGGCTACAATAGGAGAGTACCCTTCGGTCCCGGAGGCCACGTAAGGAGCGACCTGAAATTTCACAGGGGAACCCGCACATGATGTCGTGATGACGTCCCGTTCCGGCGCGGATTCACCGTTATGGTGACTTGTCCGGGCTCAACCACCGTTCTCGCGCATCAACGTCGCGAGCGCCTGCAACAGGTCCTGATCTCCAGGGACATTCTTCAGTCCATCGCGGATGATTTGCTCCGCATCCCGCAGGCGCCCCTGCACCCGCAATACCTCGGCTAAATAGACGTAAGCCTTCACGGAGCGCGGGTCGAGCCGTAGCGCAGCATGATATTCCGCCGACGCGGAGTCCAGCTTGCCACGCAGCGCGTAAAATGAACCCAGTGTGAGCCGGCTGAGCGTCCGATCAGCGTTGTACCGCGCGGACGCCACAAACTCTGTTGCGGCGTTTGCAAAAGCGAGTCGATCGGCCGGTGTTCGCAGTGAATCCGCCATCGGCGCAACCAGCCACGCCGCTTCCAGCCTCACGGCGCGCATGGAGTCGCCAAGCAACGGCAAAGCAACAGCGACGCGATCGGCTGGGGGAAATCTCTCCAGAATCTCCAGCGCGGCGCGGCGTACGAGCGGGTTCCTGTCGAGTGACCACCGCCGCGCCGCCTGGAGCGCCGGCTGTCCGGGATGGCTGCCGAGACGAGCCAGCGCCGACGCCCGGACGATGGCGGGCTCTGACGGGTCGTTGGCGACGCTGAGGAGAGAGTCCGTCGCCCCGGCCAAGCCGCGGTCATCGGAAGCAAATGCGCCGGCGAACCGTTGGAAACCCGCCGGCATTCTGCCACGCCATGCGTGTATTCGCGTCGCGGCCCACGCGGGGTCGCGATCCGCGTGACAGCGGTTGCAGGCGTTCGGGACGCCGACGCTGACGGAGAGATCCGGCCGCGGGACACGCATGCTGTGATCGTGACGTGGATCGATCTTCATGTACGTCGTGGCGGGCATGTGACACGACACGCACTGCGCCCCGGCGGTCCCTGACGCGTGAAAGTGGTGTGCCGTCGTATCGTACGTCGCCGCGCGATGACATTGCGTACAGACGGCATTGCCAGGCCGGCGAAGGCGCTGCGTGTGCGGGTCGTGACAATCGGCGCACGTTACCCCGAAAGCATACATCCTGCTTTGAAGAAACGACCCGTACGTGAAGACTTCGGCCCGCTGCTGGCCATCGGGATAATAGAAGCCGGCGACGAGACGCTCCGGATCGTAGAAATCCATTAACGGCGCGCCTGCCGTGTAGCCGTCCGCCACATGCAGACGGCGCGAGTGACACTGCGCGCAAACCTCGATCTCGTGGTCGGTGATTCGCGGCGTGCTTCTATAGGCGGTGGTGGCGGCCGAATCTCTCGACCAGCGGACATCACGGCGCTCGGTGAGACGAGCCGGCAGGCTGCCGTCGTCGCGCCATGCGATACGGCGTACCCACCGCGGGTATGCCATCCGCATAGAGTGCCTGGATCCGGGGCCATGGCATGCCTCGCACGCCACGTTGATTTCCGACCGGGTGGTGTGGAACTCATCGGTTGCGGCATCGTACCCTTTGCGCACGCCCGTGGAATGACAGTCCGCGCACATGTGGTTCCAGTTCAGCGCGCGCCCGGTCCAGTGCAGCTCATCGGCAGGCTTCACACGCGCAACGGTGTCCAATGAAAACCATCGTTGCCCGCCCAGCGTGGTTGGCCGAGCGTCCCACGCCAACGCCAGCGACTGCACGCGGCCGCCTCCCATCTCGACGAGGTACTGCTGCAACGGCCACACGCCGAATGTGTAGCTGATCTCGAAGTCCCGTAGTCTTCCGTCCGCGCCCTCGGTATTCACGAAGTATCGGTCACCGCGACGGAAGAACGTGGACGTCACGCCGGGCTGCGTGAACTTTGTGCTGTCAAACCGGCCGAGAACCGTGGTGGGGCGCGCGTACTGCATGGCAATCGAGTGCTGCGACGTCTTCCAGTCCGCGTATTCCGAGGCATGGCACGTCGCGCATCGGGCGGCGCCGACGAACTTCGCAGGCGCGCTGTCCGCCGGCTCGCGCGTCGCTCCGACGCGGCGGGAAACCGCATAAATTAACAGCGCAATCGCGGCAAGAGCCACCACGACAGCCGCCTGACGCCAAAACCGCAATTTCGGAAGCACCCTTTATCCTAGCACGAATCTTCCACGCCCGGACATCATGCGTCGCTTCGGCTGGATGGCCATGGTTGTCGTCACGCTGTTGTCGCCTTCGATCTGCGCTGCCCGCGCGCAGACCGTGGACTCAAGTGCGCACGCGTCGCCGCTCTTCACGAAGCGCGACGCATTTCTCGGAGTCGGATTCGCCGCGCTCACGCTTGCGCTGCTCCCGATGGACAGAGTGATCGCTGAACGACTCCAGGACTCAGCGACACAGTCAAATCGATTCCTTGCTGGAGCGGCAACGGACTTCGAACGGGCGGCCGTTCCCGGAGCGTACCTGATGGGGGGCGTACTTTACGCTGCCGGCCGTCTCGGACATCTCGACCGCGTCGCCGATCTTGGACTGCACGGCACTGAAGCGGTTTTCATGGCCGTACAGATCACGGACATCGTGAAAGGTCTTGCCGGACGCGCCCGGCCGTCCGTCGTCGGCGACTCGGTTCCCGGCAGCTTCGAGTTCGCCCGTGGCCTGAGGAAGGAAAAAGGGTATACGTCGTTTCCTTCTGGCCACACTGCAAAAGCATTTGGCGCGGCGGCGGCGGTGACGGCGGAAGTGGTGAGATGGTCGCCAGGAAGCCGGTGGATCGTCGGCCCGGTCATGTACGGCAGTGCGCTGATGGTCGGGCTATCACGCATGTATCACAACGCACACTGGGCGAGTGATGTAGCTCTGGGAGCGGGAATCGGAACCTTCAGCGGCATCAAGGTTGTGCGATACAACCACCATCGCCGAACGCGGCTCGATCGGTGGCTCCTGAGAGCACAGCTGTCGCCTGGCTCCGATGGCGGAATGGCGCTGAAGGTGTTCGTCCCGTTTTAGCGTCGAGCTTCGCTGATGCCAGCGAGCCCGATTTGGCAGCGGCGACAATGCTTACGTCGCTCCATCCGTGAACCCGCCAAGGGCGAGACGGGTTGGGTCCACGCTGCACATACCAAAGGTGAGCTCCAGCGCGGGCCGTGTTAGTATTTCGTAACTCTCGACTAGTGGTAGCCCATTTTGCCGAATGGCGCTGGATAAGTCTCAGGAAGCTTCGTGTGCTCCGTGCGGGATTCCCCTATGGCGCCGCGAAAAGCCGCTCTCCATCCTTAGGGCGACGGTCGACATAAGGCCGATCGCTGCGTCCTTTGCGGAGGCATATATGGGCGGCGCACTAATCATTCCGCTCGTCGCACTGTTGTTCCCGATTCTCCTCCTAATCACGGCGCTGGTATTCGACGCGGTGGTTATTTCGTGGACGCTATACCGTTCGTGGCACGACCGCAGGCGTGAGCACTCGGGGCGGCGGGTACTGCAGCTGTAACCGGGGCAGCGCTACCCAGTTGTCGCGCTGCGCCCCTCGGCCTTTAACGATAGGGCAAGAAGGACGCGGGTCGGTGCTCACGGCCGAAATTCTAGTGCGTCCCGCAAAGACCGCCAGCCCCCTGCTTGGCCTGCCGGATCCCGACATTTGCCACAGAAACACAGAAACACAGAAAACCTTATGGGGAAACTCGCTCGCCAAGAAACACGGGGACGCAGAAAACGTCATAGGGAAATTCGCTTGATTCCGTCGGGCAGAACCGCCGTGTTGAAGTTCAGGATCAACCCGACTCGGAGACCTGTGTGGCGCAGGTATGACAGCATTTGCGCTTGATGGACGGGTGCGAGTCGATCGACAGCCTTGATCTCAACGATCACGCGCTGTTCCACCAGAAGATCGAGGCGATAGACAGAGCCGAGCGGTTTTTCCTTGTACATGAGCGGCACAGCAACCTGGCGTGATACCGACAGTTGCCGCTGCTGTAACTCCCGGGCGAGACATTCCTCGTAAGTCGATTCGAGCAGACCCGGGCCCATCGCCCGGTGCACCTCGATTGCTGCGCCAATGATCTTGTCGGTGAGCTCGCGGAAGAGGCCGCCGGCGAACTGAGAAACCATTCCTGACGTGACCACCCGTCGCCGCAGATTGCGACATCATCTTCCGCGCGCATAACCGTCTTACCGCACGCGCAGTTTAACAAAGTTGTGTTTCTGTGTTTCTGTGTTTCTGTGTTTCTGTGGCAGGGCTTTTTGGGGACGATCTATACGGCATCCGACAAGCTGGTAAAGTTGAAGTCCTTCACTTTGATCGGCGGCACCACCACGGCGCCTCCCTGCTCCGTGCCCGCCAGACGCGCCGGACGCCCCAGCGCCTCAAGATTGTTGAGCATGAACAGCGGCGAATCGTTGAACCGGAAGTTCTTCACCGCCTTCGAAATCTTTCCGTTCTCGATGAGGAACGTTCCGTCGCGCGTGAGGCCGGTGTAGAGAATCGTCCGCGGATCCACCTCGCGCAGGTACCAGAGCCGCGTGACGAGCACGCCGCGCGGCGTTGACTTGATCATGTCGTCCACAGACGTCGTGCCGCCGGTCATGATGAACGACGTCGGCGCGCCGGTGGCCTGCTTGCCCTGCTTCTTTGCCCAGAAGCGCGAGTAGTACAGCTCCCTGAGCACTCCCTTGTCCACGAACACCTGTCGTCCAAGCGGCAGTCCGTCGCCGTCCCACGGCTGCGAAAGAATCATCGGGTCGAATGGATCGGCAATGAGACTGACGCGATCGTCCATGATCTTCTCGCCGATCTTGTTGCCGCCGCCCGGCTTGGTGAATGGGCTTCGCCCTTCATCCGACGATCGCGCGTCCGCATAATTGCCGATGAGCTGTACGAGGTCGCCCACCGCCTGGGGCTCGAGAATCACCGTGTAGCGCCCGGGCTCGATGGCGACTGGATTGCGCGAGAGTCGCGCTTTCTCGATGGCCCGCGCGCTCACCTCACCGATGTTCACCTGGTTCCAATCCGGATGCTCCGCTCCTGCCCAGCCGGAGCCGGTGCCGTCGGAGGTGCGAACGGTGACGGTGTAATTCGCGTTCGTCGAGCGATGGTATGCGAACAGTCCCTTGGTGTTGGCGAGCGCCGACGAGCCGGCGTTCACCACGAGGTATCCGGACGTTGCCAGATCACCGGACTTTCGCGACGGCGTCAGCGCGGTGAGGCCGGCCTGAATGAGATCGGCCGCACTCAGATTGGCCGTCGAAGGAAACCACGCACTCACAGTCTTGATGTCCTGTGGTCCCAGGTCCGGCATTGCCTCAGGATCATCCGGCGCCAGCTTCGCGAGCGTTTCCGACTGCTTCACCGCTGCCAGCAGCGCCTCGTCGGTGAGGTTGTTGGTGACGACCGTCGCGTGCTTCGGGCCGAAGTTGCTCGTCACCTGGACGTTGATGTCGGTGACGCTGCCGGCAGTCGACACCTGATTCGCAGCGAAGCGCAGGTTGTTAGCGATGTTGCTGTTGACGAACACGTCGGCCGAGTCGGCAGTGGACATCTTGAGGATGCGGCTTGCGAGCGCCTGCGCGTCGGCGCTCGAGAGAACTCCATCCTCGAGCGCCTGCTCGACCCGAATCAATCGCTTTGGCGCGCTCATGCTTTCCTTCCGGTGTTGATGACGTTGATGTTGCGGAACCGCGCGGGCACGGCACCGTGACTGACGGCGTTGATCTGCGGCGGCTGCCCCTTTCCGTCGAAGAAGCTCCCGCCGAGCTCGTAACTTTTCCTGCCGCCGATCATGTCCATCGAGTTCCAGAAATCCGGCGTGCGCATCTGGTAGGCAACGTCTTTCAGCATGCCAACGATCTTTCCACCCTTGATCTCGTAGAACACCTGGCCGCCAAACTGAGCGTTGTAGCGCTGCTGATCGATCGAGAACGACCCGTCGCCGACGATCGCGATGCCGCGGTCGGTTGCGGCAATGATGTCCTCGTAGCTCTGCTCTTTTTCTCCG
>DATBZT010000077.1:0-5990 GCA_036513055.1 Gemmatimonadaceae bacterium | reverse complement strand
GAAGATTTGCGCTGGAGGGGAATAAGTCAAACGCATCTCCCGGCCAGGCAGACCGGCTGGCCTCACGTCGAGCCGGTTGATAGGTTTTGACTCCCACCCACCCTCCGACGACATGAACCAATCTGAGATCGATCAGTCGGTTGCGACCCTCGTTCAACACAAGGACGAATGGGCCACGCTTTCCATTGGCCGGAAGCTGAGCCATCTCGAGGAGATGCGCGCGAAGACCGGGAAGGTCGCCGAGCGATGGGTGGACGCGGCGGCAAAAGCAAAGCGGATTCCAGGCGATTCGCCGCTGAGCGGTGAGGAGTGGATGTCGGGCCCCTGGGCGTTGTTGCGGGGGCTCAATCAACTGACTCGCACACTCAGCGCGCTCGAAAAGGGCCAGCCGCCTCCGCTTGCGCGAGACGCGGTGCATACGCGGCCGGATGGTCAGGTGATTGTGGACGTGTTTCCGTCGAGCATCTTCGACCGCTTGCTGCTCAATGGGTTCTCAGCTGAGGTCTGGATGCAGCCAGGCGTGACGGCCGAGCAGCTCACCGGGCAGATGGCTTCGTTCTACCGGGAGTCTTCGCCGCGCGGCAAGGTCGTGCTGGTGCTGGGCGCTGGCAACATTGCGAGCATCGCTCCGCTCGACGTGCTGTACAAGATGTTCGGCGAAGGCCGCGTCTGCCTGCTCAAGATGAATCCGGTGAACGACTACCTCGGCCCGTTCTTCGAGGAGATTTTTGGGTCGCTGATCGATGCCGGGTTCGTGCGCTTTGCCTATGGCGGTGCGGATGTGGGAGCATATCTGGTTGCGCATGAGGGAATAGACGAGGTGCACGTCACCGGTGATTACCGCACCTACAACGCGATAGTCTACGGCACCGGCGAGGAAGGAGAAAAACGCCGGCAGCGCGACGAGCCGGCAGTGACCAAGCCGGTGACAGCCGAGCTCGGCAACGTGTCGCCCACAATCGTGGTGCCCGGCCCGTGGAGCCCGGCCGACATTGCATACCAGGCCGAGCACGTCCTCACGCAGAAAACGCACAACGCCGGTTTCAACTGTGTGGCTACCCAGGTGCTGGTGCTGCCTGAAGAATGGGACAAGACCGATGACTTCGTCGCGGCCATCCGCGGCATGATGAAGCGTTCGAGGCCGCGGGAGCCGTACTATCCGGGCGCGGCGCAACGTCAGGGTGCAGTAGTGGCCGAACATCCCGAGGCGGAGCTGTTCGAGCCCGCGCCAGGCGGTGCAATTCCACGTGTGCTCATCACCGGATTGGATGCGACGAATTCCGAGGAGTACTGCTTCACCCACGAATTCTTTTCCGACGTCCTGTCGGTGACGAAGCTGCCCGGCAGCACCGCCGCTGAATTTCTGGCGGCTGCAGTGCACTTTTGCAACGAGAGCCTGTGGGGTACCCTCGGCGCCAACATCATCGTCCACCCGCAGACGATGAAGGAGCTGGGCCCGGCGCTGGAGTCGGCAATTGCCGATCTCCGGTATGGCTGCATCGGCGTGAATGCGTGGATTGGGGTCGGCTTTCTACTGTCCGAGACAACCTGGGGCGCGTATCCCGGTCATGAGCGCGACGACATAAAAAGTGGCACCGGCGTTGCGCATAACTCACTGCTGTTCGACAAGCCGCAGAAGACCGTTGTGCGCCAGCCATTCTTTCCGTTCCCGCGGAATCTTCTCCATGGGGAGATGCACATGTCGCCCAAGCCGGCCTGGTTCGTCACGAACAAGCAGTCGCACAACCTCGGCCGCCTCATCACGGGGTTCGAGGCTCGGCCCCGTTTCAGAGATCTGCCGGGAATTTTTGTGGCGGCGCTGCGGGGGTAGCATTGAGAAACCTCAAAGCTGTTCTTCTTTGCCTGTTGTCTGCTTCATGCTCTTCTGACACCGGAACGAAGTCGGCCTCTGCTCCCCAGGTGCAGCAGAACACTCCGGCATCACCCGCCGGCGCCGCCGCTATTCAGGACGCGGGGTCAGCAACCTGTCCGCACACCGGCAAATGGGCGCTATGCAGCGTCGAGAATCGTTTGCGTCAGGCCGGCTTCGTCGCAAAGAAGACTGAAGGCAAGCCAATTCGACGTCCGGGGTTCAGCGTCGAGCCCGTGGTCTACAAGCTCGGCAGCGGCCGCCTCGAAGTTTTCATCTACGCCGACGAGGCGGCGATGGAGCGTGACGTGGCAAAGATCGATACACTTACGGTTGCGCCTGCCGGAGTCGCCAGCCCCTGGGATGGAACGCCGGTGCTGGTGCGCTCGGGTAATCTCGCCGCCGTTCTCGTCACGGAGAACCAGAGTCAGATCGAGCGCCTCACCCTCGCGCTCACTGCGGGCGCGCCGCAGCCGGGATCGCCGCGCTGATTAAGACGGCCGTGCATCTCAGGGAGCTGAGTGTGATTCGCAGGCTCGTGTTGTCAGCCATCATGCTGGCTGCGGCAACGCCGGGCACGATTTCCGGTCAGCGTTACGATTCGTCAACTACTGAAATTGTGGCGCCCGGCGTCGTTCACAGGCGTCTAGTGGTGAACAGCGGCCCATGGCGAGTGAACGTGCTGGAAATAGACCTGCGGCAGCCCGGGCTCAGCATTCGCGGAGCTCGTGCACGTGATGCTTATAGCGGAAGGGAAACCGTCCGCTCGATGGTGGACCGATACAAGGGCCCCGGAAGGGCGGTAGCGGCAGTAAATGGCGACTTCTTCGACGTGAAGACCGGAACGGGTCAAAGCGAGAATAACGTCGTCATCGAAGGGAAGGTGTGGAAAGGTGTCACCGTGACCGATTCTCCTTACGACACCTTCGACAACCTCCACTCGCAATTCGGAGTCGACTGGCGTAACCGGCCCCGCATTGACCGATTCGGCCTCGATGCGTGGATTATCGGGGCATCCGGACACCGAGTGCGACTCGATGGCCTCAACTTCCGGCCCGATACGAATTCAATTGTCCTGTATACGCCCGCGTTTGGTGATTCGACTCCGACCGATTCCATTGGCAGGCGCATGCTCTCGCTTCCGCTCCGACTTACGGGGCAGAAAGGTGACACGTTCTTTTTCCGTGTCGCCGGCCGCGCACGTGAGGGTGGCGGGGTGCCCCTTGCAGGCGGTGGAGTGCTGGCTGCAGAAGGAACGAAAAGCTCGGATCTGCGCGCGATCGCGGCGCGGCGCGGAGGGTTGACTATCAAAGTCCGGCTCGCGCCAAATGGCGCCAGGTTGCGAACGGTAGTCGGCGGCTGGCCGAGGCTGGTTCTCGCCGGCCGCAACGTCGCACAATTGGCGGACATCGTCGAAGGAACCTTCCCGCGATTCTCGAGCGCGAAACATCCCCGCACCGCCGTTGGATTTTCGCGCGACAGCAGCAAGCTGTTCCTGATCACTGTCGACGGGCGCAGAGAATCGGACTCGGGGATGTCGCTCGTCGAGTTGGGGAAGATGGTGATGGACCTTGGCGCGTACGAAGCAATGAACTTCGACGGCGGCGGATCGACGACGATGGTGATTGACGGGAAGGTGGTCAACCTGCCCTCTGATCAGACGGGCGAGCGGCCGGTGGGGGGCGCGTTGATGGTTGTGGTGGATGATTCGACAGGTATGACTCGCGGAAGACTTAGGCGCACTCGCGGCCCGGGGTTACCTATTGCACATTGAAAGGCACGACTCCTTCGGCTGGAGCACACATGCAGCTATCGGGGGAAGAAAAACGAACCAGGCCGGCGCGGGCGGTCAGCACATGACGACCTCCCCGCAGTCGCCCGTCTCCACTGACATCGGCCCGCGTCCGCTCGACCACGAAGTCGACGTTTTCGGGCTGACGCATGCCGGAAACGTGCGCCCGAACAATGAGGATCACTTCCTCATCTGCGCCCTGCAGAAGCGGATGGAGGTGTACTACACGAGTCTGCCCGATGTCTCCCAGCTCGGTGGGAGCGAGCGGATCGCGCTGCTGGCGATGGTCGCCGATGGAGTTGGCGGAGCTGCCGCCGGTGAGGAGGCGAGCCGGATGGCACTCGAGGGAGTGACGAAATACCTCGCCGAGACGCTTGAATGCTACTATTCGAGCGACCTGTCCGATGATGCAACGTTTCTCCTGACGCTCGAAGAAGCGGCGCTCAAGGTGCACAACGAGCTTGCGGTCGTCGCCCAGACAGACCCCAACCTCCGTGGGATGGCGACGACGCTGACTCTCTGGCTCGGCGTCTGGCCGCGCGCTTATCTGCTCCAGGTTGGCGACAGCCGCTGCTACGTGCTGAAAGACGGCGAGCTCATCCAGCTCTCACGCGACCAGACGATGGCGGAGGATCTGGTGGAAGAAGGCGTCTTCACCCGCAGCGACGCCGCACATACGAGGTGGGCGCACGTTCTGTCCAGCGCAATCGGCGGCCCGCAGGCAGCGCCGGCCGTAAAGCGTCTCGAGCAAGGGTGGGGTCTGGTTGGTCTCCTTTGCAGCGACGGGCTGACGCGTCACGTCTCCGACGAACGTATTCGCGAGCGGCTCAAGAGTCTGACTTCAGCGCGACAGGGGTGTGAGGCGCTGCTTCAGGACGCGCTCGATGCGGGCGGTCAGGACAACATCACCATCATCATCGGCCGGACGATAGCGAAAGACGCCTCCTGAAGGACGCCGAGCCAGGCCTTATGCTGCCGTTGCCTTCGCGATTCGGACCTTTCGGCCCCAACCTTGCAAACTGATGGCTCAGTTCCCCCCTCTCTGAGGGGGGATATGGCTCAGCAAGGGAGGATAAAAGCATGACCGGACTCAGCAAAGGATGGGTGCTTCCGCTCGTTATCACCAGTCTCACGGCGTCAGCGTGCGGCGTACGCACAAAGACCACCGATATCAGTCCCGTGACGCTTCGCGCAACGTGCGACGAGGCGGTTGACGTCTACACCAGCCGCGGCGCGGTGCCGCACAACTACCGCGAGCTCGCCTGGATCAGCGCCGAGGGCAACTCGGTGTACACGACTGAAGGCAAGATCGTCGCTCAGATTCGCAAGAAAGCAGCCGACGTCGGAGCCAACGCCATCATCGTCAACGACTTCGCGACTACCGGAACCACGAGCAAGGTAATCGGAGCGGCGGTCGGCGCGAGCACCGCGGACACCAAGACGTCGGCGCTGGCGATCTACATGCCGGCAGAGGCCTCACGCGTCACGCTCAAGTGCGGCCCCCACTAGCACAGCAATAGCGCCAGGTCTCATGCAAAACGGGCCGGGCAACAGTGCCGGCCCGTTTTCTCGTCCCGCGGCCCCTCTTCTATCGCGCCGCGCTCGTTTGGCTGAGCCGATAAAGGAAGACCGCGGCCCGCTTCGTCTGCGGGCCGAACATCCGGAGATCGGCCGTCTCCTTGTCGGTGTGGTCGTCCCATCCCGCCAGGCCAAGCGCGTCCAGCGCGGAGGGGATCTCGGGCGCGACAAATGAAACGTCGGCGGCGCCCGCCCGCATCGGGTCGACTGCCACCACCGGCCCGATTCCGAGCGCCCGGCTCACCGCGTCGTACATCGCCAGCAGACGGCGATTCCCGTCGGTGGGTGCGAGCGGCGGATATCCATCGCTGAATGTGATTTCCGAAGTCGTGCGCGGCAGTGACCGCGAGACGATCGCCTGCATCGTCTGCTTGGCGGCCGCCAGCTGCTCGGGGGAAAGCGCGCGGATGTCGCCCGTGACCCGCCCTTCGATACGACGTTGGATTTTCCAAAGGCAGTGCCGCCCGGCTGCGTACTGTCCATCGCCACGTCGGTGCCGCCCAGAGCGAATCCGGGGTTGAATGTCAGGTATTGCTGAGTGCTCAGCTGCTCGCGGAATTCCTGGAGCACTCGTGCCCCCTCGAAAATTGCTCCGGCGCCAACATCCGACCTGAAAATCTGCGACGAATGCGCGGGAATACCGGTGGAGCGAACGGTCCACGACGTTGCGCCGCGCCGCGAAATAACCGCGGTATGGGGATCACCGGATCCGTCCTCGAAACCCACCGCGAACTGCGAGCGCTTCGCCGC
>DATBZT010000076.1:0-2370 GCA_036513055.1 Gemmatimonadaceae bacterium | reverse complement strand
TCATGACGTCGAACATCGGGGGCGCGTTCATCCTCGAGCAGGGAACTGAAGACTGGGCGTTGATCGAGACACAGGTTACCGCCGCGCTCAGGCAGCATTTCCGCCCGGAGTTTCTCAATCGCATTGACGACATCATCATCTTCCGTCCCCTCGGAGAGGAAGAGATCGAGCACATCATCGAGCTGCAGCTCAAGCGGCTGGAAAAGCTGCTCGACGATCGCAAGCTGAGAATCGAGCTGACGCCGGCGGCCAAGCACCAGCTTGCCACCGAGGGATACGACGCTGCATTCGGCGCCCGTCCGCTGAAGCGAGCAATCCAGCGGCTCGTCCAGAATCCGCTTGCCCTTGCCGTGCTCGAAGGTCGGTTCCTCGAAGGCGACAAGGTGACCGTGGACGTTGACGAAAGTGGGAAGCTCGTGTTCACGAATCTTGGAGAAAACGCTCGAGCCGCAGCTGACGACGGCGGAGACGGAGGCGAATCTCGCCGCAGAAAACGATCGGGCGCAGAAGCGGGCGCGGCTGGCTAACCCCGGCCTGACTGATGACAAGGCCGGCTGCGGCCGATGACTCGCGTTCCGCGATCGACGAACAATTCATGCGCAACGCCATGGCGATAGCGCATGATGGAACGCGGCAGAACGAAGTCCCGATAGGCGCTGTGATCGTGCGCAACGGACACATCGTGGCCGGCGCCAACAATCGCACGGTGCGCGATCAGGACGCGACCGCCCACGCGGAAATGATCGCTATCCGGGATGCCTCGGCCGAGCTCGACGGGTGGCGGCTCGACGACTGCACGTTGTACGTCACGCTTGAGCCGTGCGCGATGTGCGCCGGCGCGATTGTCCTGTCGCGACTGGGTCGGGTGGTATTCGGGGCGTGGGATCCGAAGGCGGGAATGGCCGGTTCGGTGGCAGACATTCTGCGCCATCCGAAGCTGAATCACACTCCTGAAGTTCAGGGTGGCGTACTCGAGAGCGAGTGTTCGGTGATGCTCAGTGAGTTCTTCGAATCCATGCGCGACGGCGTGGCATAGCGCGGTTGTTCCGTCTACCTGAACCCGATACTTTTCGAGCTCAGGACAGGTGGCCGAGCGGTTGAAGGCACCGGTCTCGAAAACCGGCATACCGGTGAACCCGGTATCGAGAGTTCGAATCTCTCCCTGTCCGTCCTGCCTGCTGCCGCCTGCGATTGGCGTAACAAGAAGAAAAGGGCCCGCCGTGTGGCGGGCCCTTCCTGTTGATATACAGTTTTGTCGCGTCAGCCCGGCGGCTGATAATAGATGATGCAATCCGAGCCCGGTTGCACGTCGAGTGCAAGCACCTGATCTATCGGCACGTTTGCATTCGCGAGAACACGCGCGATGATTGCGTTCTTTCCGAGCGCGTCACGAAGCACCGCGATCTGGGCACTGTTCCTTTGAATGGCCTTGGCGAGGACCGCCGCGTTGCCTGGGTTGGTGAACTTCTGGATATTGGCGACGTGGAAATCGTTGGGGCCGATACTCTTTTCGGCGCCGAGCGCTCGCAGCTCGTCGTTGATCGTGTTGACCGCGGACAGAAAGTTTGCGAGGCCTGGTACCGAGCTATCTGCAAAGGCGACCGGAGGTTCGGCAGCGGCGACAGCTGCCGCCAGTCCGATGACGCCGACCAATCCATTGAACTTGAACATTATTGCTCCATTTTCGAGGCGTGTGGCGTCTGCCTCAATGCTTGAATCTAATAGGTATACGGGGTGGCGTAAACATTTGTTGGGCCTCAGCGAGGCGTGTGCGACGAAGACGGGGTGCCCCCCGACGCGTAACAGGCGCGTTCTTTGATTTCCATCGGGAGAGGGCTTAGAATGCGGGTGCGCCAGGCGTCAGCGCTCTCGGACGAGCGCTCTTTTTTTGTCCGATGGCGCCGGCCGCATCAGGTCGCAACCGCAGGATACATGGGTACCAAATAGATAGCAGGGACGGGTGGCCGAGTGGTTTAAGGCGCACGCCTGGAAAGTGTGTGTACGTTCATAGCGTACCGTGGGTTCGAATCCCACCCCGTCCGTGTCTTCTTATATGCCCAAGACCCCACTCTGGAGAATACCCATGCCCGGTAAGGGACTTTTTCTCACGTCGACAATCATTGCGCTTCTTTCCGTGTCTGGAAGCGCTTCCGCACAGTCAGTGCATACCTACAGGTATTCGCTCGATTTAAGATCCGGCGAGTCCCAGTTCACGGGGGAGCCTCGCGCATCACTCCGCGGGAAGGCAGTTCGCGTAAAGAAAGATTCCCTGGACAGAATAATCCAAGTCTCGAATCTCACAAACGGGAAAACGACGTCGTACGACGTCTATCATTATTCCGGAAACGAGATCCTCCCGAGCAGCTACGA
>DATBZT010000075.1:0-8443 GCA_036513055.1 Gemmatimonadaceae bacterium | reverse complement strand
GGAACGATCGGCCTCTGTGACCGGCGATCCGTCCTTCTTCGATTCCACGGCGAGCGCGCTGCCGAAAAATCGCATTGCGTTGTCGCCGGCCAATCGCGCCAGCTCAGCCGTCGCCTGCATGTATGACTGGGTCATGCCACGGCCCTCACTCTCACATTCTGCTCCGCCATTCTCTGCTTCAACGCTCCGACAGTTGTCACGCCATCGTGGAGCAGCCCGGCGACCAGCGCAGCGTCGGCGTGTCCCTCGCGCAGCACTTGAACCACATCGTCCTCACTTCCCGCCCCGCCCGATGCGACCACGGGCACGCTCACACATGCGGCCACGGCGCGAGTCAACTCTATGTCGTAGCCGCGTCTTGTGCCATCCCGGTCGATGCTCGTGAGCAGTATCTCACCTGCGCCGCGCGCAGCGCATTCAGTGGCCCACTCGAGCGCGTCGAGCCCGGTGCTGTTCCGCCCGCCGTGTGTGTACACGCGCCACGCGTCCCCTTCCCGGCGCACGTCAATGCTCGCGACGACGCACTGAGCGCCAAACCGGTCAGCGGCCTCGGTCAGCAGCTCCGGCCTCGCCACCGCGGCGGAATTTAAGCTGACCTTGTCTGCGCCGGCCATCAAGTTGCGCCGTATGTCCTCCACCGTCCGCACGCCCCCGCCAACCGTGAGCGGAATGAACAGCTCCTCGGCGGTTCGGCGAATGAGATCCACCAGCGTCTCACGTCCTTCGGCCGAGGCGTTGATGTCGAGGTAGACAATTTCGTCGGCGCCTTCGCGCTCGTATCGCGTGGCCAGTGCGACCGGGTCGCCGATGTCGCGCAGCGACCCGAAACCGACACCCTTCACGACGCGTCCGCCGGCAACGTCCAGGCAGACAATCAGACGCTGATACAGCATTACTTCCCGCCCCTGACGACAGCACCCTTTGTGCTGAACACGGCGTCAGTACGCACAAGAGCGTCACGAATGGCGAGGCCAAGCGCCTTGAATACCGCTTCGACCATGTGATGACGGTCGCTCCCGCGCAGAACGCGAACGTGGAGCGTTATCCGCGCATTGTCAGCGAAGCTCCGCATCCAGTGATCGTACAAGCTGCTTGGCAGTGGCCCTTCGTAAAAAGGTCGTCCGCCGGTGTCGATCGCGACATGAACCAGGGCGTCATCCATTGCCACGGTGCGATCGCCATAACGGGCACAGGTGTCCGGCAGGAGCGCAGCGAACGCTGATCCAATGACGATCGCAACGTCCTCGATGAGATGATGCTTGAGGTCGCCCGTCGCCGTGAGCTTCAGCTCGAGGCCGGAATAGCGGGCGAGCGTGACCATCATGTGGTCGAGAAAACGCTCGCCGGTTTCAGCTGACGATGCGCCTCCTCCCTCGTTGAGCTCGACCCTGATTGTCGTTTCCTTCGTGGTTCTCTCGGTGACGCTCATATGTCGAACTCCTCACCTATGTCTTCGGGATTGATGGCGCCGGTGTACAGCGCCATTCCAAGAATTGCGCCTGCGACGCCGCAGCTCGCGAGCGAACGCAGGTCATCCACTGTTCCAATGCCGCCTGCGGCGTGCACCGGAAGCCTCGCTGCCTGCACAACGCTTTCAACAAGCGCGATGTCCGTACCTTCCATCTGCCCCTCGCAATGGACCGCCGTCAGAACGATTCCAGCCAGCGGCAAAAGGTTGAGATCGGCGACGACGCTCTCTGGCGAGCGATCGATTTCGGCAGTCCAACCGTGAGTCACAACGCGCCGGCCACGAACGTCCAGCGCTACCAGGATGCGCTGTGGATACGCACTGGCAACATCTGCGAGCCACGCCTCATCCTCCAACGCGCGCGACCCGAGCACCACGCGCTCGGCGCCGGCTGTGAGGATCTCGGCCACGTCATCGGTGGACCTGAGCCCTCCGCCAACCTGGGTCCTTGCCGAAGCAGAGGCGATGATGTCGCATACAAGTGTCCGGTTCGAGCCTCGCCCGGTTGCCGCATCGAGATCCACCAGATGGAGTCTGGTGAAGCCGCGGCGAATCCAGTCCGCCGCTACCGCTGCCGGGTCGTCACGACGAATTCTTTCATCTTCGTATGACCCTCCAACCAGCTGCACGCATTTGCCGTCGCGAAGGTCCACCGCCGGGATTACCTGCATTCGCCGACTTCCTCGAGGAACGCCTGCACGAACGCCACACCTTCGGCCGAGCTTTTCTCAGGGTGGAACTGAACGCCGACGGTGCGGCCCACCCGCACCGCTGCAACAAACCTGTCATCGTCGTGGGTGGCCCACGCAATGGCGCAATTTGCGTCAGCCGGCTCGCACACGAAGCTGTTGGCGAAGTACGCGGTGGAGAGATGCGATCGCTCAAACAGCTTGTCCTCAGCGGATTCCAATTCGTTCCACCCGATCTGCGGCACCCGGCTGGAGCGCAGCTTTCGGACGCGGCCGGGAACCACGCCGAGGCCATGGCCTGGGCCTTCTTCGCTCTCATCCATCAGGAGCTGCATTCCGAGGCAGATGCCCAGCACGGGCAAGCCATTGGCTATTGCGGCTGTTGCGTACTCACGATCCCTGTCTACTGCTTCGACAGCGCTTCCGAAGGCACCCACTCCAGGAAGTATCAATGCGTCAGCGGCCGTGGCAAGACGCAGATCCGTTTCCACCGAGACAATAACGCCGCTCCGGCTCACGACTTTGGCAAGCGAATGCAGATTGCCGGCACCGTAGTCGAGAATGGACACTTTCATCGGAGTGCCTTCTCGAGTGCAGCAACGCATTCCTGCATCATCTCCCAGGGACCGATCGAGATTCTAAGCGCGTCGCCGATGTCGCGAAGCCCCGCGAAGGCGCGCACCTCGATTTCCGATTTCCGCATGCGTTCGGCACGCTCGAGCGCACGGGTGACGGGCACGAACACGAAGTTCGCCTCGCTCGGGAGCGGCCTGAGCCCGAGCTGCCGCAGCGACTCGACAAAGCGCTGCCTGTTTTCCCGCATCGTCGCCACATTGGTTGTCATCCAGTCGAGATCGTCCCTGAGTACAGCAATTGCGGCCTGCTCCCCAAGGGCATTGAGCTTGTACGGCCCGCGTACCTTCTCGACTTCACGGGATATGGCCGGCGCGGCCACGCCATAACCCACTCGCAGGCCGGCCAACCCGAAGGCCTTCGAGAATGTCCGCGTCACGATCACATTGTCGTGCCGCCTGGTGAGATCGATCATCGAGTCGTCGGCGAACTCGGCGTACGCCTCGTCAATGATCACCAGTCCTGGAGCGCTCTCGACGACGCGTTCGATGTAGTCGCGGGAGAGCGTTGTGCCCGTGGGATTGTTCGGCGAGCACAGGTAAATGATTCTTGCGCCGGTTTCGGCGTACTGTTCCGGCCCCGCGCTGACGGGGATTCCCAGCGGCCGCAGGCGCGAAACGCTGGCAAATACGGGAATCATTCCAAACGATGGATCGAGATGCGCGAGCGTTTCGCCTTTTTCGCCAAACGCTCTGATCGTCGAGTCCAGGACATCGTCGGACCCACATCCGGTGACGATGGCGTCGGCGTCAACGCCGACATAGGATGCGATCGCGTTCTTGAGATCGCGGCCGTACGGGGCCGGATATCTGTTGAATTCCGCGCTGCTTCCGGCTTCCAGCAACG
This sequence comes from Gemmatimonadaceae bacterium, assembly GCA_036513055.1. Lineage (GTDB taxonomy): Bacteria > Gemmatimonadota > Gemmatimonadetes > Gemmatimonadales > Gemmatimonadaceae > UBA4720. The sequence continues at coordinate 4,807 of DATBZT010000075.1, read as the reverse complement.
CCGCCAGCGACGGAGGCGTTCCCCATTGCGATGTGTTGTCGCTGAGATCTATCCGACACATTCCAGTTGCGCCTTCATAAACGCGGATTGCACCAAGTGCCTCGCGAGCGAGCGTCTGCCCGCGCGACGCGCCTTTAGCGGCGATCATCGTTTTGCCTCCGCAGCCCGCGCTGCAGCGGCGTGGGAGGGTAGACCTTCCGACTCGGCGAAGATCGCGGCATCGCCTGCGAGTGAGGCTGCTGCCTGTGCGCTTGCTCGCTGATACGTTGTCCAGCGGAAATAGTCGAGCGTCGAGAGCCCGGAATACGAGCGCGCGAGGCCACCAGTGGGCAGAACGTGATTGGCGCCGGTGATGTAGTCGCCGAACACGACGGAGGTCGTCTGGCCAAGAAACACGGTCCCGGCATTTCGAACGCGGGGCAACACCGCGCCGGGATCTCTCGTGGCGATCAGCAGATGCTCCGGCGCGAAACGATTCGACGCGTCGATTGCGGTGGCGATGTCGCCGGCGTCGAGAACGCCGCCATTTCCCGCAAAGGATTGAATGATGATGTCGCGCCGAGGTGCCGTTTCGACAGCCATGGCGATGGCCTCTCGAATGCGAGATGCGGTCTCGGGTCCAAGAGCGAGAACCAGAATTACCGCGCGTGAATCGTGTTCTGCCTGGGCAATTGCTTCCCGGGCCACGCATTCCGCGCTCGCGCCTTCGTCGGCAATGATCAGCAACTCGCTTGGCCCGGCCGGCGAATCGATTGCCACAGATCCGGTGAGCTGAAGCTTTGCCTCGGCCACGTAGGCATTGCCGGGCCCGACGATTCTGTCTACCCGCGGCACAGTCTCCGTTCCGAAGGCCATTGCGGCAATCGCTCCCGCACCGCCAAGCGAGAACACTCTGTCCACTCCGGCAATGCGCGCAGCGGCAAGGACGATGTCGGAAGGAAACCCATCTGCGGCTGGAGGGCAGCAGACGACCACCTCTCGCACACCGGCCGCGCGCGCCGGAACGGCACCCATCAGGACACTGCTTGCATACGAAGCCGAACCGCCCGGCGCGTAGACTCCAACGCGATCGAGCGGATCAGGCCGCCGCCCGACAATCAGCCCTGGCTCGACCTCGATCTCGCTCGCAGCCGGAACGAACGCGCTGTGCACTCGCTCGAGGTTCGCCGCCGAGCGACGCATCGCCGAGCGCAATGCGGGCGACACTCGAGCGTATGCTGCCTCGATGCGGGCGGATGGCACTTCCAGCGCTTCGAGCTCGACACTGTCCAGCTCGCGCGCGAGCTGGCGCAACGCAGAATCTCCATCTGTCCGGACCCGCTCGATTATTTTCGCGACGACGTCCGCAATCGCGGGCTCGCGGGTGCCGGTCCGGTCAAACAACCGCCTACGATCGGCTTCACCCAGATCGGCCAGCTTTCCGGAGTAGCGAAACTGCAGCCGCGTGATCGAGGTCGTCACGGCATCAGCCTCTCGATGCGGGTGACAAGGATTCCTTCGGCGCCGAGCTGCTTGAGTGCCGCGATCGTCCGATAGACCGAGGCCGCGGGGACGACGGCGTGAACGGCGACGTGCACGCCGCCATCGAGTATGTCAATCACAGTCGGGCCATTGAGGCCGGGCAGGATTCCGCGGACCTGGTCGAGAGATTCGCGGCGTACGTTCGCCATGAGATACCGGGTATCACGCGCCCGGACCACTGAATCAAGGGCCATGATCAGCTCGGCGAGTGCAGTCGATTTTTGCGGATCGGCCGCCGCTGCGGGAGATGCGAACAGTCGCGCTGTGGATTCGAGCACGGTCGCGATCTCGCGGAGGCCGTTCGTCTTGAGAGTCGAGCCCGAAGAGGTGATGTCGGAGATGACGTCGGCAATTCCCAGGTGGGGCGCGATCTCGGCGGCTCCTGACACTGGCACGATTTCGACTGGTTTTCCCTGCGATTCGAAGAACGCTCGTGTGAGCGCGGGAAAGGCCGTCGCAACACGAGATCCGTCGCGGATGTCGGCGATTGACCTGATGTCCGTCTCATCGCGAGCCGCAATCACCAATCGGCATTTGCCGAACCTGACATCGAGAAGCGACTCGAGGCCGCGGCCCGACTCGCAGGCGAGGTCGAAGCCGGTGATTCCGGCGTCGGCCGCTCCGTCGGCAACGAACTCGGGAATGTCCTGCGCCCGCACGAAGATGGCTTCGAACTCGTCACCCAATGACGCGGTGAGGGCGCGCTCGCCGCGGCCACGGACCTCGAGGCCCGCCTGGTTGAAAAGCTCGCGAGTGTCCGCGGAGAGCCGGCCTTTATTTGGAAGTGCAATTCTGAGCATTGGCGACAAGGGTTATGAATACAAAAAAGCCCGTCCGGGGGGACGGGCTGCCGCGCGTTTTGCGCGTGAAGCGAAGTAGCGTTTATCCGACCACGCGCCTTCCGCCCCAGCCCGTCGAGCTGTGGAGGTGATGGTCGTGGTGGTGGATAGTCGCTGTGGAAAGCATCGTAGCCGGAATGTAATCGGGATGGTCGGGCGGACGCCAGTGGCTCAAAGGAACCGCAACCGAGAAACCGTCCGCCCGTACCCTCTATATTCCGCCATGTCCCTGACCGTCCGTTTTCTCGGCACGTCTGCATCCCGGCCCACCGTGGAACGCAACGTCACGTCAATCGCTGTGGTGCGCGAAGGCGAGACGATGCTGTTCGATTGTGGCGAAGGGACGCAGCGCCAGATGATGCGCTACGGGACCAGCTTTGCCCTTCGCGACATTTTCTTCACTCACATGCATGCCGACCACATGCTGGGAGTGATCGGCCTGTTCCGCACCCTGGCTCTCCAGGGTCGCGAGGAGCCCATGACGCTCTGGGCGCCGCCCGCCTCGGAAGCGTTACTGCGACGGGCAATCGCGATCGGCAGTGACAAGGAAAAGTTTCCAATCGAGTACCGCGAGATAACCCCGGAGACTCCAGTCAAGAGAAAGGGCTACAGCATCGTGCCCTTTCCTGTTGACCACGCGGGAAAGACGGCCATGGGCTTCGCTCTCGTGGAGGATACCCGGCTCGGCCGATTCAATCCCGACCTCGCCCGGGAGCTCGGCATTCCGGAAGGGCCGATGTGGGGCATGCTGCACCGCGGGGAGCCAGTGACGCTCGCGACCGGAGCAACGATTGAAGCGTCCGCGCTTGTGGGGCCGACTCGGCCCGGCCGTCGCATTGTTTTCACCGGGGACGCTCGGCCCTGTGGGGGAACAATCGAGGCGGCCAGCGGGGCCGATCTGCTCATTCATGAAGCGACGTTCGCCGATGAGGAAGCAGCGCGCGCGCTCGACACTGGGCATTCCACGGCAAGAGAGGCGGGCCGCGTGGCGGCTACCGCCGGTGTGAAACAGCTCGTGTTGACACATCTTTCTGCGCGCTACTCGCTCACCGCGGCAGATCTGCTGAGCGAGGCGAAAGAGGAATTTCCAAACACTGTCGTCGCGCGCGATGGTATGGAGATAGACGTTCCGTTTGCCGACGCGGAGTAGGCCCGCTAACCGCTACCCGCTACCCGTGCCCGCCAACCGCTGCCCGCTGCCCGCTGCCCGTAATGCGTGATCCGTGACCCGTGACTGCTGAGAAGACGGACAAGGTCGTGATTCTCGCTCGCGGGCTCGGCACGCGGATGAGGAAGGCGGACGATTCGTCGTCGCTGCGTCCCGAGCAGTCGGCCGCTGCCGACATCGGTCTCAAAGCGATGATTCCGATAGGCCGGCCATTCCTCGACTACGTTCTGAGCGCGCTTGCCGATGCCGGCTTCACCGACGTCTGCCTGGTGATCGGACCCGAGCATACGCGTGTTCGCGATTACTACGAGCGCGAGGTTCGGCCGTCGCGGCTCCGAATTCGGTTCGCGATTCAGGAGAAGGCACTCGGCACCGCGAATGCCGTGCTTGCCGCGGAAGAATTCGCCGGCGCTGGCACGTTCGCCGTCATCAATTCCGACAATTTCTATCCAATGGACGCGCTGACGGCGCTTCACAATCTCCACGAGCCGGCGATTGTTGGATTTGAACGGAACGCGCTGGTGCATTTCGGAAACGTGCCTGTCGAGCGCACGGCCAGATTCGGGGCGCTGGACATTGGCGAGGATGGCTATCTGCGGCGCATTCTCGTTACGCCGACTGAGGCGATGGTCGCGGAGGGTGCTCCGATCTACGCGAGCATGAACTGTTTTCTCTTCACTCAAGAGATATTCAGCGCATGCCGCGAGGTACCGTTATCCGCGCGCGGCGAATACGAGCTGCCCAAGGCGGTTCAGCTTGCAATCGAAAAGCACTCGATGCGCTTCAAGGTGGTGAAGTTCGAGGCCGCGGTACTGGACCTCTCCTCTCGCGCCGATATCACCACGGTCACCGAAAAACTCCGCGGTACCGCAATCAACCTGTAGCGCAGTTCTCTGTGTTCTCTGCGCCAGCAATTTCGCGGCGGTGCCTTCGAAACGCCCGACATTGACCTTGGATCGACGGACCCTCGAAGGAACACAAAAAACCCCGCTCTCAACTGAGAGCGGGGCTTTTCGTTTGCTGCTCGGGCGTCTATCGCCCGGTTGGTTCAGCTCTGCGGATTGAGCTTGGTGAAGGTTGTTGTGTAGCCGGGACCAATCGTGATGCATGCCTGCCCCACGTCGCCACCGCCCTTGTTCTGGTCTCCGTCGTGAACCATCATCTGCACGCGGTAGTAGTGCGTCGGATCCAGCCCAAGGCTGGCGATACTCCAGACGACCTCAGCCGAGTAACCCAGATCTGGTGCACCAGCGGGGACTGCAGTCGCCCCACCGCCACC
>DATBZT010000074.1:0-2392 GCA_036513055.1 Gemmatimonadaceae bacterium | reverse complement strand
CGGCCCCGCCCAATCGATGAGCTCGCCGAGTGGGGCGGCCCTGCGCTCGTGCGCGGGAAGCGCGTGCTGGACCTTGGGTGCGGCGATGGCCGTTTCGCCCTCGGCGTCGCATCGTTCGCGGCGAGCGTGGAGGGACTTGATCCGGACGAAGAGCGAATCGCAGCCGCGAAGAAGGCAGCCAGGAAAGCCGGTGCTCGAAACGTGCGCTTCGGCGTCGGCGCGGCGCAACGGCTGCCGCATCCAGACGGAGCCTTTGACGTGGTGCTCCTTTCCTGGACTCTTTGATGAATCGCACGCAAGGGCATGGTCCATGCCCTCCGCGAGGTGCATAGGGTTCTCGCGCCCGGCGGGATCCTGATCGACGCCCGGCCTGATTCACGCGTCGCGGCGTACGCGGAGCGCCGGAAGCGGCGAGGATTCCAGCGCTTCGGCGTCGTGAACACCTCCCGGCGAGAGCTGCCAAACGATCGAGCGTCGGACCGCGCGATCGCTCGCGCCGTGCATGAGGGGTTGTTCAAGCGCACGCGTCGGGGCCGTTTCTGGCACAGCGTCCCATTCGGCAGCCTCGCGGAGCTCCGCCAGTATTTATGGGAGCACCTGCGTTTCGTGCGGCGTGCGAGGTGGGTGGTCGATGAGGCGACGCGGATGCGCTACGCGAACGAACCGTTCGTCATCCGCCGGGCCGTGCGTTACGAGATTCTGGAGCGCGCGACGCGTTAGGGCGGTACGCAGCGCGATTCCGCATACCGCGCAAAAACCGTAAAGCCCGACGGCAACTTGAGGCCACCTTCAGCTCTAGGGGAACACACCGCCTCCCGAACGAGCTCCCTAGACCACCCCGGGATTGGACCATTCCGTACGGCAGATTGGCTCGCGAGGTCGGAATACCAGAAAGGATCGAACAGGGACATGCGCAAGCGGCCGCGATGCTTGATGCCGTTCTTTCTCGGCGGGTGGCCGATGGGGCGTGGGGCCCGCGAGCCGGCGTCTGGCGCGCGAAACGTTGAAATAGCGATTTGGGTCAGTCTTGTGATTCAGCCATGTCACCCACAGAAACACCTTCCAGAAACAAAGAGGAGATCAACAATGGCCGCAACGCTGAAGGTGACGCATAAAGCAATTGGAGTCGAGGTCCGACGTGGCAGGTACGACATCGTGGTTGACGGTCAGCGTGCCGGATCGGTCGAAATGAACGACACGATCGAGATACCAATCGAACCTGGACGTCACACCCTGCAAGTTCGCACTGGCCGAAACTCCAGCCGAACTCAGACCTTCGACGCCGCCGAGAGCCAAACCGTCGCCTTCCGATGCACCGGAAAGAGTTTTCTGCCGATCTTCCTCGCGTCCTTCGTCGTCCCCAGCCTGGCGCTCCAGCTCCGCCGTACAGCCGATGATCGGTCTCTGTGATGGCCAGATCGCGGACACGTCGACCGAAGCGCCGACCAATGACATTCGGCCCGGCAGAAAACTAGGTCCAGGCCGGCTCGGTACGCCTTACCCCAGGCGCGACGCTAGAACAGTAGGCGCTCTCCCTGTTCGTGCAGGAGGTCGACCGTCTGGCCTTCTCATGTAGTAGTTCATGTAGTAATGCGAAGCCTTCAAACAGCTCGAAACCGGTCGAACCGGATGCCCGACGCCTCGAATTGATCTCAAAACCCTCGAAAACGGTCTCCCTGGACGAGACCGCCTAGATTTCGGGACCGTGAGGCCCCGGGTTCAAATCCCGGGCCACCGACCAGTTTCGTATTCGAAATCGACGATTTCCAATGTGGTTTGGCGTCAGCTGCACACCGCCGTATCACAATTTCCTGCAGAGCAACGAAACCGGGGCGGTGTAACGGCGTCTGTGGCGGGCAATGTGAGATCACGCGACTGGGAATCGTTGGGTAGGCAGCGTCCCAAGCCGGCGGACGCACGGGGCAGGACCGTGAGGCTCCGAGGTTGAAATGGCGGGCCACCAACCAGCCTCCCTTAAGCCAGGCCCCGCGCGCGTGTCCTCTCCCATATGTTCCATACGAGCTAGTGATCTGAACGCGATTGCCGACGATAAGCGCCGCTTCTCGTGACCAACTGCGCGGGCCGAGCTGCTGACAATCGATTCCAATTGCTAGCCTGAGAATGAAGGCGAGCTACCGCGCGTGGGTGACGGGCTCTTGCCGGTCGCGGCGACCGTCGTCTAGCCAGGAAACAGTCAGCCACTCGACCGCTTTGTGATAGAGGGCTTAAGACGGCCATTGCCCTATGCCTTGAGCTTGATTCGGACCAGGTGCTGGCGTAATCCCCGCAAGTCGCGGATCACGTCATCCACCGCCCCCTCGACGCCCTCTTCGGCAAGGTCGAGCGAATAGAGGGCGACAAGGTAGAGCTCGGCTCGCTCCAGCTGCCGAAT
>DATBZT010000073.1:0-18573 GCA_036513055.1 Gemmatimonadaceae bacterium | reverse complement strand
GGAGATGGTGATGCCGGGGGACAACGTACAGATGACGATCGAGCTGATCACGCCGATCGCGATGGACGAGGGTCTCAGGTTCGCCATCCGCGAAGGTGGCCGCACCGTCGGCGCCGGCGTCGTCACGAAGATCATCAAGTAAACCGAGGCTCGAGACTCCAATGGCTGGAAGAATCCGCATCCGACTCAAGGCGTTCGATCACGCTGTGATCGACCAGGCGGCGGCGGACATCGTTCGCACCGCCGAAAAGACGGGCGCGCAGGTTTCGGGTCCGATTCCGCTGCCCACGAAGACCAAGCGGTGGACGGTCCTCCGCTCGCCGCACGTGGACAAGAAGTCACGCGAGCAGTTCGAGCTGAAAACGCACAAGCGGCTGATCGACATCCTCGACAGCCGTGCTGCGACAGTCGACGCGCTTACCAAGCTGGATCTTCCGGCTGGCGTCGATGTCGAGATCAAGGTCGAGTAGAACTCATCTCACGCTGAACGAAATTCCAATGATCGGCATAATCGGAAAAAAGCTGGGGATGACCCAGATCTTCAACGACCTGGGACAACAGATCCCGTGCACCGTCGTCGAGGCACCCCCCAATCCCGTCGTTCAGGTGCTTGCGCCTGAAGCCGCGGGCGTGGCGTCGGTGCAGCTCGGCTACGGCGAGCAGCGGCTGTCGCGCGCCAACAACAAGGGCGAGAAGACGCCGCGCGGACGCCGTGCGAACAAGGCAGTAGTCGGTCACGCCGCCAATGCGGGACTCGGCACAGCGCCGGCAATTCTCCGCAGCTTCCGCATCGACGACGGTCCCAAGGACACCGAGGTCCCGACGTACAACCTTGGCCAGATGGTGACTGTCGGAATCTTCGCCCCGGGCGACCAGGTGAAGGTGACCGGCACGTCGAAGGGCCGCGGGTTCCAGGGAGTGGTGAAGCGTCACGGCTTCCACGGCGGTCCGAACACTCACGGAAACACGAAGCATCGTCGTCCCGGATCGATTGGACCGGGCACCGATCCCTCGCGCGTCATCAAGGGCAAGAAGATGCCGGGACAGTACGGCAACAAGCAACACACGCAGACTCATCTCCGCGTCGAGCGCATCGACGCCGAGCGGAATTTGATCTACATCCGCGGGGCGGTAGCCGGTCCCACAAACGGCATCGTCCTCGTGAAGAAGCAGGGTTAACCGAATGGCTGACACTACTATTATGAACGCGGCAGCGTACACGGCGAAGGGAACAGCCCGCGACAAGGTGGCTCTCCCGTCGGACCTGTTCGACGGTACGGTGAACATGCCGGTGATGCACCAGGCGGTGAAGGCGTATCTCGCCAACCAGCGCCAGGGCAATGCATCCACCAAGACGCGCGGATTCGTCGTCGGCGGAAACCAGAAGCCGTGGAAGCAGAAGGGAACAGGTCGCGCCCGTCAGGGGTCGACCCGCGCTCCGAACTGGGTCGGTGGCGGAACGGTGTTCGGTCCGCGCCCGCGCAGCTACGCCGAGGCAGTGCCGCGCAAGGTTCGCGCGCTGGCCCGGAAGAGCGCGCTCAACGCCCGCGCCCGTGAAGACGCAATCATCGTCGTCGACTCGCTCGAGTACGACGCGCCAAAGACCTCGCAGCTCGTCGGATTTCTCAACAGCCTTGGCCTCTCCGGCAAGAAGGTTCTCATCCTGACGGACGGTGTGAAGCCAAACGTCTACATGAGCAGCCGCAACATGACGGACACGCAGGTTCTCAACTATACGGACGTCTCCACCTACAACATTCTCTGGTCGGAGGTCGTGGTGATCGAGTCCGCGGCCCTTGGACAGAGTCTGGGCCCGGTGGCTGAGGACGAAGGTGAGGCAGAAGCCGAAGGCAAGCACGAGAAGAAAGCAGCCAAGTCGGCAAAGAAGACGACGCGCAAGTCCGCCACGAAAAAGTCCGGACGGAAGAGCACGAGCAAGTCGGCGTCCGCCAAGAAGCCAACTCGCAAGAGCGCGGCGAAGGCGACGAAGCGCACGGCAAAGAAGAAGGGGAAGTAGAGAATGGCCTCAATTCATCGCACAATCGTCCGCCCCATCGTCACCGAGCAGACCTCGGCGGCGTATCAGGACCGCGGCGAGTACACTTTCCGCGTCGCCAGCGACGCGACGAAGACCTCGATTCGCGGCGCGATCGAGAAGCTCTTCGGTGTGAAGGTCACCGACGTCTGGACATCCAACCAGCGCGGCAAGGCTCGCCGCGTCGGCACGGCAACTGGTCGAAGGCCGCACTGGAAGAAGGCAATCGTGAAGCTTCGTCAGGGCGACACCATCGACATCTTCGAGGGTTAGGTAATGGGCGTACGTCAGTTCAAGCCGGTCACCAAGAGCTCGCGCTTCCGAAGCGTCTCCGATTTCGCGGACATCACGCGAACGACGCCCGAGAAGTCGCTTGTCTCGCCGCTCAAGAAATCGGGCGGACGTGACAACCACGGCCATATCGCGATGCGGCGCATTGGCGGCGGTCACAAGCGCCAGTACCGGATCATCGATTTCAAGCGCAACAAGCACAACATGCCGGCGACGGTGATGCACATCGAGTACGATCCCAACCGCTCGGCGCGAATCGCGCTGGTGGAGTACGAGGACGGCGAGAAGCGCTACATCCTGCATCCAAAGGGTCTGTCGGTGGGCGACAAGATCGTTTCCGGGCCCGGATCGGACACACGTACCGGCAACGCCGTTCCGCTGCGCGAGGTCCCTCTTGGAACCGACGTGCACAACGTGGAGCTCAAGCCGGGCAAGGGTGGACAGGTCGCACGCTCGGCCGGAACGTCGGTGGAAGTGGTGGCCAAGGAAGGTGAGTACGTGACGCTCAGGATGCGCTCGACGGAAATGCGACTGGTGCACGGCACCTGCCTCGGGACCATCGGCGTCGTCGGCAATGCCGAGCACGAGCTGATGTCGCATGGCAAGGCAGGCAAGTCACGCTGGCTGGGCAAGCGACCGAAGGTCCGCGGCGAGGTGATGAACCCGGTCGACCATCCGCACGGTGGCCGGACGCGCGGCGGACGGAACGTCGTCAGCCCGTGGGGAAAGAAGGAAGGAGTCAAGACGCGCAACAAGAAGAAGCCCTCGCAGCGCCTGATCGTTCGCGGTCGGAAGCGCGGCAAGGCGACGAAGTAGCCAAACCCAGGAAATTCGAACATGGCGAGAAGCGTTAAGAAGGGGCCGTACATTCAGCAGGCGCTGATGACCAAGGTCGAGACGATGAACTCGAACAATGCCAAGAAGGTCATCAAGACCTGGGCGCGGTCGAGCACCATCATTCCCGACTTCGTCGGTCACACGTTCGCGGTGCACAACGGCAACAAGTTCATCCCGGTTTACGTGACCGAGAACATGGTTGGCCACAAGCTCGGCGAGTTCTCGCCGACGCGGCTTTTCCGCGGTCACACCGGAGCGAAAGCGGTGGACAAGAAGGCCACCGGCGTTCCGACGACACCTGCGCCGGGCAGAGGACCCAAGTAATGGCCCTGTCACGGAAGAAGGCGTCGGAAAAGGAACCGGCAAAGGCCGCGAAGAAGAGCGGAAAGACCGCGGCCGCCGACAGCGCCCCGGTCACTCCAACTGTCGTTCGCAAGACGGCCGCTCGCAAGACGGCCGCTCGCAAGAGCGTGCGGCGAGATGTGCCGGTGCTCGCCGACTCGCGCGCTTTCCAGCGCAGCGCACGGCAGTCGCCGTACAAGATGCGCCTCGTGATCGACCAGATCCGCGGCAAGAACGTCAACGAAGCTCTGGGCCTGCTCAAGTTCTCCAAGAAGCATGCGGCGAAGCAGATCGAGAAGGTGCTCAACAGCGCCGTGGCCAACGCCGAGTATTCGGCCCGCAAGGGCAACGAGTCGCTCGACGTGGACACGCTCTTCGTCAAGCACGCAATCGTGAACGAGGGTCCGAAGATCAAGCGGTTCATGCCGGCGGCACAGGGTCGCGCGACTCCAATTCAGAAGCGTACGAGCCACGTCGAGATCGTGATCGGCGCCAAGGAAGGCAAGTAATGGGACAGAAGACACATCCGATCGGCTTTCGCCTCGGGATCTCCAAGACATGGAGATCCACCTGGTACGCAAACCGTGACTTCCCAGCGCTGCTGCGCGAGGACGAGCTGCTTCGCAACTATCTGAAGCAGCGGCTCGGCCACGCAGCCATTGCCGACATCCGTATCGAGCGGAAGCCGGGCAAGGTCGTGGTGACGATTCACACCGGACGTCCGGGCGTGGTCATCGGAAAGAAAGGAACCGAGGTCGATCAGCTCCGTGACGAGCTGGCGCAGATCAGCGGAAAGGAAGTGGGGATCAACGTCGAGGAGATCAAGCGGCCGGAGCTCGACGCTCAGCTCGTCGCCGACAACATCGCCAACCAGCTCGCGCAGCGAATCTCTTTCCGCCGCGCCATGAAGCGCGCCGTGCAGAGCGCGATGCGCATGGGAGCGGGCGGGATCAAGATCAAGTGCGGCGGGCGTCTCGGTGGCGCCGAGATCGCGCGGACCGAGGGCTACCACGAGGGTCGCGTGCCGTTGCACACCCTTCGCGCCGACATCGATTACGCGACGTCCACGGCGAAGACCACGTTCGGCACCATCGGCGTGAAGGTCTGGCTGTTCAAGGGCGAGATCGTCGAAGACCGTCGCGGCAAGACCTACTCGACCGGGGTCTGATCCGTGACCCGCTTCCCGTTACCCGTTACCCGTAGAAAACGATGCTGAGTCCGAAGAGAGTGAAGTTCAGAAAGATGTTCAAGGGCCGCATGAAGGGTCTGGCGACCCGCGGCTCGACGGTGGCGTTTGGCGCGTACGGGCTGCAGGCGCTCGAGCCGGGCTGGATTTCCAACCGTCAGATCGAGGCGGCTCGCGTGGCGCTCACCCGTCACATCAAGCGAGGCGGCAAGGTGTGGATCCGGATATTTCCGGACAAACCGATAACGAAAAAGCCGGCCGAGACGAGAATGGGCAAGGGGAAGGGGTCGCCCGAAGGATGGGTGGCCGTTGTGAAGCCGGGGCGCGTGATGTTCGAGCTCGAGGGCGTGACGCCCGAGATCGCGCGCAAGGCAATGGCGCTGGCGGCGGCGAAGTTGAGCGTGAAGACGAGATTCGTTGCCCGAGAGGAGGCGCACACCGATGCTGAGTAAGGACATTCGCGAAATGGGAGAGGCGGACATCAACGCCCGCATCGCCGAGCTGGAGGAGGAGAGATTCCGCCTCAAGTTCCGGGCTGGGACGGAGACGCTCGACGATCCGCTCCGGCTCCGCGTCATTCGCAAGAACATTGCGCGGCTCAATACGGTGCTGCGCGAGAAGATCATCGGGATAGTCGAGGCCGGCACTTCGGCATCGCTCCCGAAGGCGCGCAGCGCGAAGAAGACCCGCGCCAGCCGCCGAACCAGGACGGGAACCACCCGCTCCAGCAAGAGGGCATAGGACAGAATGGCCGAGACACAACAGAACGTTCAGGCACTCAACCGCACTTCGCGCAAGACGCGAATCGGCACCGTCGTGAGCGACAAGATGGACAAGACCGTGGTCGTCTCGATCGAGCGCCGCGTGCAGCACCCGGTGTACGGCAAGATGGTGAGGCGTACAAGGCGGCTGAAAGCGCACGATGAGCGCAACGACGCGAAGACCGGAGACACGGTGCGGATCATGGAGACCCGGCCGTTGTCGAAGGACAAGCGCTGGCGGCTGGTCGAGATCGTCGAACGCGCCCGCTAGCGCTTCGCCAGCACTGACAACCAGGATTTCCAATGATCCAGCAAGAATCGGTAGTAAAAGTCGCGGACAACTCGGGGGCCAAGACGGCGCTCGTGATCCGCGTGCTCGGCGGAACACGCCGGCGCTACGCGGGCCTCGGCGACGTCGTGATCGTCACCGTCAAGAACGCGCTTCCCAACGGGACCGTGAAAAAATCCGAGATCGCGCGAGCGGTGGTGGTGCGGACGGCCAAGGAGACGCGCCGGAAGGACGGCTCGTACATCAGGTTCGACGAGAACGCCATCGTAATCATCAACGAGGCGGGCGAGCCGCGCGCTACCCGCATCTTCGGACCAGTTGCCCGCGAGCTGCGCGAGAAGAAGTACATGAAGATCGTCTCGCTCGCGCCGGAGGTTTTGTAGCATGAGGGTGCTGACGTATAAGAAGACCGCGAAAAAGCGCAACAGAACGCGGCACGGAATCAACGCCGAGCGCATGAAGATGCGCGTGTCGAAGGGCGATGTCGTGCGCGTGATGCGGGGCGAGGACAGAGGCAAGGAAGGCAAGGTGCTGCGCACCTTCCCAAAGACCGGCCGCGTGCTCGTCGAGGGAGTCAATATCGTGAAGAAGCACCGCAAGGCGCGCACTGCCGACGAACAGAGCGGTATCGTCGAAGCGCCGGCAGCGGTGCACGCATCGAACCTGATGCTCATCGACACCAAGACAGGCGAGCCGACCCGCACCAGGGTGCGGATCGACACCGACGGAACGAAGGAAAGGGTCGGCGTGCGAACCGGGGAGCCGATCCCCCGCGTCCGCTGACGGAGAGACCATAAATGGCGACGACAGAAAAAGACAAGAAGCCGGCAGCCAAGAGCGGCGGACAGCCCAAGGGCGGCGACGCGAAGGAGAGCAAGGCGTCAAAGGCCTCGAGGAAGGGCAAGGAAGAGTACAAGCAGGCACCCCATGCTGGTGCCGGGCTTCCCGTTCCTCCTCCGCGCCTGAAGGCTTATTACGAAGGAACCGTTCGCGGCCGCCTCACCGAGCAGTTCGGCTACAAGAATCCGCACCAGGTGCCGACAGTCGAGAAGATCGTTCTCAACTGCGGGGTTGGTGAGGCGATCAAGAATCCGAAAGTGCTCGAGAAGGTGGTAGAAGAGCTGGCGATCATCAGCGGCCAGCGCCCGGTGCGCCGGAAGGCGAAGAAGTCGATTGCCAACTTCGGGCAGCGCGAGGGCCAGGAGGTCGGCGCCGCAGTGACCCTCAGAGGAGCGCGGATGTGGGAGTTCATGGATCGCTTCATCACTGTTGCGATCCCGCGCATCCGCGATTTCCGCGGCGTGAATACGCGCTCGTTCGACGGGCGCGGGAATTACAGTCTGGGCGTGAAGGAGCAGATGATCTTCCCGGAGATCAACTACGACATGGTCGAGCAGATCCACGGGATGGACATCACCTTCGTCACGACCACGGACAAGGATGACCAGGCGTTCGCGCTGCTGCGCGAGCTCGGCATGCCCTTCAAGGGCGATGACAAACCGATCATCGTGCAGGACTAGGCGATGAGCAACACTTTTTTGAGAGAGACCAGGTAATGGCGCGAAAGGCCATGGTTGAGAAGAGCAAGCGGAAGCCCAAATTCGGCGTCCGACAGCACAATCGCTGCGGCAGGTGCGGACGTTCGCGCGCCTTCCTCAGAAAGTTCGGCGTTTGCCGAATCTGCTTCCGCGAGCTGGCGCTGTCGGGGTTCATCCCCGGCGTCCGCAAGGCGAGCTGGTAACCACATCACTTCTACACGTCCCGCACAACGGGATACGGTAGGACGAGGAATGAAGATTTCATGAGCATGACCGATCCGATCGCCGACATGTTGACGCGCATCCGCAACGCTCTTGGAGCGAAGCACCGTCGCGTCGACATGCCAGGCTCAAAGATGAAAGTCGAGATAGCCAAGATCCTGAAGGAGAACAACTTCATTCAGGACTACAAGACGCTGGAAGCAGAGACCGGGCGCAAGACGCTCCGCGTCGTACTCAAGTACGCGCAAGGCGGGCAGCCGGTGATCCGCGACCTGAAGCGCGTCTCCACGCCTGGCCTCCGCAAGTACGTCGGCGTCACCGAGATCCCGCGCGTCCGCAACGGCCTTGGCATGGCGATTCTCAGCACCTCTCAGGGCCTGATGTCCGACCGCCAGGCGCGCCAGAAGCGCACCGGCGGCGAGATCCTCGCCCTCGTCTGGTAAGGGGATAACATGTCACGAATCGGCAAGCTTCCCGTTCCCATTCCGGCCGGCGTCACCGTCACCATCGAAGGCAACACGGTGACGGTGAAGGGGCCGCGCGGCGAGCTCACGCGCACGCTGCACCCGGAGATGAAGGTCGCGATGGAGAATGGACAGGTCACTGTCTCGCGCCCATCGGACGAATCGAATCATAAGGCGCTTCACGGGTTGAGCCGCACTCTGGTCGCCAACATGATCGAAGGCGTCACAAAGGGCTTTTCGAAGCAGCTCGACATCGTCGGCGTCGGCTACAAGGCCGAAGTGCGGCCGTACGGGCTTCAGCTCGCTCTCGGCTTCTCGCACGCTGTGGAGTACAAAGCGCCGAAGGGCATCAAGCTGTCCGCCCCGCTGCCGACGCAGATCATCGTCGAGGGTGCGAACAAGGAGATCGTCGGTCAGGTAGCGGCAGAGCTCAGAAGTCTGCGTCCGCCCGAGCCGTACAAGGGCAAGGGAATCAAGTACGCGGGCGAGCAGGTCCGCCGGAAGGCCGGTAAGGCAGGGGGCAAGACATGAGCAAGATGGCAACACGCACTCGCGAAGGACTGCGAACCCGGCGTCACTTCCGGGTCCGCAAGCGAGTCAATGGAACTGGTGAGCGTCCGCGGCTCGTGGTCTACAGGTCGCTCAAGCACATCTATGCGCAGCTGGTTGACGACGTGACTCAGCGCACGCTGATGACGGCGACGGACCAGGGGCTCAGCGGGAAGAAGACCGAAAAAGCTGCCGAAGTCGGCAAGCGCATCGCGCAGAAAGCAAAGGATGCGGGAGTCACGAAAGTCGTGTTCGACCGTGGTGGATACCTGTATCACGGCCGCGTGAAGGCGGTGGCCGACGGAGCCCGCGAAGGCGGGCTGGAGTTCTAGGAAATGGCAGAGAACGAGACTCAGGAAGGCGGAGCGCCGGCAGCGGACGAACGTCCAGCTGCTGAAGAGCGTCCCGCAGCGGCGAGATCCGGCGGTGGCCGGAGCGCGCGCAGCGGCGGCGGAGCCGGCGGCCCCGGCGGACGAGGCGGCCGAGGTGGTGGCGGACGTGGCGGCCCTGGCGGTGGTGGTGGCCGGGGTGGTCCGGGCGCCGGCGGCGGGCGAGGTGGCCCGGGCGGCGGCCGCGATGGTGGCCCGGGACGCTCGCGCGACGGAAAGGGTCGTGACGGCGGACGCGGCGACAGCCGCGGCGGCGACGGCGGCGCCGAGCTCGTCGAGAACGTCATTGCAATCAATCGCGTGGCCAAGGTCGTAAAGGGCGGGCGGCGCTTCTCATTCAACGCCCTCGTCGCCGTTGGCGACGGCCAGGGCAAGGTGGGATTCGCCACCGGCAAGGCCAATGAAGTTTCGGAGGCGGTTCGCAAGGCCGTCGACGGCGCGCGGCGCAATATGACCCGCGTCCCGATGACGGGCAGCACCATTCCGCACGAAGTCGTGGGTAAGCACGGAGCGGGCAAGGTTCTGATGAAGCCGGCCGCGCCGGGAGCCGGCGTGATTGCCGGTGGAGCGGTGCGCGCGATCATGGAGTGCGCAGGCATCACCGACATTCTCACCAAGAGCCTCGGCTCGACCAACCCGCACAACATGGTTCTCGCTGCGCTGGATGGACTTAAGCAGCTCACCACGGTCGAAGAGATCGCGCGCGAGCGCGGTGTCGAAGTCCATACGCTCGGCTATCGGTCGCGCGCCAAGGTAAGGGAGGCACAACTTGGCTAGAACTCACGTCTGGTGGAACACGAAAGGTCCCACCAGGACAGAAAAGTCCACGCTCACGTCGGGTAACGTCCGCATCAAGCAGGTGCGGAGCGGAATCGGACACTCGTGGCGGATGCGCCAGACTCTCATCGCGATGGGTCTCAGGCATCACCAGGCAGTGATAGTGGTGAAGGATTCTCCTTCACTTCGCGGCCAGATCAAACGCGTTCGTCACCTCGTAGAAGTGACGGCGGTAGAGGAATAGACGAGTGGCGAGAAAGACTAGAGAGCCGCTGGCGAGCGGCGTGACCGAGCGCTCGGAGCGCGTCGGGCTGCACAACCTCGTTCCGGCTCCAGGGTCGAACAAGGTTCGGAAGCGGCTTGGCCGTGGGCCAGGGTCGGGCACCGGAAAGACGTCGGGCAAGGGCCACAAGGGAATGAAGGCACGCGCGGGCCACCACGGTCCCGGCGGCGGCAAGCCGCAGTTCGAAGGCGGCCAGATGCCCCTCACGCGGCGGCTGCCAAAGCGCGGGTTCACGAATATCTTTCGCGTAGAGCACCAGGTTGTTCGTCTGAACGACCTCGAGCGCCTGCCCGAGGGCATGGAAGTCACTCAGCAGACGCTTGCCGACGTTGGACTCATTCACAAGAGAAAGGGTCCGGCCAAGGTGCTTGCAAATGGCGATCTGTCACGCGCCGTCACCGTTCGTGGCATCAAGATGAGCGCTGGCGCACGCGAGAAGATCGAAGCGGCCGGAGGCCGCGTCGAGGAGTAACATGGCACAAAACAACCCGGCGGCGGCGGTCCAGAACATTTACCGGACCCCCGAGCTGTGGCAGAAGATCACCTTCACCTTCATATGCCTGGTGCTTTACCGCATCGGCGCGCATATCACGGTGCCTGGTGTCGACGTAGTCGCGCTCACCGACTTCTTCAAGAACCGCGGCGGCGGTGGCGGCATTCTCGGGCTCTACGATCTCTTCGTCGGCGGCGGGCTCTCCCGCGCGACGGTGTTCGCCCTTGGCATCATGCCGTACATCTCGTCGAGCATCTTCATGCAGATCGCGGGCGCTGTCGTCCCGACAGTCGAGAAGATGCAGAAGGACGAAGAGGGGCGGAAAAAGATCACGCAGTGGTCGCGCTACCTCACCGTGCTGCTTGCAATGGTGCAGGGATGGGGCTTCGCCCTGTTCACGTCGTCGCTCGAGAACGCCGTCATTGCTCCGGGCTTTGGCTTCAAGCTGCAGATGGTGCTCTTCCTCACCGCCGGCGCAGTGTTCGTGATGTGGCTCGGCGAGCAGATCACGGAGCGGGGCCTCGGAAACGGCGCCAGTCTCATCATCTTCTTCTCGATTGTCGAGCGCTTCTGGCCCGGCATCCTCAGCACGTTCAGCTTCGTCAAGACCCAGGCCGTTGGAGCGTTCTCGCTCATCGTCCTCGGCATCGTGATGGTTGCGGTAGTCGGCGCGACGGTGGCGGTGACGATGGCGGCCCGCCGCGTGATGATTCAGATCCCGCAGCGGACGATGGCCCGCGGACGCATGCGTGAGGCGGCAAAGAATTTCATTCCGCTCCGGGTCAACGCGTCCGGCGTCATGCCGATCATTTTCGCCCAGTCGGTGATCGTCGTTCCGGGCGCCATCGCCCAGTTCTTCGGCAACGACCAGGCGAAGGCGATCGCCGAGTACTTCCAGCCCGGCACATGGCTGTACTACCTGCTGTCGGCAACGCTGATCATCTTCTTCACCTACTTCTACACGTCGATCATCTTCAACCCGCTCGACCTGTCGGAAAACCTGAAGAAGCAAGGCGGATTCATTCCAGGCGTCAAGCCTGGAACGAAGACGGCCGAGTACATCGATCACGTCGTCACGCGGATCACTCTGCCGGGGGCGATCTTCCTGACTTTCATCGCCCTTCTGCCGGTGTTCATCGCCGACATGATCAACGTTCCCTTCCGCTTCGGCGGGACGTCGCTGCTGATCGTTGTTGGTGTGGCGCTCGATACGATGGCGCAGATCCAGCAGCACCTGCTGCTCCGGAAGTACGACGGGTTCATGAAGAAGGGACGCGTTCGCTTCCGTGGCCGCCAGGCAATGGGCGGGTACTAGGACTAACCCGTTATCCGGTACGCGTTGCCCGTTACCGGTTGACCGTTAACCGTTAACCGTTACCCGAGAACAGGGAAATGATCATCGTGTTGCTCGGGCCACCGGGTGCAGGGAAGGGAACGCAGGGCGAACGTATCGCGGAGCGACTCGGAATTCCGAAGATTGCCACCGGCGACGTCCTGCGGGAGGCGATTCGGAATGGCACTCAACAGGGCCTCGCCGCCAAGGCGTACATGGATCGAGGCGATCTCGTTCCCGACTCGGTGATCCTCGGGATCATGAAGGACACCCTCAGCTCCCCGGCCACGGCCAAGGGCGCAATCCTCGACGGCGTCGTGAGAACAATCCCCCAGGCGGAAGGCCTGACGTCCCTGGTTGCCAGTCTTGGCAGGAAAGTAGACAAGGTCCTGCTGTTCGACGTGAGCGATGACGAGCTCATTCGCCGGCTCAGTGGCCGGACCGTCTGCGACAAGTGCCAGACGCCGTACATGGGGCTCGAGCCCGGCACTCCATGCGCTAGATGCGGCGGCACTCTCGTCCGCAGGCCGGACGACGAGCCCCAAGCCATCCGGACCCGGCTCGCGGTGTATCGCGCGCAGACGGAGCCGGTAATCAACTGGGCCCGCGATCACGACGTCTCCGTGAGCGAGATCGCCGCCGCCGGCGACCTCGACGAGATCACAGACCGCGCAATGAAGGCGCTCGACACATGATACAGCTGAAGTCGCAGCGCGAGATCGAGGTGATGGCCAGGGGAGGCCGGATTCTCGCCGATACGGTGACGCTGATGGAGCAGTCAGTCCGCCCGGGAATCTCGACGCAGGATCTCGATCGCATTGCCGAGGACTTCATCCGCAGCCACCCCGGCGCAGTGCCGTCGTTCAAGGGACTGTACAATTTCCCGGCAAGCATCTGCACGTCGATCAACAACGAGATCGTGCACGGCATCCCCTCGCGAAAGCGCGTTCTCGTGGAAGGGGACATCGTCTCGGTTGATGTCGGCGTAAAGTTCGAAGGCTATCACACCGACTCCGCAACCACTGTCGCCGTTGGGGAGATTCCCGAGGAGTCACGGCGGCTGCTGACGATCACGCGCGAGGCGCTCGATGCGGGTGTGCGCGCGGCGGTGAACGGGAATCATCTCGGTGACATCGGGGCCGCAGTCCAGCAGGTGGTGGAACGCGCAGGATTCAGCGTCGTGCGCGACCTTGTCGGTCACGGAATCGGCACGGGGTTTCACGAAGAGCCGCAGGTCCCGAATTACGGAAAACCGAGCCGCGGGCTGAGGCTCGTCCCTGGCCTCACCATCGCAATCGAGCCAATGGTCAACGTCGGCAAACCAGGGATCCGGACGATGCCGGACAGATGGACGGTCGTGACCGTGGACGGAGCGAGGTCGGCACACTTCGAGCACACCGTCGCGATTACGGAGAGCGGGCCGAGGATTCTCACCGCCGCCTGACGCGGCTATCGAACTTTCGCGTAATCTCCGGGAACGGATTCTCCGGGCGGGAGCAGTCTCAGCATGTTTCCGGGTCGCGTGAATCCTGTGGTGCGGTTGGATTTTTTCGGCAGCAGAACGTTCCAGACAATCTTTTCGCCGGCAATCTCGTATCTGCCTACTTCTCCGCCAATGGTGGACTCCTGCCGGACAATGCCGTCGCTGGTAAACGTTTCGGTGATGTCGGCCCCGTAAGCGTTTCTGCCGTTCCACTGTCCAACGAGCCCAACTGCGCCTCGAGAAAGTGGATCGCGACCAAGCTTCTGAATGGCGCCGGCTGTCACCTTTATCAGCGTGTCGCCGGCGATGCTGATCGTCGTCTCCGTCGGCGGACCAGTGGGCGGGCTGACGACAACGACATTCCCGGTGAGCCGGTAGCGACTCACCGTGGTCGCTTTGACCACGTGGCTGAACGAGCCGTCGGCAAAGAATACGAGAATCGACGTAGTCCCGACGCCACCATACTCCTGTGTATGCTCCCAGGTGCCGACGAGCGGATCGTCAGTCGCAACTGGCAGAGAGCGCTGGGCTGCGGCGGCAGACGTCAGGACGATGAGTCCCATGCAGACCCCCAGCAGGCGTTTCGGAGCCCCCCAGCCCGACATTGCCGCGTCGCTCATCGAATCCGCAGAAAATCCCGCGCCTGTCCGGCGGGATCGATCGTCAGTTTGTCGCCGCTCACGATAAACTGAACGGTTTTTTCTCCAGCTGCCGGCGTGACCGCCCGCAGAGTGAGCTTGTCGCCCGACACGACGTACGTTCCAGCTTCAGTCTGCAATGGAACCCGAAGGCGCATCATGCCGTCGGCCGAATATTCGATGAAGGCCGGCACTCCGGTATAGTGCATGTACGTCCAGCGACCGAGGATTCCACTGCCGGCCGGGCTGCCCGGCGCCCGCGTGAGCTTGTTTGATTCAGCGCCGGCGGTCTGAACCAGGGTGTCGCCGGCAAAGGAGACCGTTGCGATCATCGCGCGGTCCCCCGGCGGAAAAAGCTTGAGTGTGGTGCCGTCGAGCTCGTACCGATAATCGAGCATGGCTCCGGTCACCACGCTCATCTTTCCGTCGGCCGTGAAGGTCATCATGACGCCGATGCCGCCATCAGACCGGGTGACAGCGTCCCACCGTCCGACAAGCGGGCTCGCTGTCCCGCGGTTGCCGGCCGCCTGCGATTGGCCGCTCAACGGACTTGCCGGCAGAGCCAGGAAGAGCAGAAGGGCGGCGGCTGATCGCATTGTGCAGGTCAGCTCAGCGCGCTCTCGACGGCCCTCGAAACAGCCTGGCCGCTGGCGACGACGCGCTCGACGAGCTGGCGCGCCTCACGCACCAGTGGCTCGCCCCGCGACCGATCCTCCAAGGATGACACGTTGATTCTCACGTTGTAAACTGCGGCTTTGCAGCCCGCCTCGGCGAGCAGCGCAGCGACGCCGGCGTCTGTGATTGCGCTGGAGTTTCCTTTGGTGGCGGCAATTACCGCCAGGTCGGCAACATCAGCACAGGCTCGGGCGGTCTCGAGCGGCGCCTCCGATGCGGCGAGAAGCGCACTGGTGATCGCACGCTTGCGGGCATCCACCTCCTGATCGGAAGCGTGGGGCATCTTGTAAGCAGCCGACACGGTGGAATAAGCAGCCGCATCCCTTGCAACGAGGCTCTCGAGCTTCGCGGAAAGAGCCTTGGCGCTCGCCGCCACCGTCGCGATTTCAGCTTCCACGCCGGCGTATTTTTTCTTGCCAAGGGTGAGGCCGGCAACCATTTGCGTGAGCGCGGCACCCAGGGCTCCGGCGTAAGCAGCGACGCTGCCCCCTCCGGGAACCGGATCGGCCGACGCGACTGCTGTCAGGAACGCGTCGCTTGAAGTCGATGCGGCAGGCCCGGGCGCGTGTCCGGAGCTCCGCGCTGTCTCACCGGCGCGGATGGCTCGGGCGACCTGACGCTCGAGGACCTGTTCATTGGTGAACTTCGCCAGCTTGAGATAGTGCTTCGCCGAGTCGAAGAGAACTCGTTCGGGAACGAGGCCGACGATTTCACTCCACGTCACGTCGGCGCCGGCGGCCTGTGCTTCACGCTTGATGAAGTCGTATGGCACATGGAGCGGAGTCTGCTCGGTGTCCACGAGGTTCATGGAAACCTGTGCCTGCCCATCGACTTCAAGGCCGAGGCCTTTTACGTGAGGGAATCCACCCGACGACGCCCGGACGTTTTTCGCGATGGACTTGGCGAGAGGAAGATTGTCGGCGTCTCCGAGGTACACATTGTACGCCACCAGAAACGGCCGTGCGCCAATTGCGATGGCACCGGCGGAGGGGTGGATTGCCGCCGGCCCGAAGTCGGGGTCGCGTTCCGGATTCGATCCGAGCTCCCTGCTGAGTCCCTCGAACTGGCCGCGCCGGACGTCCGCGAGATTCCTGCGTGTGGGGCGAGTGGCCGCCCGCTCGTAGAGGTAGACAGGAATATTCAGCTCGGAGCCAACCCGCGTTCCCAGACTGCGGGCGATGGCGACGCAGTCGTCCATCGTCGCGTCCTCGAGCGGGATGAACGGGACCACGTCCGTGGCGCCAATGCGCGGATGTTCGCCGGTGTGGTGGCGAAGGTCGATGCGCGCCGCGGCTTCGCTGATTCCTGCAAAAGCGGCAGCGACTGCCTGCTCCAGCGGAACGACGAATGTGATTACCGACCTGTTGTGCGACGAATCGGACGACGTGTCGAGAATCGAAACGCCCTTCACGGCGGCAATGGCGTCCTTGATGGCCGCAACGACTTCGGGCCGTCGTCCTTCGGAAAAGTTGGGGACGCACTCGATGAGTTTCATGTTACGATGGTCGAAGTCCGGAGCCGGTGCCGTGGACGGCGCCCAGCAGCCAGGCGTGAATGTCAGGATTACCAGCAACGACTGCACCATGCGATACGGCCTTCTCGTTTCCGGCAAGGTCGGTGACCACTCCTCCGGCTTCGCGAACGATCAGAATGCCGGCGGCGATGTCCCACGGCGCGAGCACGAGCTCCCAGAAGCCGTCGAATCTTCCACAAGCCAGATTGCAGAGATCGAGCGCCGCAGAGCCGGCGCGGCGGATGCCTGCCGTGTGGCGGCTCACTTCAACGAACTGCGCGGAGTACTCGCCAAGCAGATCGTGGCGCTTGAATGGAAAACCGGTCCCGATGAGAGCCCGGGACGGCTCTGTCTCGTGCGAGACCGCGATCTGGTGTCCGTTGAGCAGCGCGCCTCCGCCTCGAGTGGCGGTGAATATCTCGCTCCTGGTGAGATTCCGCACGACCGCCGCGGCGAGGTCCGGACCAACCATCACACCAATCGAAACGGCAAATTCCGGGTAGCCGTGAAGAAAGTTCGTGGTGCCATCGAGTGGATCGACGACAAAACTTATGCCCTGGCCGGTGTGCGCCTCCGGTGAAAGCTCCTCGCCGAGGATGCGCGCTTCGGGGCACCGCGACAATATCGCGTGCGCGATCGCCGCTTCGGCGTCGCGGTCGACGTCAGTGACGAAATCCGCCGCACTCTTTTCTTCCCAGACCAGGGCGCTACGCCTTCCGTATCCGGCCTGAATTACCTTTGCCGCGGCGGCAGATGCATGAGCGGCGATGTCGCGCAGCTCCTCGATTGTACGATCCAGGCCGGAAGTGGACAGCGGTTTTTCTTGCAACTCGTTCCTCTCACTCGTTAACTTCGCCCGATGCCCAGAATCTTCAGTGGAATACAGCCGTCCGGCGAGCCCCATATCGGCAACTATCTCGGAGCGATAAAGAACTGGGTGACGCTGCAGCGGGAGTACGAATCCTTCTTCTGCATCGTAGACTACCACGCGATCACCGTGCCGTATGAGCCGGCCGACCTCCGGCAGCGAACGCGCGACATGGCGATCTCGCTGATCGCGGCAGGGGTGGATCCCTCCGCCTGCACGCTGTTCGTCCAGTCGATGGTCCCGGAACATACCGAGCTGGCGTGGATATTCAACACGATCACGCCGCTTGGCGAGCTCGAGCGGCAGACACAGTTCAAGGAGAAATCCGCCAAACAGGAGAGCATTGCCGCCGGGCTGCTCAATTACCCGGTGCTTCAGGCAGCCGACATACTATTGTATAAGGCGGACCTGGTGCCGGTGGGCGAAGACCAGGTGCAGCATCTCGAGCTATCCCGGGAGATCTCCCGGCGATGGAATGCCAAGTTCGCGCCGGAAGGCTTGCCTTTCTTTCCCGAGCCCAAGCCGCTCCTCACGCCCACGCGGCGCATCATGGGCATGGACGGCCAGACAAAGATGTCGAAGTCGATGGGCAACGCCATCGGACTGCTCGAGGATCCAAAGGACATCTGGGAAAAGCTACGGCCCGCGGTGACCGATCCCAAACGGGTTCGCCGGACGGATCCCGGGACTCCCGAGGTCTGCAACATCTACCACCTTCACCGCGCGTTTAGCTCCCCAGCGACGGTGGAGCATGTGGCAGTTCAGTGCCGATCAGCCGGCTGGGGATGCATCGACTGCAAGAGGGTGCTGTTCGAGTCGATGGAAGCGGAGCTGGGCCCGATTCGCGAGCGGGCTGCAGAAGTCACTGCGAATGTGTCGGAGCTGAACGAGATGCTCGCCGCCGGGGCGGCTCACGCCCGCTCGTTGGCCCGCGAGACCCTGCGCGAAGTCAAGGATCTCATGGGGCTCGCGGCCGATTGAGATGAGCTCAGCCGTTGCATCCGGCTCGGATGGATTCCCGGACGACGCTGAGCTTAAAAAGCGGGCGGTCGAGCTGCTCGCGCAGTTGGCAGCTGGTCCGCGATTCACCGGCAGCGAAAACGAGAGCAACGCGCGCCGGTTGTGCTCCACCTTGCTCGAACGGGAAGGGCTGTCGGTGAGCGAGCGTGA
This sequence comes from Gemmatimonadaceae bacterium, assembly GCA_036513055.1. Lineage (GTDB taxonomy): Bacteria > Gemmatimonadota > Gemmatimonadetes > Gemmatimonadales > Gemmatimonadaceae > UBA4720. Next base: position 437 of record DATBZT010000073.1, on the reverse strand, counting down.
ATTTGAGTTCTCGGAGTTTCCCGGACGGTACGGCGCCCCTCTCATCGGGTTTCTCTGGCTGGTGGCAGCGCTCTTTACAAGACACGTATTTCTGCGGCATGGCGGCTCCGGGCCGGCAATGGCCGTTCTGTGGATTGGGCTCGCCATCTCAGTCGCGGTGGGAACGTGGCTGGCACGCCATGGCACGGGGCGATTCCCCAGGATGAAATCCAGGTCGGCGAATCTGGTCGCCAGTCGCGGTGATCCCCGGGTCTGGCTCGTGGCGCATCTCGACACGAAGTCACAGACACTGCCGATGATCGCCAGAATCGTCGCCCTGGTGACGGCGGCCGTAGCGTTGGTGGTGCTGGCCTTGCTGGTCGCACTCGCATGGCTCGCAACGGCCGCGGGGCGGGAGCCCGCGGCCCCGGCAATCATTCCGATCGTGGCGATGATTG
>DATBZT010000072.1:0-14420 GCA_036513055.1 Gemmatimonadaceae bacterium | reverse complement strand
CGTCATCAACCCCCGGCGCATTCACGTGGCCGGCATCGAGAGCGGTCCTTTCAGGGGTCCGGTGGCGATTCTTGTCGATCCGATGACCGCCAGCACGTCGGAGATTTTTGCTGCAGGTCTTCAGCGAATTGGTCGCGCTCGAGTGTTCGGAGAGCGGAGTGCGGGAGCGGCGCTGCCGGCATTGATGCAGGGCCTCCCGTCCGGGGACGTTTTTGTCCACGCCGTTGCCGACTTCAGAGATCCGGCCGGCCGCCGAATCGAGGGGGCCGGTGTATCACCGGACCAGATCGTTCTGCTCACCGAGAAGGACTTATCGGCGAACACGGATGCACCGCTCGAGGCGGCCATCAGGTGGATACAGAGCCGGGCACCTTGACCGAATGTCACCTACGGGTTACTCATTCTTTCGTCCTTTCCAACCCTTCCCTGAGAACTTCAATGATCAGTAAGCAGACTCTTTCCTTCAGTTTTGCGGTGACCGTTCTGGCAGTTGCCGGCGCCGGCGCTCAGCAGCCCGCTTCCTCTTCGCTTCCGGCGGCTTCGGTGCTGGTGGCCAAGTACGCCAGTGCCATTGGGGCACCGGCAATGATGCGCGCTGCCCAGGTGACAACCAAAGGCGGAATGACCATGAGCGCCGCCGGCATTACGGCGACGTTCGAGATGGTGCAGCTCGCCCCGAACCGAATGCAGATGGTGACGACGATTCCTGGAGTCGGTGCCATTCAGATTGGGTACGACGGTACAACCGCGTGGTCGATGGATCCCATGCAGGGACCGCGTGTGCTCACCGGCAAGGAAGCAGACGAGATTCGCGAGCAGGCTGACCCGCGTGCGGCGGGCCGTTCTCCAGAGCTGTTCACGTCGGTGCAGACGGTTGCCGACACGACGATGAATAGCGAGCGATGCTATCTGGTGAAGCTCACCTGGAAGTCGGGGCGGGAGACATTCGACTGCTACAGCGCGGCATCCGGCCTGATTGTGGCGTCGAAGAGCGTCCAGCAGACGCAGATGGGTACGATTCCGGTGATTACGATCTTCAGCGACTACAAGAAGTTCGGGGACTTTCTCGTTCCGACCAAAACTGTGAACTCGATGATGGGTCAGGAGCAGGTGATGACGGTTACGGCAGTAGAGGTGGGCACGGGCGCGGGAGTGACGATTGCCGCTCCAGCCGAGATCAAGGCGTTGATCAAGCCGGCTGGGAAGTAGCTGCGGTCATTGGCACCCGGAATCTGCAAAAAGGGGGGCAATAGTATCTGTTCGATACTAATGTCCCCCTGGTATTTCAGCTCTTTGGAGCGTGGACCGCGAACTTCGCTTCCTGGGGATCCGTGCACATGGCTATCCAGGCGCCGCCCGGAACTTCCATTCGGTCATGCGACAGTCCCCTCCTGTCAGGATAATGTGACCTCCCGCATAATTCGCGGACATGCGACACTTTGACGCGATTGTCGTCGGATTGGGCGCGATGGGCAGCGCGACCCTCTTTCATCTGGCAAAGCTTGGCCGACGGGTCCTCGGCGTCGAGCAGTTCCGGCCCGGGCATGCCCAAGGCTCGTCGCACGGAGACAGCCGCATAATCCGCGAACAGTATTTCGAGCACCCGTTGTACGTCCCGCTGGTGCAGCGCGCCTATGACCTGTGGCGAGATCTCGAACAACGTACCGGTAAGCGACTGATGACAATCACCGGCGGTCTCATGATCGGCCCGCCGGACGGGATTGTTGTCACAGGTACGATCCGGAGCGCGACGACTCACAATCTGCCGCATGAAGTTCTGGGACCGGATGAAGTGCGGGCGCGTTATCCGGCGTTCAGTCTGGCAGAGGGGCTCGTGGCCGTGCTGGATCCGCGCTGTGGGTTTCTCGATCCCGAAGCCTGTAATGCCGCTCATATCGAAGCGGCGCGACGGGCTGGCGCCGAAGCCCACTTCGAGGAGCGGGTGGTGGACTGGAAGCCGGACGGCGAGGGCGTACGCGTGACAACTTCCGCCGGGAGCTATGTCGCCGACCGGCTGCTGATCTCAGCAGGCGCATGGACGTCGCAGCTGCTGCCTGACCTGCAGCTGCCTCTCATGGTCGAGCGGCAGGTTGCGTTCTGGCTCGAGGCCGGCAAGCCCGGCGATCAGTACGATCAGTCGCGTTTTCCGATTTACGCCTACGAGTACACGCCGGGAAGCATCAGCTATGGCTTCCCGCGACTCCCGCGCGGCATAAAGGTTTCAATCATGCACGGCGGCGAGACCTCGCGTACACCTGCCGCCGTCAGACGCACTGTGGACGACAGCGACATGCGTCCCGTACGAGCCGCCCTGGAGCCAGTACTTCCGGAGCTGGCTCGAGCGACGGTGAGAGAAAGCGCTGTCTGTCTCTTCACGAATACTCCCGATCACGATTTCATAGTCGACTTCCATCCCGGGCATTCGCAGGTGCTGGTGTCGAGTCCCTGCTCCGGCCATGGATTCAAGTTCGCGAGCGCGCTGGGAGAAGTTCAGGCCGACCTTCTCTGTCATGAGACTCCCCGTTTTGACATGTCGCCATTTCGAATCGCAAGATTTGCGGCTTAGATTTTCCGGGCACCGAGTGAGAACCACCCCAGTCATCATCGAGGCTCCAATGAAAAACGCTCTTCTCCTGGTCTCCGTTGTCCTGTTATCCGTTCCGCGTGGTGCGCAGGCACAGAGCGGCGGAGCCACGAACCCCATGATTTCCGGGGTGGGCCGCGAATGGAAGCAGATCTCCGGCTACATCGCGATGGCAGCCGACCAGATGCCCGAGTCGGACTACGCATTTCGTCCCACCCCTCAGGTGCGTACGTTTGCGGAACTGATTGGACATCTCGCCGACGGCCAATTTTCCATCTGTGCGGCGGCCCTTGGTGAAGTCCCCAAAGCGGTTGAAGGTGACTGGGAGAAGAAGACGGCGAAAGCTGAATTGACGGCAGCTTTCCGCGCGTCAACCGAGTATTGCGCGCGCGCGTACGCTCAACCCGACGCGTCTGCATCACTACCCACGAAGCTGTTTGGTCAGGACGCGACACACTTTGCGGCGCTGATCAGGAACGCCGTCCACGACGGCGAGCATTACGGCAACATTGTCACGTACATGCGGCTCAAGGGCATGGTGCCCCCGTCGAGCCAGCCGGCCCCGCCGGCGACTCCGGTTCGCTGATGCGGCCAGTCGTGAACAACGACAAACTGCACCGGGCGATGCGCGCTGCGTTTCCATATGCGACCGCACTACTGGTGATCGTCGCGCTCAGCGCCTGCACCACCGAAAAGAAGAACACAGCAGCGGTCGATACCGGAGTTTCACAACCATCGGCAATTGTCTCGGGTACGCGAATCGCCGTCGCCCACGCGGGACCCGCGGGTGAGTGGCAGATGCCGGCGGGCGACTACGCGAGCTCCCGCTACAGCACGCTGGCCACGATCACTCCTGCCAATGCCGCGAACCTTCATGCATCGTGGACTTTCTCCACTGGCGTGCTTCGCGGCCACGAAGGGCAACCGCTGGTGGTGGGCAACACGATGTACGTCATCACGCCTTATCCCAACGTTGCGTACGCCATCGATCTGACTCAGCCGGGGCAGCCCCTCAAATGGAAGTTCCGGCCGGAAAATGCGCAGCAGGCCGCGGGTCGCGCGTGCTGCGACGTCGTCAATCGCGGTGCGGCATACGCTGATGGAAAAATCTTCTACAACCTGCTCGACGGTCACACGATTGCGGTGGATGCCGCAACCGGGCGGCAGCTGTGGCGCACGACAATGGGAAATCTCGCGCGTGGCGAGACCATCACCATGGCGCCGATCGTCGTCAAGAACAAAGTGATCGTGGGCTCGAGCGGCGGCGAAATGGGCGTGCGTGGATGGATCGCGGCGCTCGATGTTGCGACCGGCCGGGAAGTATGGCGCGCGTACAACATCGGTCCCGATCGCGACGTCAAAGTCGGGCCGAAATTCAAGCCGTTCTATGCGCATGACCGCGGCAAGGACCTGGGCGCTACCACCTGGCCCGGCGATACCTGGAAGACTGGCGGCGGTGCGGTATGGGGCTGGCTGTCGTACGACCCCGAGCTCAACCTCATCTATCATGGCACGAGCAATCCCGGTCCCTGGAATCAGGATCAGCGACTCGGCGACAACAAGTGGACGGCCTCGATCCTCGCGCGCGATGCCGACACTGGCGAGATCGTGTGGGCGCTCCAGACAACGCCGCACGACCTGTGGGATTACGATGCTGTCAACGAGAACATTCTCGTGGATCTGCCCATCAAGGGCGTCACCCGCAAAGCTCTCGTCCACTTCGACCGGAACGGATTTGCCTACACTGTGGACAGAGCAACCGGAGAAGTGATTCTCGCCGAGCCATTCGTTCCGATGAACTGGTCTACGGGCATCGACATGCAGACGGGCCGGCCGAAAATGATTTCGGCAAAGATGACGTCACAGGGAAAAAAAGTTACGGACATCTGTCCGAGTCTGGAGGGAGGAAAGAACCAGCAGCCCGCGGCGTTCTCTCCGCAGACCGGCCTCTTCTACGTTCCGACGAACAACCTCTGCATGGACTTCGAATCGCATCAGGTGACGTACATCGCCGGCACTCCTTTCATTGGCGCCAACGCTCCTGAAAAAGGAGGACCCGGTGGATATCGTGGCGAATTCATGGCGTGGGACGCGACGACTGGAAAGAAAGTATGGGGCATCAAGGAACCGTTTCCGGTGTGGGGTGGCGCGCTGGTGACGGCCGGCGGTGTGGTGTTCTACGGCACGCTCGACGGATGGTTCAAGGCTGCCGACGCGCGTAATGGCAAGGTCTTGTGGAAGTTCAAGGTTGGATCGGGTGTCGTGGGAAACCCCGTGACATACACCGGGCCCGACGGAAAGCAGTACGTGGCCATCTACGCGGGCATCGGGGGCGACATGGGCCTTCTCATTGCCGGCGACGTGGCCGCAAACCTGCCGTTTGACGTTCGCGAGCGCGGGACGACACTGCCCGATCTCGCACGGTGGACGAGTTGGGGCGGGATGTTGTTCGTGTTCAGTTTGTAACGCGGCTCCTGATTCGCAGGGGGATTTAATGTCGTTCCGATTGCATGCCGAATCCGGTTTGGTGGCTCTCACTGTAGCGGCGATGATTGGCTGCGGTGGCGATTCAAACGCCGCTCAGCTTCCTTCAACGAAAAAACAGCCCGCGCAACCGACAGCGCAGACCAGACCCGCTCCGCCAGGTGGCCGAGGTTACGTGGATGGCGGCGACAGCATGCGCTTCGTGGCGCACGACGAGAATCTCCCGGTTGGCTTTCCACCGAGCGCCCGCGCGCTCACTCTCACCAATCCATACGAAGGCGACAAGCGCGCTTTGGGAATCGGTGCCCAGCTCTTCGTCGCCTATAACTGCATCGATTGTCATGGTGCCGATGGATCAGGCGCGATGGGGCCGGGCTTTGCCGACGGACGCTGGCATTTCGGGGGATCGCCAGGCGAAGTATTCGAGTCGATCTACGAAGGCCGTCCGGACGGAATGCCACAGTGGGGCGGCCGCATCTCCAACGAGCAGATATGGATGCTCACGGCATACGTTCGCTCGCTCGCAACAAAGGATCTGAGCACCGAGAACTTCACTGGACAGACGATCGAGAGAACTGGACACTGACGCCTCGATGAAGGCGCATGTAATGGCGGCACTGTAGTTTATCGGGTCGGGCGATTGTAACCGGCACACCGGCCCTCCCGTAGGGAGACAAACGATGCAAGCCACTACAGCGAAGGCCCCGCCGGCCCCCGCAGCGCCGGCCACCTCTATCACCGCAGCTCCCACCGCGGCAGTTACGGGAATTCCGCGCACCCAGGAAGACGTGTCCGCCTTGAAAGCGAGGAGAGAGGAGCTGTCCAACCAGCTCGTGTCGGCCAGCGGGCGCCGCCAGCGACTCTCCAACGAGCTGCATGGCAAGGAGGGAATCGACCGGGCCGGCATCGAGTCACATATGGCCGTGCTCGACAAGCGAATCATGCAGCTCGAGTCGGACATCGCCGTAACCGGACAGCAACTCACGTTGACGCCGGGCTACCTGGTGGCCAGCACTCAGTCGGCGAGCCAGTTTTATGGGATGGATCCAGACGCAGTTGCCGCAATGGGTGTCGTCTTCATGATCTTCGTGCTGGCGCCGATGGCATTTGCGGCAGCGCGAATGATGTGGAAGCGCGCAAACGCAAAGCCGTCTCCACCGGCAATCTCAGCCGATGCATCGCGCCGTCTCGAGCGACTCGAGCAGGGAATGGATGCCATTGCGGTCGAGATTGAGCGTGTATCCGAGGGTCAGCGGTTCGTAACCCGCCTGCTTTCCGAAGCTCACGACAGTGCTTCGCTGGTCGTTCCGCGGCGAATCGGTGACGGAAGTGAGAGTGAGCCCCCAGCGGGAGTCCGGCAAGCCGGTACCTGACGGCAACAGCTTCTTACCGACCCGTCGGTCAACCTCCGCATGAACGCAGTGACGATCGAGACCGAGCGGCTTGCGCTGCGCATGTTCCGCGCGGAGCGGCTTGGCGAATCACTGGAAGGGAGTACCGAGGTGATGGGAATGTAGACTGCTCAGCAGCGAAAATTGTTGGCGCGTTTCTCGACAAGAAAAGCCGCGCGCCAATACATCAACTGGCGAAGTCATCCAGTATCTGGGAGAGAAGAATCGCCATCATGGCGACGGGCTGGTTTATCAGGAAGGGAGAATTCCCAGACACGCTGGAAATCGCGAAGACGTTGCTCGGCGATCGCGAGGACCTGATACACAAGGCCGTTGGCTGGATGCTGCGTGAAGTGGGCAACAGAGACCGGGCAACGGAAGAAAAATTCTTGCGGGCCAACTACCGGCAAATGCCGAGAACAATGCTGAGATACGCAATCGAAAAGTTTCCGGAGGGCAAGCGCCAGCGATATCTCAAGGGGATTGCATAGGCACGATGGCGTCGACCTCCGCCATTTCCGCATCGGTCAGCCGCCATCCCGCGGCGGCGGCGTTCGCGCTGACCTGATCTCGTGACGTTGCGCCGGCGATGACCGATGCGACGACGTCGTGACTCGCCAGCCAGGAGATCGCCAGCTCGAGCATCGTGTGACCCCTCGACTCGGCGAATCGGATCAACCGTTCGACAATGTTGAGGTTTTCGTCGGTTAACAGCTCTCCGTGCCATCCTGATCCAATGCGGCTGCCCTCGGGGGCAGCCTGGCCGCGACGGTACTTTCCGGTTAGCAAACCGTTGGCAAGAGGAAAAAACGGGACGAAAACAATTCCCCTCCGGACACATTCAGGAATGACTTCGTGCTCCGGCTCGCGATGCAGCAGATTGTATTCGTTCTGAAGAACGATGAAATGGGCAGCGTCCAGCGGTGCGACTGATTGCGCCTCGCGAAGCTGAGACGCCGAGAACTGGGAGCAGCCGATCTCCCGCACCTTGCCGGCGCGAACGAGCTCGTCCAGTGCGCCAAGCGTGTCGGCGATCGGCACCGATGGATCGGGCTTATGCAGGTAATAAAGATCGATATAGTCGGTGCCCAATCGTCTGAGGCTGTCCTCCGCGGCTCGGCGAACGTAGTCGGGATGCGCGCCCTGGCGATGCTCGTCCACCGCCATTCCGAATTTCGTGGCGACGTTTATCAGGCTCCGTCGTGCGCCCAACGCGCGTCCGAGAAACTCCTCGCTTTTCGTGCCGCCATATATGTCAGCGGTGTCGAAGAAGTCGATGCCGGCATCGATGGCTGCATTGACCACTGACGACGTGCTCTCCAAATCGAGCTTTCGCCCGAAGTTGTTGCAGCCAAGTCCAACGACAGAGACTTCGAGGGATCCAATCCGGCGTTTCTCCATGGAATCAGGGAGGCGGTGGTGCCGGAGGGACTCCGCCCCACGCGTTGACGATTGCCTCGCCCATGCGCGCGATCGTCACTTGCGCCTCGGTGTCGATGGCATAGCGCATGTCCTTGTTCTCTTTCGTGAGAACGCAGGCGATCACACGGTTGCGGAGGTAGAATAGCGAGCACTCGGCGCGCACCTGGTCTGTCTCGCCATCCTTGTGTGCGGCGCGAGCGCCATACGCGAAACGCTGGAGCATCGCATCCATTGTGTTGTGCTCGAGAATACTGAGCATCTCCGAGTCTGCTTTTGCGTTCACGGCTTTACCGCGGGCAAGCAGCTCGAACAGGTGAGCCATCTCGTTCGGGGTGGTGACTCCGAGGCCGTATTTCACCGAGCTGTCGACGGCGACGCTGGAGTTTCTCCTGAAGCTCTTTGAATGAACCTTTGTATGATGCAAGCCGAGCGCCTCCATCTTGTCCCACATGCGACGGATGATGATGCGGTCGAGCAGCAGATTCGTCGCAGTGTTGTCGCTGATGGTGATCATCAGCCACGCGGCATCGTGGACTGTCAGAATCGTGCCGTTGTGCAGATACTGGACGACCCCTGACCCGGGCACCTGATCGATCCTGAGAACGGTGAGCGGATCGTCCAGTGACAGCTCTCCCTTAGCCACCAGATCGTAGACGGTTACGAGAATGCCCACTTTGATGAGGCTGGCAGTTGGGAAGGTCTCGTCACCCCGCCGGTTCAGGGCGGTGCCATTTTCAAGATCGATGATGCTGTAGCCGACGACTCCGTGATGGGCGTCGGCGATGGAATCGAGCTTGCGACGAAGCGCGGCAGTATCGGCGCGTACGGGAGTCAGCACCGGAGATGGCGCCCCGCCGGCGCCCTGTGCCGTGGAGGTCCGGGCGCATCCGGCAAGAGCAACAAGCATGGCGAGAGGGCCAATGCGGCAAACGGAGAAGTGGAATGGCGCGAGACGCATTATCGGGCGAATGTGGGTTGGTCGCAGGTCGTTCGGCCAACATACGAAGCCGAAAGGAGCGACGCCACTTGAATCGCCGTCATTGCCCGGTTACGTTCGATACGTACTAAACGAATCATATGATAATGACATCCAACAGACCCACTACCGCACATCGGCGCCGTTCGGCCGCCGATCTCCGGAGTAACAGAAAAGAGTTCGTCGAACGGCTTGCCGTCGCGCATGAAGCCGACGGCCTGTGCCGCATCGCCGGAAGGATCTTCGGCCTCCTCCTCCTCTGCGAGCGGGAGATGTCACTCGACGAGATCACGCGAGAGGTCGGTGCAAGCAAAGGAAGCGCCAGCGTCAACACTCGCCTTCTCGAGCAACGCGGCTTCATCGAGCGTGTGAGCAAGCCCGGAGACCGGCGCGACTACTATCGCATCATGCCGGACCTGTTCCAACGCACGATGGAGCAGCGGCTGGCTCGCTGGCAACGCCTCCATGAGATCGTCGACTACGGCCTGACCGAATTGGATCTCTCACCCACAGTGCGAAACCGGCTGTCGGAATTCGAGATGGCCTATGAAAACGTCCGCGATGTCGTCGAGACAGCGCTCGGTAAATGGCACAGCCGGAGAAAACGATGACTCGCCGACGCATTTTTCCCATCGGCATCACAGGCGCGACCGTCCTGATCGCTCAGCTCGCGCTCGCCGTTGTTCGGGCTGAGGCCCAGGCACCGGTCACGCCGCTCACCCTTGGCGACGCCGCGCGGCTTGCGGCACGCCAGAGCGCACCCTCACTGACGGCTCAGCTTCGAGCCCGTGAAGCCGCGGCGCGAATAATCCAGAAGCGCGCCGATCTGCTGCCCAACCTCAGCGCCGGCGCTCTGCAGAACGGTCACACCCTCAACTCGGCGACATTTGGAATCAGTTTTCCTGCTCCCGCGGGCGGCAAACCCCTGTTCGATCCGAACGGGGAGATCATCGGCCCCGTCAATACCCTCGATGTACGCGCTCGCGTGACAGTGCCGGCGATAGACTTCGCGGCAAGAGAACGGCTGAGTGGCGCGCGTATCGCGGCAAGGGCTAGCGAGGCAGCGGCTCAGGGCGCTGGAGAAGAGGCTGCCGCAAACGCCGCCGTCGCATACCTGCGTGCTGCGCGCGCCGATGCGATCCTTTCCGCCCGTGCCGCTGATTCGTTGCTTGCCGACTCGCTCATTTCCATTGCGCGCGACCAGCTTGCCGCCGGCGTCGGTGTGGCGCTCGACGTCACACGGGCTCAATCGCAGCTGGCCGGCGTGCATGCTCAGCTCATTGCTGCCCGCGGCGAACAAGCTCGCGCCCGACTCGAGCTGGTGCGAGCGCTCGGCGCTCCGCTCGATGCTCCCATCGCACTTGCTTCGTCGCTCGACGCAATGCCACTGAGCGACACGGCCATGTCGGAGGCCGAAGCGGTTGCTCTGGCATTTCGCGAGCGTCCGGATCTGCTGGCGGCGCAGCTTGCTCTCGACGAAGGTCGGCAGAACACGCGGGCTATCCGCGCCGAGCGACTCCCGACGCTGGCGGCGTTTGGAGACGACGGCGCCATCGGCACATCTCCGTCGCACCTGCTCAACACGTACAACTGGGGCATTGAGCTTTCGGTTCCCATTCTCGATGGATTTCGCCGCGAAGGCCGCATCAGCGAGCAGGATGCGGTTTCCGCCAGGCTCGATATCCAGAGACGGGAGTTGGAACGGCAAGTGGCAGTCGAGGTGAGATCGGCCATTCTCGACCTGGCGACCGCGCGTGACCAGGTGACGGCGGCAAGGGAGCGACTGCGACTGGCCCAGCAGGAATACTCGCAGGCACAGGACCGCTTCAGAGCCGGCGTCGCCGGCAATGCCGATGTCGTCACAGCGTCACTGTCGTTGAATGCAGCGCGCAATCTCGTCATCGACGCACTGGCGTCGTACCAGTCGGCACGCGTGGAACTCGCTCGAGCAGAAGGCACCACGACGGCGCTTCCGTAAGCGAACAAACCGCAAACGCACAATCGCAACTCAATCAACAGGTTCTGGAAATGGCAACAACGTTAGAGCGGGACAGACAACAAAGCGCGCGGTCGGGAGAGACCCGGGAGTTCAGAACGACAAAAGTGCCAGGACGCCGCCACATCCTGATGGGTGTTGGCATCGTCGTGGCGGTTCTCGTTATGATCTGGGGCGTCCGGACGTGGATCTACAGCCGGGCTCATGAGTCCACCGATGATGCGGCCGTGGACGGACACATCGTGCCGGTAGTTGCAAAAGTGGGCGGCTACGTCTCGAGCGTCAGTGTTGCCGAAAACGATCAGGTAAAAACCGGGCAACTTCTTGTGCGGCTCGATACGGCGGAGCTGGCTGTTCGACTTGCACAAGCGGACGCCGACCTCGCCGCGGCACGCGCGGCAGCAGGCGGACCGGGGGTTACCGGCCAGGCGGAAGCACAGGTTGAAACGGCGGCGGGCCAGCAAGGCGCACTCGAAGCCCAGGTGACTGCAGCAAGGGCCAACGCATCGCGATACGGCGACGACCTGAAACGGATGCAGGAGCTGGCGGCAAAACAGATCATCTCGCAGCAGGCGCTCGATGCGGCGAAGGGCCAGTCGGCGGCGGCCGATGCCGCACTTGCCGCAGCCGAACGACAGGCCGCCGCAGCAGGCGGAACCGTAACCGGCGCGCGCGCCGGAACGCGCCTGGCCACAGCGCGTCTCGAAGCAATGGACGCAGCGCGAGCCAACGCCGCTCTACAGCTCTCGTACACTCGCATCGCTGCTCCCGAAAGCGGGACCATTTCACGAAAGACAGTCGAAATCGGCCAGCTCGTGCAGCCGGCGCAGCAACTGATGTCCATTGTCGCTGACACCGGGACGTGGGTGACGGCGAACTTCAAGGAAACCCAGCTCTCGAAGATGAAGATCGGCCAGCAGGCGGAGCTTGGAATCGACGCGTACTCCGGTTGCGCGGCCGCCGGCACCGTCCAGAGCATCAGTGGCGCTACCGGCTCCAAGTTCTCGTTGCTCCCTCCGGAGAATGCAACCGGGAATTTCACGAAGGTCGTGCAGCGCATTCCGGTGCGCATTGCGATCACTCGCGGTTGCGGCGCAAACCGCCCGCTGCGTCCGGGCATGTCGGTCACGGCTCACGTAAAGACCGGATAACGGTCCGCTCGTGGCAACCCAGGAAGGGCTACCGGTCCACAAGTGGATCATCGCCGGCTCGGTAATGACGGGGACGATCATGGCGGTGCTCGACTCGAGCATCGTCAACGTCGCGCTGCCGACCATGAGCGGGACGATGGGCGTAACGATCGAGCAGATCACCTGGGTGGTGACCGGATACATCCTCGCCAACGTGCTGATCATGCCGCTCGTCGCGCTCCTCAGTGGACGCTTCGGACGGAAGAACTTCTACATGGCGAACGTCATCCTGTTCACCGTGGCGTCCATGGCGTGCGGTCTGTCGCACAGCCTTGGGATGATGGTGTTCTTCCGGGCCATTCAAGGAATTGGCGGTGGCGTGCTGCTCACCGTCTCGCAGGCCATTCTGCGCGAGACTTTCCCGACAGAAGAGCAGGGTACCGCGATGGGGATCTTCGGACTCGGGGTGGTCCTCGCCCCGGCGTTTGGCCCAACCCTCGGCGGCTGGCTCACCGATCAGTATTCGTGGCCGTGGATCTTCTTCATCAACGTGCCGATCGGAGTGATCAACCTCATTCTGGTGAGTCGGTTTGTCGAAGACCCGACATATCTGGTGCGGAGAAAGGGTGACATAGACTGGCTTGGCCTTGGACTGATGGTCGTCGGCCTCGGCTCGCTTCAGCTCATGCTCGAATCCGGCCAGCGGAACGACTGGTTCGAATCTGGCTATGTCATACGTCTCGCCATGCTTGCTGTTGTTGGCCTGGTGACGTTCGTGTGGAGAGAGTTGACGACGCCGCACCCGGCCGTTGACCTCAGGATTCTGCGCAATATCTCGTTCAGCTCGGCGACGGCACTCGGCGGCGTTCTGGGAATGGCGCTGAATGGCAGCCTCTTTCTGTTGCCGCTGTTTCTCCAGAATTTGCTCGGCTATCCGGCGATGAAATCTGGTCTCGCGCTCATGCCGCGAAGTCTGGCGATGGCCGTCATCATGCCCATTGGCGGTCGGTTCTACAACAAGATCGGACCGCGGATACTGGTGGGTGCAGGACTCGCGATTACCGGGCTTTCCTTCTTTGAGCTGTCGCATCTCACCAGCCAGGTTGGTTTCTGGGACATTTTCTGGCCGCAAGTAGCGCAGGGAGTCGGCTTCAGCCTGATCTTCGTGGCTCTCAGCACGGCGGCGCTAGCCACCATCGCCCGGCCGGAGATCACAGCCGCGACTGGATTGTACAATGTTTCGCGGCAGGTGTTCGGCAGTGTCGGCATCGCGATCGCGGCGACTCAGCTCACCGCGGGTGTCACGCGATATCATGCAATGCTCGCCGAGCGTGCAGGAGTTGCGAACGCGGCCGCGGTGAGCTGGCTGCAATCGGTGACTGCGGCCCTCATGGCGCGCACCGGAGTCGACGTGGCAACGGCACGCCAGGAGGCTCTCAAGCTGATGGACCTGACGGTTACGCGGCAGGCTACGGTTCTCTCCTATAACCGCGTCTTCGTACTGGTGTCGCTGCTTTTCATCTTTGCGCTCCCGCTCGTGTTGCTGCTAAAGCGCGGCCATGCGACGGAAGACGCGGAAGTGATGGTCGAATAAGAAAAGGGCCTCTCTGCGAAGAGGCCCTTTTCTGCTTCGATCGAAACGCCTGCCCTAGCCGAGCGGCAGACAGCCGGACGCTTTCTGTTCCGGCGTGAGGACCGACTCGAGCTGTGACTGGAGCGTCTTGCGCGCCGTCGCCAAACGATCGATCGCCGGCTTGATGCTGTCGAGCAGCGCCTGGATGTCACCCGGGCCTTTTCCGGCGGTGATTGCCGCCTTGATCTGCTCCATCCCGGTCCTGACCGCGGCGAGGTCGGCCTTGTTGGCCTGCTCGAACGCGCTCTCGTAGGCCTTCATTTGCGCCTTCTGTGCATCGGTCAGTGGTGGGAAACTGCCCTTGGCGCATTTCTTCGGAGCGTGAGCGGCGAGCCAGGCACGCTGGTCGGCGGTGAGAACCGCGTCGATCTTGTTTTTCAGGTCGGACGTGGCGGCCGCAAGCCTGGCGCCGATCGGAGTTCCCTGATCGAGAATGGCTTTCACCTCGTCCTTGGTCTTGCCGGCGTGGACGGCCTCACGAGCCTGCTTGATGATGGCGTTCAAGGCGTCGTTATCGGCTTTTGTGGCCGCCTTGAAGGCGTCGACCAGCGCCTTGATTTGTGCTTCCTGGTCTGACGTCAGCTTGATACTGTCGGGGAGCGCATTAAAAAGGCGAAGCTGATACAGATCAGCGTCGTATCCGCCTGCTGAAGTGAGCACCGTGCTGAACGCACTGATTGAGAAATCGGTGACCTGCTGTTCGGTACTCACCGGTGCCGTCGTCTCGTGGGAACAAGCGACCAGGGCGGCACCAACAAGAGAAAGGAAAGCGATCCTGCGCATCGAGCCTCCTCGAATGTCGTG
>DATBZT010000071.1:0-15283 GCA_036513055.1 Gemmatimonadaceae bacterium | reverse complement strand
AGGATCTGCTCGACGTAATCCGCCGGCAACCTCTCCTGAGCGGCAATTTCACGGCCCGTGACGGGCCCCTTTTCCGTACGCCGCGCCAGATGCAGCGCGCAGATGACTCCGTACTCGGCCCACGTTGTGATGCGCATGATTTACGATACCGTGGGTGAGCGCAATCTACAAGTGTTTTATCCCGCGGAGACGCCGCCGTGCGAACCGCCGGGAACGCCGATCTCGGTCATCTTCCTGAGATCGAGCACCTCGTCGATTTCCTCATCCGGCAAAACCTTTTCGCGCTTCACCAGGTCGCGAATGAGGACGTTTTCCTTCACAGACTGCTTGCTCAGCTCCGCCGCCCGCGCATAGCCGATCTGGGGAGCCAGGGCCGTGGCAAGAGCTGCAGAGCGCTCAACCCAGTACGCACATTGCTCACGGTTTGCCTCGATACCGCGAACGCACTTCGTGTCGAACACCTCCGCCGCATTGGTCAGAATGCGCATCGACAGCAGCACGTTGTAGGCGATCACCGGCATCATCACGTTCAGCTCGAGCTGGCCGTGCTCCGCGGACGCGCTGACACAGGCGTCGTTTCCGATAACCTGAAAACACACCTGGTTGACCATCTCCGGAATTGACGGATTCACCTTGCCCGGCATGATGGACGATCCCGGCTGCACAGCGGGAAGTCGTATTTCGTCAAAGCCGGTGCGGGGCCCGCTCGCCAGGACGCGGAGGTCGCTGGCGATCTTGCTGAGGTCGAGCGCGAGCACCTTGAGCTGCGAGCTGAATGCGGCGACGTCGCCCATGCTCTGCATCAACTGCACTCTGTCAGCTCCCTCGCGCAGCTCGATGCCCGTCATCTCCCCGAGAAAGCGCACCATCATCGCCGGATATGCTGGCTCGACGTTCACGCCGGTGCCAACAGCGCTTCCACCAATCCCCAGGTCCCTCAGGTAGCTCGCCGCTTCGACAATCCGCTGCACGCCGCGCCTCAGGCTTCCACCATATGCCGTGAATTCCTGACCGAGGCGAATGGGCATCGCATCCTGCAGATGAGTGCGGCCGGACTTGATGACGTCGTCGAACTCCTGCCCTTTGGCCTCGAGCGATGCGATGAGCCGCTCGAACACGGCCACGAGTTTCGGCAGTTCCGTCACACAGCCCAGACGAATGGCTGTGGGGATCACGTCGTTCGTCGACTGCGCCATGTTCACGTGGTCGTTGGGATGCACGGGCGAGTATTCGCCGCGTTTGCCGCCGAGGATCTCGTTCGCGCGATTTGCCAGCACTTCATTCACGTTCATGTTGTGCGACGTGCCGGCGCCCGCCTGGTAGACGTCCACGACAAACTGGTCGCGGTATTTTCCCGAAAGGATCTCGTCCGCTGCCTTGACGATTGCGTCGGCGAGGCGAGGCTCGAGCCTGCCGGTCTGGCGATGGGTCAGTGCGGCCGCGCGCTTGATGCGGACGGTTGCGTCCACAAAAGCCGGAAGCGGTTTGAGTCCACTGATGGGGAAGTTCTGCACCGCCCTCAGCGTCTGCACTCCATACAGCGCATCGGCGGGCACGGCGAGCTCGCCGAGGGGATCCTTTTCGATGCGGGTGTTGTCAGTCATTGCGCGTTGCTCCAGGTCAGGTCGACGGATCGCGGACAATCCGCGCGGTGCCGTTCAGGAATGGATTGGTGGCGCGCTCCTCGCCTATCGTCGAGGCGTCACCGTGCCCCGGGTGAATGATCGTCTCCGGCGGCAGCGCGGCTATGCGCTCGAGTGAAGCCTGAAGCTGGGCGGCGTTGGAGAACGGGAGGTCCGTCCGGCCGACAGAGCCGGCAAACAGACAGTCCCCGACGAGCGCGTGCCCCGCACCATGAATGACGACATGACCGGGTGAGTGACCCGGCGCATGCAACACGGCGAGCTTGAGCCGCCCCAGAGTCAGCTGCTGGCCGTCCGAGAATTCAGCATCCGGCGCCGGCGGCTCTTCGTATGGGAAACCATATACCTGCGCCTGGCGCCCGGCTGAGCGGTAAAGCGGCGCATCGAGGGGATGCAGGTACACGGGAACGTTCCACCGGGCCTTGACGCTTGCGATTGCGCCGATGTGATCCACGTGCGCGTGTGTTATCCAGATAGCGACAACATTTCCACCCTTCCCTTCCACCTCGGCGATGATCCGATCACCGTCGCTCCCGGGATCGACTATCGCCGTCGCGCCGGTCGCCGGATCGGTGACGATGTAGCAGTTCTCCTGGAACGGGCCGGTAACCAGCGGAGAGACGATCAAACCGCGTATCCTCCGGTCCCGACAATTTCAGCGTCGAGTGCGCCTGTGCGCAGCGCCGTCAGATATTTCTCCACCGCAATGGCCGCAGTCGTGGCGTCGCCAGCGGCAGTCGTCACCTGGCGCGTCAACTGGGCACGGACATCGCCCGCCGCAAAAAGGCCCCGGATCGAGGTCTCCATGTTCATGTCAGTCCGGAGATATCCCATCTCGTCGTGGTCAACGTGGCCCTCGATGATTCCGGTGTTGGGCCGGAAGCCGACGAACACGAAAATTCCGGTGGCGGCAAGTGACGACAGCTCATGGGTGTTGGCGTCCCGCAAGACGATGTTGTTCACCAGGCCCTGTGCGTCGGCCTCGATTCGCTCGACAACCTTGTTCCAGATGACCTCGGCCTTCGGGTTCTCGAACAGTCGTTTTTGCAGCAGCTTCGATGCGCGGAGCTCATCCCGCCGGTGGATCAGATAAACCTTCTCACCGTACCGGGTGAGGAAGTCCGCTTCTTCCACTGCGGCGTCTCCGCCGCCGACCACCGCAATGGTGTGTCCGCGAAAGAAGGCACCGTCGCATACGGCGCAGTAGCTGACGCCCTTTCCGGCATACTCCAGCTCGCCCGGAACGTTGAGCTTTATGGGAGTGCCGCCTGCCGTAATGATTGCGGCCGGCGCGCGATACAGTGTGCCCCTCTCTGTCGTCGCCTGGAACATCCCATCCGGCATTTTCTGGAGAGTGAGCACGTTCTCCTGAATGAACTCGGCCCCGAATTTCTTCGCGTGATTCTCGAACTTCTGGGCAAGATCCCAGCCTTCGATGTGCTCGAACCCGGGATAGTCCTCGATGATCTCCGTGTTGAGCAGCTCGCCGCCCGAGATGCCTTTTTCGAGCACGACTGTACGAAGCATGGAGCGGCCGGCGTACATCGCGGCCGTCATGCCAGCCGGGCCGGCGCCGACGATGATCACATCGTATTCGCGACTGTCAGTCAAGATCGGAATGGAGGAGGATACGAGCAGCTGTTTCTGTAATCGTAACCCGGGCGGCAAGCCCGTCCCTGAAAGTTACCGAGAGCCGGTCATTTTCGCGTGTGCCGGCCACCATCGACGATCAGCGTTTCCCCGGTGACGTAGTCGGCCCGGAGCAGATACAGCATGGCGGTAACGACGTCTTCCGGATTGCCGAGGCGCCCGAGAGGGGTCGTCGCCACGAGGTGAGCAGCCGATTCGGGCGTCCAGTCATCAGGAAGCAGAACGGCACCGGGGGCTATTCCATTCACGCGAATTGACGGCGCGAGGACGCGTGCGAGGGCGGAGGTCATCTTCACCACCGCCGCCTTGCTGATGGAATGAGGAACGTAGCTGGGCCAGCTCTCGAACGCCGCGAGATCGGCGATGTTGACGATTGCTCCACCACCTTCCCGCATGAACGGCGCGGCGGCCTGGCAGATGAGAAATGGCGCGCGCAGGTTGAGGGCGAATATCGAATCCCATTCCGCCGCCGTCACCTCGCCAAAAGGTGTCCTCTCCATGACCGCCGCCGAATTGATCACGACGCCGAGCGAGCCGAAGCGTGCGGCCACGTCGCGTACGAGCTGAGCCGGTGCATCAGGCATGGCGAGATTCGCCTGGAACAGCACGGCCTCGCCACCGGCAGTTCCTACCGCCGCGACAGTTTCCTCCGCGCCGGTGGCGGCACTGTTGTAGTGAACCGCAACCCGCATTCCCTCACCGCCGAGGGCGACGGCAAGCGCTCGGCCAACCCGGTGGCCCGCGCCTGTCACCAGGGCGACACCGCCGCGCAGCTTCAGTTTTCCACCGTCTGTTGCGCGCGTGATAACACGAGCGCGTCCTGCGTCTCCAGCCACAGCGCCGGAATCCGCATCCCGCCAATCGCTCGCGGGCCTTCCGCCTGTCCGTGCCAGTCGGAGCCGCCACTCGGCACGAGTCCGAAGAACTCAGTCAACGCAGAGAGCCGGTTGATGTCTTCGAGCATGTGGCTCGGATGCCTTATCTCGACGCCATCGATTCCGAGAGCAACCAACGGCTCGAGCCGCACACGGCGGCCTTCGCTTCCGGGATGGGCCCAGATTGCAAGGCCTCCTGCTTCGTGCGCGATGGATATCGCTTCCCCTACCTCGAGCCGCCGTTTTGCGACGAACGCCGGGCGTCCCGCGCCGAGGTAGCGGTCGAACGCTTCGCGGAAATCGCGCACGGTGCCTCCGCGAATCATCACTCGGGCAATGTGTGGCCTCCCCACAGCTGCCCCATTCGCTTCCTCCATCACGGTTTCCACCTTGATATCCACGCCCAGGCCGCGCAGCCGGTCGACGATCTGGGACGCGCGGAGCGTCCGCCCTTCGCGAAACTCCTCGAGCCGCGTTTCGATCAGCCCCAGCCGGGTCACGTGCAGTGCGAGAATATGAATTTCGCGATCACCGTCGTGGGCGCTCAGCTCGACGCCAGGCACGATGCGGACCCCGAGCTCGTCGCCGGCGCGTACTGCCGCGGGAATCCCGGCCATCGTGTCGTGATCGGTGAGGGCAAGCGCCGACAGACTCGCGGCATGCGCCGCGGCTACGACCTGTTCAGGCGGAAGTGTCCCGTCCGATGCCGTCGAATGGGTGTGCAGGTCAACGAAGCCGGATCCCTCCTCGGCAACGCCGCCGTCATTCACCGAGCGTAGCCAGCCTCTGGCGACGTGAAGCTCGGCTGCGATTGCGCAAAAAGATCACGGAGCTGATCCTCGGTGAGCTCGCGAAACGACTGCTCCCGCGATCTGGACCCCTGCGGCGAGTAACGCGTGACACGCACTTCCTTCTTCCCGCTGGAATCCCGGGAAAAAATGAGACCGAACTCGTCCTGCGCGTACGACGTGATGAAGCCGGACGGGGATACGCTCCAGGTGGTGCCGTCGACGTCAAGTTTGCGGGCGGGCATTCAGCCAATCTCCGTTTCGGGATAGATGCGCGCGGGATCGAGCACGCGGTGCGTAAGCCGACGGGGCACGCTAGACTCCGCTTTCTGGATATTCCTCGATTGTCTTCTTGACGAACGCGAGGAACTGATCGGCCACTGCACCATCGATTACGCGGTGGTCGAACGAAAGGGAGAAATAGGCGCAGGTACGGATGGCGATGGTGTCCTCGCCGTCCTCGCCCGGAATGACCTTTGGCCGTTTTTCAATCACGCCCACTCCGAGAATCGCCACCTGCGGCTGGCTTATTATCGGGGTTCCCATGAGTGAGCCGAACACGCCGGGGTTTGTGATGGTGAATGTGCCGTCCAGAACTTCTTCCGGCGACAGCTTCTTTGCCCGGGCCCTCGCGGCGAGGTCGTTGAGAGCGCGTGTGATACCGCTGAGCGAGAGATCCTCGGCGCGCTTGATCACGGGCACGATAAGTCCCCAGTCGAGGGCGACGGCAACGCCGACGTTGACCGGCTGGCGATAGATGACGTTCTTGCCCGCGACCGACGAATTGAGGATTGGGAATTCCTTCAGGCCTTTCACGACGCTCGCAATGATGAACGGCATGTAGGTGAGCTTCTGGCCGGTTGAAGCCTCGAACTCCGCACGCTTCCGGACGCGAATGCGGGCCACACGCGTGAGATCCATTTCCATGAAGGACGTCACATGGGCCGAGGTGCGGCGCGAAGCGACCATGTGATCGCTGATCATGGCACGCATTCTGGACATTGGCTCGACGCGATCGCCGGGCCACGGTTCGGGAAGCGGGACATTTTCGGCCTGTGCGCCGGCGCCGGCGGGTGCGTGCATGGAGCCGGAGCGCGCTTCGGCCGGGATGCCGGCGTTGATGAAGCCCATCAGGTCCCTGCTCGTTACTCTGCCGGCGATTCCCGTACCGCGGAGCGCGGTGATGTCGACGCCATGTTCAGCCGCCATTTTGCGGACAAGGGGAGACGACCTGGTGCGGATGCGCTCTTCAAACGAGCTCCCGTTTTGCCCCGGAGAGGAAATGGCGGGGGCTGAGACAGAAGGCTGCGGGGCTGGGGCCTTCGCGGCGGTAGATTCTGTTTTCGGGGGGGGCCCCCCACTCGAAACCGGCGCCGCTGCACTCGCGGCGGCCGCTGGCGCCACATTCGCCGCCGCCGTCGCGGTCATTGCCCCCTTCTCTGTCTCCAGCCGGGCAACCACCGTCTGTATCTCGACCGTCTGCCCTTCCTGAACGAGAATCTCGGCAATTACGCCGGCTGCAGGCGCCGGTATCTCAGCGTCCACCTTGTCCGTTGATATCTCGAACAGGGGCTCGTCCCGCTTCACCTCGTCGCCGACCTTCTTCAGCCACTTCGACAAAGTGCCTTCGGCGATCGACTCGCCCATCTGAGGCATGATTATGTCTACGAGAGCCACGCTATCTCCTCACTCTGAATTTCTGGAATCGCGCTCGCCCCTTCTCAGCCGGTACAGCGCCAGCACGGGCAGCGTGATTCCACCAATCAACATACCGAGGCCCGCGTACACGTGCCAATCGCAGGCCGGAAGCTCGGGCAGCGGCTGACAGTTACGAATGCTGCCGACAACCTTTGCAACGAACACTCCCACCATCGCGCCACTGAACACTCCGGCGACGATCGTCAGACATCCAACGCAGCCGTACCGCACAGCCGCCGACTCACCTGGCTGCTCGTCGGTCATCAGTATGCCGCGAGCCGGCGGATTGCGGTTACGATGTCCGATGTCTGTGGCAGGACGTAGTCCTCCAGCGGCGGAGAATACGGAAGGGGAACGTCGGCGGCGGTTACCCGCAGCACCGGCGCATCGAGCCACTCGAATGCGAGCTCGTTGATCCGCGACGTGATCTCACCGGCAACGCCCCCGGTACGAGTGTCTTCGTGCACGATCAGCGCCCGATTCGTTTTCCTGACCGTGCTCGCAATCGCCTCGTCGTCCATCGGCGCCAGCGTTCTCAAGTCGATCACCTCCACCGAAAGGCCGTCCTCTCGCTCCACCTGTTCCGCCGCCTCGAGCGATTTCCACACCGTCGCGGCGTAGGTGATGATCGAGACGTCCGTGCCCTCGCGCGCCACCCTGGCCTTTCCAATCGGCGTGAGATGATCGCCCGCCGGCATCTCTTCCTTGATGCGCCGGTATAGGTACTTGTGCTCGAAGAAGAGCACGCAGTCCTCATCCCGAACGGCCGATTTCAACAGTCCCTTTGCGTCTGCCGCCGTCGCCGGATAGACAATCTTGAGTCCCGGCGTATGCAGAAAGGCGGCCTCGGGATTCTGTGAATGGAACGGGCCTCCCCGCACGTAGCCGCCGCTTGGCCCTCTCACCACCATCGGGCATGGCAGCATTGCGCGGTATCGCGCCGTCGCGACGTAGTTCGTCAGCATGTCGTAACCGCACGAGATGAAGTCGATGAACTGCATCTCGCATATCGGGCGCATTCCCATGTGGGCGGCGCCGGCCGCGGCACCGATGATGCCGGCTTCCGAAATTGGCGTGTCGATGACTCTCGCCTCACCGAATTTCCGGTGGAGCCCCTCGGTGACTTTGAACGCTCCACCGTAGGCACCGATGTCCTCGCCGAGGCAGAACACATTCTGGTCGCGTTCCATCTCCTCGAACAACGCTTCGCGGATGGCCTCGAGGTAAGTGATCTCAGACATCGTGCGTCCCCCAGCTCGAGGGGCGCTCGTGCGTCTCGACTGCAGACCTGACACCTTTGCGAAACCAGAGTGGTTTTTCAGCCGGAGGATCCGCGTACACGCCGACGAGCGCATCGGTCGGCTCAGGCATCGGAGCCCCTTCAGCGTCGTCGGTGGCAGCGTCGACCTCTGAGCTGATCCGGGCATCGATGGCGGCGAGATCCTCACGCGATACTTTCTCGCTCGTCATCAGCACTTTGACGTAACGATCTATTGGATCGTTTTCCGTGGCCCAACGCTCGATCTCGCCGGCCGGCACATATGACTGATTGTCATGCTCCGCATGCCCTTTTCGGCGATATGTGATCAGCTCGACGAGCGTCACACCGCCGCCTGAGCGCGCCCGGTCAACCGCCCGTTTGGTTGCCTCGTACGTCGCGAGCACGTCGTTCCCGTCGGCCTGCTCGGCGGCAATGCCGTATCCAATCGCCTTGTCCTTCAACTCCTTTGCGGCGGTCTGCCTGGAGAGAGGAGTGGAGTAGGCGTAGCCGTTATTCTCGACGACCACCACCAGCGGGCAGTGCTGGACAGCGGCGAAGTTGATGCCTTCGTGGAACGCGCCGGTGGAGGTGGCTCCATCTCCAACGTAAACGAGTCCCACGCGGTCTTCGCCGCGCATCTTGAACGTCAGCGTCACGCCGGCCATTACGGGAACCATGTCTCCGAGGTGCGAGATCTGTCCGATGAACCCGCGCGCGATGTCGCCGAAGTGGATGTTGAGCTCCCTTCCCCGCGTCGGCGAATCGCCCCTGGCCATGTACTGCCGGATGATCTCGCCGGGGCGGGCGCCCTGCACGAGCATCGAGCCAAGATTGCGGATGAGTGGCGAAAGAATGTCGCCCTTTGACCGGTCGAGCGCATACGCGCTTCCCACCGAGTCGGCCTCCTGGCCCAGCGAGCGGAACAGTCCGCCGACAACCTTCGTCTGCCGGTAGAGGTTCACGAGGCGCTCTTCGAGCGATCGCGTGAGCCGCATGTAATAGTAGAGCTCGAGCTTCTGCTCGCGCGTTAGTCCCCGTTGGCGGCCCGCCACCGCCTAGTACGCCGCTTCCAGCCTGTGCGATGGATCGGAGACGCGGTGCAGCTTCACAAAGAATCGCTTTGCGTTCCGGTCCAGGCGGCTCTCACCGGTCTGGTCGGTGACGACCTCGACGAAGGTGTAATGACCACCTTCCTTTCTCACGGACAGCTCGAGCGTCCCGAGCAACCCGGAGAAAGTTCGCGAGCGCGCCGTGTGGCCCGTTCGCTCCAGTGGGAGCGTCGGGAAGAACTCGTCCGCCACGTGCAGGACGTCGGTGGGCGTGAGCTGTGTTCTGAAAAAATGGAGCACCGGCCTACTTTACCTCTCCTGAAGCGTTATTCACGGTCTGAGTCCAGTCTACACGCTCGAGCTTAGATGTCGAGTCGCGCCGGAACTGGAGTGCCATCGCCCAGTCGCCCGTCGTCGGAAAAAGAACGTGGGCATAATACGTCCCGACCTCTTTTCCCTTTGCGAACCCGTCGTTCACGTTTGCCCGGTCCTTGCTCGTTCCAAAGATGCGCCCATCACCCAGCTCGATCGGCTGACCGGTTTTCTTGTCCTGAACGATGATCCTGAAGGTGATGTCCTCGATGGCCCTCGGCGGCAGCGGATCGCTGAGCACCCGAAACGCATAGGTGTCAGACCAGAGGCGCGTCTCCAGCGGTCGCGGGGCTCCGTCGCAAGCTGAAACCACCGTGGCAACGACAAATGCCACGGCGACTGCATGAAGAAGTCGCGACCCTCGTGTCACGCGTAGTACTCCAGCCCGAGGTGGGTTATCTGGTCCTCGCCCATGAGATGGCGCAGCGTGTTCTTGAGCTTGGTCTGCTGAATGAAGAGATCGTGCTCGGGCTGAAGACCCTGAGCGGCCATCGGGCTCTTGTAATAGAAGGAGAGCCATTCCTGGATTCCCTTCATTCCCGCGCGATGCGCGAAGTCCGAGAAGAGCGCCAGATCGAGAGCAATCGGTGCGGCGAGGATTGAGTCCCGGCACAGGAAATTGATCTTGATCTGCATCGGATAGTTCATCCAGCCGAAGATGTCGATGTTGTCCCAGCCTTCCTTGTTGTCGCCCCGCGGCGGGTAGTAGTTGATCCGCACGACGTGCGTGAAATCCTTGTAGAGCTGGGGATAGAGCTCGGGCTGGAGGATCGTATGCAAAACGCTGAGCTTGGACTCTTCCTTGGTCTTGAACGATGCCGGATCGTCGAGCACCTCGCCGTCACGGTTGCCCAGGATGTTGGTGCTGTACCATCCGGCGAGTCCGAGCATGCGCGCCTTGAGCGCCGGCGCAATCACCGTCTTGAGCCAGGTTTGTCCGGTCTTGAAATCCTTGCCCGAGATCGGAACTCCGCGATCGATTGCGAGCTGCTGGAGAGCCAGCGTGTCGACGCAGAGATTCGGTGCGCCGTTGCAGAACGGAACGTTTTCCATGAGCGCGGCATACGCGTAAAGCATGGATGGAGCAATTGCCTCGTCATTCCGCTCCATGGCCTTCTCGAACTGCTCGATTGTCGCATGCTGCGGCCCGGGACGGATGAATATCTCGGTCGACGCACACCAAACGATGACGATACGATCCAGCTTGTTCTTCGACTTGAAGTCGCGGATGTCCTGCCTGAGCTGCTCGGCCAGGTCGCGCTTGGTCTTGCCCTGCTTGACGTTGGTGCCGTGAATGCGGGTGACATACTTGTTGTCGAACACCGCCGGCATCGGCTTGATCGCTTTGAGAAAATCGGCGATCGGCTCCAGGTCGCGGTCCTCGAGCACACCCGCCTTCTTCGCGGCGGTATAGGCATCGTCGGGAATCGGATCCCACGCGCCGAACACGATGTCGTTCAGGTCGGCGAGCGGAACGAAATCCTTGATCAGCGGCGATCGGTTCTCGGTTCGTTTGCCGAGGCGAATGTGCGCCATCTGCGTGAGCGAGCCGATGGGCAGCGAAAGTCCGCGCCTCACGCTTTCTACGCCCGACATAAAGGTTGTTGCAACCGCGCCGAGACCTGGCGTCAGGATTCCGAGCTTCCCGGTGGCGGGAGCGGGAGGATGAATGTGAGTATCGGCTGGGGACGGCAAATCAGTTGACTCCACCTGAGATTTATGCGCGCCGGCAGGCGGCGCGGATGTGATTGCTGGGGGCTTTTATTGTGTCTGACGGCGCGAATGATCGTCGGCGCCGTGCTCTCGTGAAATTCGAGCAGCAAAAACGGGCCGAAGCGGTGAGGCAATTCGACCCGTAAAGCTATTCAGATGCGGCGCCTATCGCCAGCGAGCGCGGGTGTCGCTCAGGGAACTCTCCACTCGTAGTTGGACGCCAGATAAACGTTGTCACGGGTGTAGGTCCGTGTCCCGTCAACGGTGCGCGCCTTGAGCGTGACTGTCGTTCCAGCGGAAATTCCGGCCACCGGAAGGACCTCCATGCTGTTTGCCGCCACCTGCTTGAGAAAAACGTCGGTGGCGCCGGTGGTCACGTAGACGTTGACGGCCTGGCTGAGATTATTGGTGAACCTCACCGATATGTCTGCGGCGGGCTGCGCTCCGGTGGTCACTTCCACCTGCCGGCTGCCACACGCCGATGCCGATACCGCCATTATCAGCGCCAACGACGCAGTTAAAGCTCGCATTGTGCCTCCTGGGCGTGTCTTTCGAATTCCTGTGCTACAGGGGGAGACCATTGCAAGAGACATGCGCGATGACTACTGAAAAACAAACATAGAACTACACTGCTGAGAGCTGAAAGCCAAAACGAAGCCAAAAGCCACTAGCTGCCTGCGACGGGACAGTACTCTGCGGAGTCGTTTCTTTTGATGCGGACCTGACCGTAAGTGTCGTAGGCAGCTAGTGGCATTAGGCTTCGGTGCGCTAATGGCTCTAAGCATGCCGTTCTAAGTTGACTTTCTGCAGTTCGTCAACCTAGGGATACAGAAGGTACCGCCTCGTCCTCTCCCGGAATGCGTATGCGTCCCTGTACTCCCGGTCGATCACGCCGTCGGGGTCGTCGCCCCGAAGCAGCGCCTCCCGCACCCGCGCCGAGCCGAAGCGCAGGTCGAACGTCCGGTCATTGATCTTGAGACCGGAGCGCGATGTTTTCGCGATTGCCCACAACAGCGAAGCGCCGACCCGCGCCGACTGCAGCTGGCTCCGATTCGCGACAACGATCCTGATCCCCGGAATGGTCTGTCCCGCATACTTTCCATCCGTCGGCGCTTCAGGTGTGAACGACTCCGCCATGAACCGCACGCCCTTCAGCTCCCGGTCTTTGAGGAGCGCCAGGGTCTCCCGCACGTTCAGCCACGGTGCGCCGATGAGCTCGAAGGGCGAAGCTGTTCCGCGGCCAATTGAAAGGTTCGTACCCTCAAAGGCGACGAGCCCGGGATACAGAATCGCGCTGTGAAGGGACGGCATGTTGGGCGACGGCCTCACCCACGGCAGTCCCGTACGGTCGAACCACAGCTCGCGTCTCCATCCGTCCATCGGGACAACCTTGAGGTTGGCGTGGATGTTGAGCGCGTCGTTGAAGAAGAGCGCCATCTCACCCATCGTCATTCCGTGCCGCAGCGGCATCGGGTAAAGAGCGTACGCCTGTCCTGGCCGGCCGGGCGCCGGATCGAGTGAGTTCGCCAGCGTGCTGTCCAGCACCGGACCCTCGACGAAGAAGCCTGTGATGGGGTTCGGCCGGTCGAGAACCAGTATCGGCTTGCCGGTGCGCGCCGCCGCACGCATCGCGTAAACCATCTCGCCGACGTAGGTCCACGTCCGCGTCCCGATGTCCTGAAGGTCAACCACGAGCACGTCGATCTGTCGCAGCAGGCTGTCCGGCGGAGGAACTGTCTGCGATGCGTACAACGAATAGATCGGCAGGCCCGTCTGCCGGTCGACGTCGTTGGAGATGTTCTGCCGGTCCTCGGTTCCACGAATTCCATGTTCAGGAGAAAAAAGCATCGTCAGCGACACATTCGCCTTTCGCGCCTTGGAGTCGCGCAGCACGTCGATGTCCGATTCGCGGTGCTCGTTGATTCCCGTCTGGTTCGTGATGAGTCCGATCTTCTTCCCGCGGATGAGATCGATGCTGTCGTTGACCAGAACCGTTATGCCTGGCCTGACCCTCGCCTCGGGCAGTGCCTCCGTGGGATCGATGCGGCCGCTGGTGACAGTGCAGCCACCCGTGACGGCGGCGAGAAATGCGATCAGACAGCGATAGTGTCGCGTCATTGCAGAGAATCTCGTAAGTTGGGCTGGGAAGAGACTGGTACCTAATGTACGAATAGCGGTTCCCTCCCGCTGGCGCGTGCCCGGTACAGGCCGTAACGAGCCGGGCAGCCCGCGGTCCCCCGTTTCACACACTTCTCTCCGCCTGCGATGCACATTACCGCCATAGACTGGGCCATCGTCGCCGCCTACTTCCTGATGTCAACGGTTATCGGGTTGATGTTCACGAAACGGGGAGGCGAAAGTCTGAACGAGTACTTCCTCTCCGGCCGCAACGTCAGCTGGTGGTTGGCCGGCGCCTCGATGGTCGCGACGACATTCGCGGCAGACACCCCCCTCGTGGTTACCGGTCTCGTGGTGGCGCACGGCGTCGCCGGAAACTGGCTGTGGTGGAACATGGTGATGAGCGGCATGCTCACCGTGTTCTTTTTCGCCCGCCTCTGGAGACGGGCGAACGTGATGACCGACGTTGAGTTTGCCGAAATCCGCTACAGCGGCAGGCCGGCCCGCTTTCTCCGCGGATTCCGCGCCCTTTACCTCGCCATCCCCATCAATCTCATCATCCTCGGCTGGGTCACCCGGGCGATGATAAAGATTCTCACCATCTCGCTCGGCATTTCACCGGTGCTTGCGGTTGGAATCTGTTTCGTCATCACCCTCGTGTACTCGGTCGCGGCGGGCCTGTGGGCGGTTCTCTGGACCGACCTGATTCAGTTCGTGATCAAGATGAGCGCGGTGATCATCCTCGCCATTTACGCCGTCAGAGCGGTTGGCGGAATCGCCGTGATGCGAACAAAGCTGGCTGAGCATTTCGGCTCGGAGACCGCTGCCCTCTCGGTGATGCCGGTGTCGGTGAGCAACGGCGGGCTGCACGCATACGCCTGGATGCCGTTGCTCGCGCTCACCGTGTTCCTTTCCGTGCAGTGGTGGGCGGCATGGTATCCGGGCGCAGAACCCGGCGGTGGCGGCTACATCGCGCAGCGCATTTTCTCCGCCCGCACTGAGCGCGACGGCGTGCTGGCGACGCTGTTCTTCCAGGTTGCTCACTATGCCATCAGGCCGTGGCCGTGGATTGTCACCGGACTGGCGACCGTGATTCTCTATCCCAACCTGACGGACAAGGAATCCGGCTACGTGCACGCCTTCGTCGACTATCTGCCGACGCCATGGCGCGGCGTGATGATGGCCGGTTTCGCCGCGGCGTACATGTCGACGGTGGGAACGCACCTCAACTGGGGCGCCTCCTACCTCGTCAACGATTTCTACAAACGCTTCCTCAGACCGTCGGAAACCGAGAAGCACTACGTGAAGGTTTCGCGCATCGCGACGGTGTTTCTCTTCATCGCCTCCATCGGCGTCACCTCCCAGCTGTCGTCGGTAGAGCAGGCGTGGAGGTTTCTGCTCGCTCTCGGCGCCGGCACGGGGCTTGTCCTGATCCTTCGCTGGTACTGGTGGAGAATCAACGCCTGGTCGGAGATCAGCGCGATGATCGCCTCGTTCGTCGTCTCGAGCATCGCTTTCCGCACGGTCCCCCAGCGCTTCGCTCCAGGCGATCCCAATTCCGACGCAACCATAATGCTGGTGACGGTGGCAGCCAGCACGGTCGTCTGGCTGAGCGTGACCTTCTTGACGAGCCCGGAGCCCGACTCGACTCTCGAGGCCTTCTACCGCCGCGTCCGCCCGGGCGGGCCCGGCTGGCGACGGATATCCGAGAGCGCCGGATTTGGCCGTGAGGGAATACCCGGCGGCGCCCTGGCGTGGTCCAACTGGATCGCCGGCATCGTCGCGGTGTATTCAACGTTGTTCGGGATAGGCAAGCTCATTTTTGGCGACACCGTCCAGGCAATCGTGATGCTGGCGCTCGCCGCCGCGGCATTTTACTGGATCTCGCGTTCTTTCCGAAATGAAGGTACAGGCGGAGCGCCGGAGCCCGTCCACTCGATGGGACCGACGTCTCCGGCGATGGCCGCCGCAAATGCCCTACCCCAAACGACTGCTTCGCTCTAACTTTCGAGAGTCAAAGGAGGCTTTTTTTAATGTCAACATCGACATCAGCAGAAATTGAGCTCAACCTCACTCCGGCAGCGGGCGTCGAGGTCAAGAAGTTCATGGAAGCCGA
>DATBZT010000070.1:0-6548 GCA_036513055.1 Gemmatimonadaceae bacterium | reverse complement strand
CGCCCGAAGACGCGGTGGCGTCGCCGATATCCGGCTTATTGCTCATCAACTGTCTCCGAAGGGATGGCGAACTGGCAGGCTGCGCGCGCGGAATTTAAGCCGGCGCGAGAGTGATGGCTAGACATTCGTGGCGCACGAGAGGCACCGCGCTCCTCATGAGAACTCCGCCTCACCTCGCGCCTTGAGTCCGGTGTATGTCGGTCGTCGTCCGCATGTAATGGATTCTGCGGCGACCGCTCGCACTCTCCGGAGCCCGGCTCTCCGCTGCGCTTCCCTCCGGGAAGCTCGCTCCGAGAACCGCCGGTCTCCTCGGAGCTCGCAGAACGCCGCCGAATCCATCACACACGAACGACTCCCTCCTCCAGCCTGGTTTCGAGGTCAAGACGCGCGTGCAGTCCTCAATTGCGCGCTTTCACTCGGGCATCCGATTTCCGGCCGGTATTTCCGCGTGAGGTTGCGGCTGCGCGGTGACGGTGGACGAGCAATCATGGCTTCGGTCTTCCGCGACACGCGATGCCTGTGGAGGGAGGCGGCGAGATCGTGGGGAGAGAGACGTTTCGCGAGCTCCGAGGAGACCGGCGTATTGGAGCGAGCTTCCCGGAGGGAAGCGCAGCGGAAGACGGGCTCCGGAGAGTGCGAGCGATCGTCTCGCTCCCCATGATCTCGGCGCCGACCGACCGAGAAGAACTTGAGGATGCGTCACTTTCCGAAAATGAACTGAATGTCCACCGTATCGCGCACCGGCGTGCCGTCCGCGCGAACGCCCGGGCGGAAGCGGAGCGACAACAGGACATCGCGCAGTTTACGATTGTACCCGCCGTCCTTACTCGGATTGAATCCCAGCAGCGTCGCGTTGCCCTTCTCGTCGACATCGAACCACGCGATGAGATGATATCCTTTCACGCTCGCGGGCGCGGGCAGCGGCGGCAGGAAAAATTGAGTGGGAGTGGGAGGATAGCTTCCCGCGGGCCCGCCGCCCGTGCCCGGACCTGCGGCGCTTCCGGTACCCGGCCCCACTCCCGACCCCACTCCACCGCCGCTGCCCGGACCTGCCCCGCCCGTGCCGGCGTTGCCGCTCCCCGTCCCCGGAGCTGTTACGGTCACGCTTGGCTGCGCCGTTGCCGCTGGTTGCTGTGGCGTGGTCACTACTTGCGGAACGATCGGTTTAGGCGGCTCGACCTTCGGGGGGATCACTGCCGCAGCCGCATCCGCGGCAGGCTTCAGTCTCACGTATTGCAGCCGTTGCTCGCCGCCGCCCTTTCCCCCGCCACCGCCTCCTGCCGGCCCCGGACCTCCTCCACCGAGCACATGTTCCCCCTTGAAATCATGTGACGCCAGGGGATAGAGAATCAGAAGAATGATCAGGGCGTGCGCAAAAAGAGAGGCGGCGACACCCTTCCACCGCCCCTCTCTCTCGCTCTTGCTCGGTATTCCGACCGGAGGCCGGTAGCGGTTCTCTATTGACCCGGATCCTTCGGCGACACGCCGATGACTTTCACCCCTGCTCCACGCGCCACGTCCATCGCGTAGATCACATCGGAGTACTTCACTCCCTTGGGTGCGCCTTTGACGAAAATGATCTTCTCGGGACGCGGATCGTAGATTTCCTTCAGTCGCGCGCCGAGCCGCTCCTTGGGAATCGGCTCCTTGTTCACGAAGTACTTGTTGCCCGGCAGCACCTCGAGAACGATCTGCGGCGGCGGGTTCGAGCTCTGCGTCGTCTCTGTTGGATCGGGCAGCTGAAGATCGATTGCCTTCCGCGACATCGGTACGACGAGCATGAAGATGATGAGGAGAACGAGGAGCACGTCGATCATCGGAGTGACGTTGATGTCGTTCGTGAGACCCTTGGCCCCTCCAGCAGTCATTGACATTACTTGTTCTCCCCGGCCTTGCCGCCGCCAAGCAATCGATCGCTCTGTATCAACGACACGGTTCCGGGACGTTGATCCGTAATCATGCCCGTGACGCGCACGTCGTTGTGGGCTGCGATGTCGAGAGCGTCGAGAACCTTCCCGTACTCGAGGTCCCTGTGCGCCTTCACGTACAGGAGCTTGTCCTCTTCGCGGTTCGCGTAGATGCCCTTCAGTAATTCACCGAGCTGTGCGTTGGGAATGGCTTTCTTGTTCAGGAAATACTGGCCGTTCGCGTCAATGCCGAGCACCTGGTCGCGCTCCTCTTCAGGATGCGGCTTGAGGTTGGTACCCTGCGGCGGAATGGCCTGGAATCCGGAGTTGATCGCCGGCACGACGAGCATGAATATGATCAGCAGGACGAGCATGACGTCGATCATCGGCGTCACGTTCGGCTCTGCCTTGATGCCTGAGCTGCTTCCAGTGGACATCGACATGAGCGAATGCCTCCGCGACTACTGGGAGACCGGAGAAGATCCCGTCGAAGCAGTGGTGTTGAATTCGCGGGTGAAGCGGGAGCGGCCGAACTCGCCGCTCACGTTCTTGATCATGTAGTCGATCATCTCCTTCGAGGTGTACGTCATCTCGGCGGTGAGATTGTCGATCTTGACCTGGAAGAAATTGAACGCCCACACAGCGGGAATGGCGACCAGGAGACCGAACGCCGTCGTGATCAGCGCCTCGGCGACACCGGCGGAGATCGCCGACAGACCGCCTGAGCCCGAAGCAGCCATCCCGACGAACGCATTCACGATTCCCATTGTCGTTCCGAGAAGGCCGACGAACGGCGCGGTTGCGCCAACGGTGGCGAGAACGCCAAGTCCGCGCTTGAGGTCGGTGATCGCCATCAGCATCTCACGCTCCACGGCGCGCTCGGCGGAGTTGATATCGCCGACGGTGACGGTCCCGTCCTGAATGAGCGGCTTGATCTCGGTGAGCGCGCCGCCAAGCACGCGGGCGACATGCGACTTCTTGTACTTCTCGGCCAAGGTGACCGCTTCGGCAAGGTTGTCTTCCTCGAGGAACTGCGAGAATTCAGGTGCGAACTTGCGGGTTTCCGACTGTGCCTTGCGAAGGTCCCACCACTTTTTGATCGTGATTGACAGCGACCAGACTGACATGATTGCGAGGACGAATACGATCCCCTTGGCGAATCCGCCCATCTGGATCCATAGGTCGCGTAGCGAGAGTTGCATTGAGAGTTATCTCCGGTGGTGGGTTACTTGTCGAGCTTGAACTGGAAGCTCTGCTGAACGAGCTGGCGAACGTGCTTTCCGCCGACTTCGGCGGCGTAAAATCGCATCTGCGGGAGCGCCGCCCTGACTGCTGACGCAAACAGTTCGTTGGTGGCCTTCAAGACCTTGAACGAGCCCACCTCTGCCTTACCATCTTCGTTTACGATGAACTGGGCCTGGACGTCGCCCTCCACTCCAGAGGAACGAAGCGCGTCCGGATACCGCGGTGTGCCCGTTCCCGGAATCTGCGATACCGGTTTTTCGACCTGGAACTCGAAGTACGGCTCGTTGGTCGGCCTTGCCGTCCCACCGACGACGCCGGTCGAGACACCGCCCTTCACTCCCTTGCCGCTGAAGTCCGCTTCGTTGGTGACCTTCTTACTCAGGTCGATATCGGGAATCTTGATCGGAATATCGACCGGCGCGCGAAGCACCTGGAATCCCTTCGGTGGCGGCGCCTTGAATACTTCCTTCGTCGGCGGAGGTGGAGGCGGCTCCTTTGGCTTGGGAGGCGGTTCCTTCTTTATTTCGACGAACTGGAGCTTCTCCTGTTTCGTCTTGTCGCTGGCAATGCCAGCTTTCGCCGTAACGACGACCGCCGCGGTGATCAGCGCGCCATGGAAGACGAGGCTGAACAAAGTTCCGCCAGCCATCTTCTGCTTTCTCGGTTTGGATTCGATCAGTTGACTGAACATTTTTCACCAAAAGAGGAATCGTTGCTACTTAGGTTATTCCACCCGGTGCCACGAAGTAATACCGCCAAGATTAAGAATCAATGAAATCGGTCTTAATCAAAACTTCATTCAGCGATCGACTCCTGCGGCTGCAGAGATTGTGGCACCGGCGACGGCTCAGCCTGCTGTACCGGCAACGGCAGCGTCACGGTAAAAAGACTTCCTCGTCCGAGACGTGAAGATGCAGTTAGAGTGCCACCATGTGCCTGAGCGATCCACTGACTGATCGCCAGACCGAGTCCGAATCCGCCGCGCTCGGACATTCGTGAACGCGCGCGGTCGGCGCGCCAGAAGCGCTCGAAGATGTGGGGAACGTCGGCAGCGGCTATTCCGATGCCGGTGTCGCGCACCGCGAACGTGACGTTGTCAGGATGAACGCCCAGGCCGAGCTCCACCTTTCCGCCGGCCGCTGTGTATTTGATCGCGTTCGTCACGAGATTGAGAAATAGTTGTCTCAGGCGAGTTGGATCGCCCATCACCGTGACGTCGGCGGTAAAGGGGAAGTTCACGGCGACGCCAGCTCCCTCCCCCAGTATCAGCGCCGTTTCATAGATATCCTGAACGAGGGGCTTGAGCGCCACCGGCTCGCGATGAATGTCAAACCGTCCCTCGTCGGCCCTCGCCAGGGTGAGGAGGCTCTCGACGAGATCGGCCATCCGCGTCGTCTCCTGCAGCGCCTCTTCGAGGGCGACGAGCCGTTCGGCCGGAGGGATCGGCTCGCTCATTGCCCGCTCGACGTCGGCGCGGAGGACAGCCAGGGGCGTCTTCAGCTCGTGGCTGGCGTCGGCCGTGAAGCGACGCAAGCCGAGAAATGACGTCTCGAGCCGGGCAATCATGGCGTTGAGCGTTCCCACCAGCTCCTCGAACTCCTGCCCCGCGTTCTCCATGCTGAGCCGGCGATGAAGGCTCCGCCCATCGGTAATTGCGGCGACGTCGTGAGTGATCTTCCCCATTCGTTGTGACGTGAGGCCGAACGCCGCCCAGGCACGCCACCCGGCCAGCGCGATGATCAGCGGCGCGAGGAAGAACAGCACTATCCGGTACTCTCTCGGCAACGTCGTCACCCGCGAGGTCGGCACTCCGACTATGACGCGGCCAATCGTCGTCGCCGTCTTGGTCGGAAGATCGCGTGCGATAACGAGAAGCTCATCGATCATCGGCACCGGCAGAACAGCCGCCGAATCCACGGGCAGGTCTGCAAGCTTGAGGAGAAGCGAGTCCGCATCGGCAGGGGCGAGCCGGCGGACGGCAGCGGACTGATAGAGGGGAGCCCCGCTGTGATCCATTACGATGATATAGTCCGGAAACACATCGAGAAGCGCGCGAAGCCGGGGGGTGATGACAACCGCCTCGGACGATGTATCCGGCTCGACGATCAGTGACTGCGCCGACTGGCCGGCGTCGGTGATCAGCGTCGATGCGACATCTGCCTGGGTCGCCGCGTAACGGGCCACATCGCGGTAGAGCGCGGCGTTTCGGACGGTCCAGAGAGTCAGGCCAAGCGCCACTGTGATGGCCAGCAGCGCAGAGATGAACGCCACCGTCAGGTTCGTCCGCGTCGAGGCCATTTCCGGGTCAGCCCCTGGGAGGAACCCCGTCGGCTCGTATCACGTAGCCGACGCCGCGAATGGTGTGGATCAGCTTCATCGTGTGATTCGCGTCGATCTTCTTGCGCAAATGATTGATCACCACGTCGACGATGTTGGTGCCCGGATCGAAGTGATAGCCCCACGCATACTCGGTTATCAGGGTGCGGCTCATCACACGGCCGGCGTGACGCATCAGATACTCCAGCACGGTGTACTCCTTCGGCGTCAGCTCGACTGCGGCGCCGCGACGTGTCACTTCGCGCGTGTCGAGGTTGAGCTCAAGGTCGGCCACCTTGAGTGCCGGCGTGGCGAGCACGCGCGGCCGGCGGGAAAGCGCCTCGACGCGAGCCAGCAACTCCTCGAAAGCGAACGGCTTCGTGACGTAGTCGTCAGCCCCGGCGCGCAGCGTCTCGACCTTGGCGTCGATCGCGTCCTGCGCCGTGAGCACGAGCACCGGGCGCTCGAAGCCCCGGCCGCGGAGGTCGTGCAGCACCTGCAGCCCCGATTTGCCGGGGAGCCGCATGTCGAGAATGATGAGGTCGTAGTTGCCGGCCACGGCCATGCGCTCGCCTTCGTCGCCGGTGCCGATGAGGTCGACTCCCCACCGCTGCTGCTCGAGCCCGCGCTTGACGAACTGGCCGACTGTTGGGTCATCCTCGATGACCAGAATCTTCATACCGGGAATCTATTACATCACTTCACGCCCGGTGCATAAGCGACTGCGAACTGAGGATCTATGCGGACTCAGTAGTACGCTTAGTACTCGACCCAGTTATCCACCCACGTATTCGGGAGGGGTACCAGCGCGCCCAGGCCGCGCAGCGCCTTCGCGACCTCGCAGGAGTTGTACATGTAGTTCTTCGTTCCATTCGCCGTTTCGATGGGAACGGTTATTCCGAGCTTCCAGTTGAGCCCGCTGATTACCGCTCCCTGGATGTTGCTGCTGCCGTTGCCCGTGATGTCTCCGCCGACGAGCACGATCCCCTTCCAGTTGAAATTGTTTCCGAGCGAGCTGATGTTGCCGGTAACGATCAGCAACCCACGGCCTCCCGATGCCGGCATCGAGCTCCAGGTGGA
>DATBZT010000069.1:0-4127 GCA_036513055.1 Gemmatimonadaceae bacterium | reverse complement strand
TAGTTCAGCTGCAAGCACACTATCACCCATGCGGCGAAGCCGCATCCGAAAAGTGTCGGCTGCAGCGCTCGTTAGACGGCCTGGGGCAACATCCCTTCAATTGCTTTCATTTAGTAGGCGCAGAATCCGAGTAGAAAGTGTTTTGCGCAGCCACTACTTTCCATTTACCTCCGCGTTTCTCCATTACATGCTTGAGATGCGCCTTAACGATGCCATGACTGCTATCGGGATAGGCGGAGTTTCCTTTGACAAAGCGAGCTCGAGGTCGAAGTCCGCTATCATCAGAGTCGGCTAAGGCGACGAGTCTTCCGTACCACGCCGTTGACTTTGCTTCCCATGAAAAAGCAGTCCTCCATAAGTCTACGTGCATTTGTCGGATTGCCTGCTGTCCGTTCCAGATCATACCTGAAGGATCAACTAACTCCGCATCCGGCCAATACAGATCGCCATACTGTGACGCGCCCCGGGCATCGCCAGCGGGCGGCGATGTTCCATGGCTGCACAAACTGCGTCAGAGCTGCAGAAGCCGCAGTCGTTGTCTCCACATCTGTCGCCAGCGGAGAGCTCACAGTGGCGCAGCCAACGAGACTGGAAAGACATAGGATAGGAGTCTTTTTCACGATGTCTCCTCCGTGGAGTGAACACTGCTGTTCAACTAGTGGGCGATTCTACGGAGGGCTACCCGCCTAACGAAATCCACTGTCTGGGAAGGTCGACAAAGCCCGCAGAACGAGTCATTTCCAATCGAAACCTAATCGCTCGGCTTCAGCAGCTCCTCGAACGCGAGAAACCCGTACAGAGGCTGGAGATCGGGATTCCCGATCAGCGCTCCGCCGAGCGTTTCCAGACCGAGACCAAGCGCGAGCCCCTCTCGCAAAAGCGAGACTGCGCGGGCACGCTCGTTCAATGCCGCCGCGATCTCCGCCTGTAGCAACTTTTGTGTGCCTCTCTGATAACGGGGAGTCGCGTCGCTTATTTGCTTCTCGGCGAGCGATGCGGCGGCGCCGTCGCCGAGGCGCGCGCTGGTGATGCCCAGCTGTCCCAGATCGCGGAGCCGGTCGATCCCGGTATCGGCCGCCGCGAGCGAGCTGAAGATCGTCTGTGCGTCGCGCAGCCGGCCGGCGCGCCAGTAAAGGCCGCCGCGCGTGTATCGCGATTCGCGGGTGGTATCACTTGCAGCGCCATCCATCAGGCGAGCATACTGTTGGACGAGATTGGTCGCGGCATGGTAAACTCCGGCGCTCTCAAGGTCTCCCCACAGCTTGATCGCGAGCTGTGCCCGTTCCAGCAGTGGCTTGTTTCGGGAAGGAAGTCGCGCCAGAGCGCCCTCCATTTCCGGTACCTGATTGAGCCGCGCCAGCGCGCTCGCGGTCAGTTCGCCCATTATAGCCGACTGGGGGAATCGATCTACTCCCGTACGCGCCATGGCGAGCGAACGCTTCCAGTCACCCTGTTCTCCGGCAGCTTTTGCCTGGTATATCCAATAGACGGGCGCTACGAGGTTCAACCCGCGATTGGGGTCGCTCTGCGCCAAGGCTGCCAGGGCCAGCTTCGGCCTTTGCGTTGACAGCGCAACGCTAGCGAGCAGAAGCGGTGCTTCCTGTGATCCGGGGACGAGCGAGAGGAAACGCTGCGCTGTGATGACGGCCTGGTCGCGATCGCCGCGCATTAACGCCTGCAGATGATCGAGGAGCGCCCGCTCCGCCGGCGTCAGCCGTTCGCTCAACGACTCTGCCCGCCGCATCGCCGACTCGGCTGCCTCGTACTGGAAGTGGAAGACGTGCGCGAAAGCGAGAAAGACGAGCGGCGTCGTGTACATCGTATCGAGTTGTGCCGCACGCTCGAAATGAGCGAACTGACTGCTGTCGTCGCCACGCAGGTACGCTTCCATCCCTCGATAGACCTCTTCGTACGCAGCGAGTGAAGGCGGCTCCGCCAGGCTGCCGATGCTCATCCCACCGCTCACTTCGCTCACCTGCGCGAGGCTCCCCGCCACGCGCTGCTGCAGCCGAGTCAATGCGAGTAGCGGCGCCTCTCGGCTCGAACTGATCGGTTCCAGCGTTCGCACCAGGCGTCCACTCTTGACGTCCGTGATCTTCGTGAGGAAGAGCAGCGAGTCGCCCTCGCGGTAAATCGTGCCGGACACAAGTGTCGTTGCGCCGACCTCCTGCGCCATCGCCAGTGACTGGTCTCGCGTGCGCAGCGGCCAGGGTATCCGGCTAACGATTGTTTCTGTCGTCAGTGCGGTCTGCGGATCGACGACTTCGAGGCCTCGCACAGTCGAGACTGCGCGCCCGATCCACTCTGCTGCCAGGACACCGACAACGCGCACTGTCGTATCGCCCGTCTCGTTGCTGAACGGAACGACGAGAACCCGCCCCTGCATCAGCGGCGCGTCGGGCCGTCGCATAAGGGTAACCAACATTGCGCGGGTGGCGGGAGGGAGAAGTGCTGTGGCGATGATCAGAAGAATCATGCTGGCGAGCACGGTGCCGAGTAGAACTTGCCGCCGCGAAACACGCTGGGAGCGGGGGCTGACCGCTCCACCCGATGGCGTGGGAAGCGCGTCAATCGCGGAGACCACGTCCCCGGCATGCTGCGGACGCTCGTTTGGCGAGATCGAGAGACAGCGCATGACCAGCGTCGCCAGCGCGGTTGGAGTATCGGGCCGTAATTCAGAGACGTGAACCGGCGACAGAGTCTCCTGCACTCCCTGGTACGGTCTGCGCCCGGCGAGCATTTCGTAGGTGAGAACGCCGAGGGCGTAGAGGTCGGCACGGTGATCCGTAGCAGGATCTGCTACAGCCTGCTCGGGCGCCATGTACGGCGGAGTTCCCAGCACGAGGCCGGTGGAGCTTAGCGGGTCGCGGGTGTTGGCCAAGTCCAGCGCCTTGGCGACGCCGAAGTCAGCGACCACGGCGTGGCTGCTCCACAGCAGAACGTTGCCGGGTTTGATGTCGCGATGAACGACCTTGCGCTTGTGCGCGTAGTCGAGCGCATCCGCAATTTCGCGCGCGATGGCGCAGACGTCCTTCATCGGGAGCCGCGGCTCGCGGGCAAGTCGGTCCCGCAAGCTCTCCCCATCGATATAAGGCATGACGTAGTACAGGATTTCTTCGGCGGCGCCCGAATCATATAGTGGTACGATGTGAGGGTGGGCGAGCGTCGCCGCGATCTCGATCTCTTGAAGGAACCGCTCGGGCGCCAGAGACAGCTCGGGTTTGAGGACTTTGATCGCAACGCCGCGGTGATGCTTCAGGTCTGTTGCGAGATAGACCGTTGCCATTCCACCGCGGCCGAGCTCGCGCTCGAACGTGTAACGCCCGGCGAGGGCGATGCGGAGTCGGTCCAGTAGGTCGGCCACGTGAGTCGCGTGGGTGATCATAGGTCGTTAATGCCGTTAAGGCCAGAGGAAAGTAGGGCGCCGTTATTTCTGCTTGCCAGCTGGATTCTGGAGGCGTAGAATCGGAACTCGTTTCGTTAAGGGGTCTGTCCATGCAGGGCACGCCAGTCCCGATTGACGTTACCGACTTGCGTACCGGTGACGTATTGCTCTCGTGCGGATGCGAGGCACTCTCGCAGCTTATCCGACGTCTCGACGGCGGCGACTACTCACACGCCGCGGTATGGGACGGGAAGTGTGCGGTGGACGCCACCGAGAATGGTGTCGTTCGAAACAACTTGAGTGACGATATAAAAGAACAGTGGTATATCGATGCATACCGCTGGCATTCTCCGACCCCGGGCTCCACGGATCTTGGAGACGCGACGTATCCCTGGGACCCCGTGATCGCCCGGAGCAATCGCATTGTGGACGCGCGAACAAAGTTCGCCTACGACGAACTGCTAATGGGAGCGCTTGTGATTGCTTTGAGCAAGGAGCCGACGGACAAGTGGCTGCGTTGGTCAGTGCGGCTGCTATTGAGTCGAGTCGAAGAGTGGGTTCACGAGCAAATTAGCGCGAGGCGGGGCACGACTGCTATGACCTGCTCTGAAACGGTTGCGGTGAGCTTCGATGAAGCGGAGCCGCCAAAATACACCATAGAGGTCAAGGTCGACCCGGCCCGGGACTATCTAATACTCGCCCTGGCATCGGCGGGGGCTCCGCCGCCGCACGCCTTCTCCTC
>DATBZT010000068.1:0-2825 GCA_036513055.1 Gemmatimonadaceae bacterium | reverse complement strand
CGGGTGGACAGAGTGTCGTTCGTATGCGTGTT
This sequence comes from Gemmatimonadaceae bacterium, assembly GCA_036513055.1. Classification (GTDB taxonomy): domain Bacteria; phylum Gemmatimonadota; class Gemmatimonadetes; order Gemmatimonadales; family Gemmatimonadaceae; genus UBA4720. The sequence goes on along the minus strand of DATBZT010000068.1, from coordinate 2,793 downwards.
CTTCAGCTTTGCGACACACCCGATATCACCGGGATGGAGCAGCGGCACCTCGACGCGCTCCTTGCCCTGTGGGATGGTGATATGAGCCATCTTTTCGCCGATGTCGCGTGTTGCGTTGTAGACATCCTGGCCGTTCATCAGCCGCCCGGAAAACGTGCGGAAATAGGAAACGTCCCCGACGTGCGGTTCGGCGTGCGTCTTGAACACCAGGGCGGTGAAGGGAGCGGAGTCAACGGCGTGGATCTCCACCGTCTTGTCGCCTTCCGCGCCGACAAAGGCATGGACCTCCTCCATCTCGAACGCCGTCGGCATCAGCTCCACAATCTTCGTCAGCAGGGCCTGGGTTCCGTAAGTCAGCTCCGAAGAGCAGCAGAAGAGAGGAAAAACTTCCTGCCGCTTCATCGCTTCCTTCATCGCGTTGAGCGCGTCGGCGCGGGCAATCTCCTCGCCGCCCAGGTAACGCTCGAGAAGAACGTCGTCGGTCGCCGCGATGGTCTCGATCAACTGCTCGTAGTAGCGGTCGAAGAGTGGCTTCTGGTCGGCCGGGATGTCGACCTCGTCGTACTCGCCAAGCTTCGTTCCCTTTTTGAAGAGATGCGCCTTCTTGTCGAACAGATTGAGAATGCCGTGAAAGTCAGCGCCTTCTCCAATCGGCACCTCCACCGGAATGACGCGGGGCGTGAGGCTCGCCTTGATTCCTTCGTAAACCGAATCGAACGAGGCGTGCTCCTTGTCGATCATCGAGGCGACGAACAGAATCGGATCTCGGCGCTCCATTGCTTCGTTGAACATCCGGGTAGTTCCGACCTCGACTCCGGCGGTGGCGCTGACGACGACCAGCGCGCCATCGGCCGCCGTCAATCCGGCGATCGCTTCGCCCTGGAAGTCGGAGTATCCCGGAGTGTCAAGGAGGTTGATTTTGGAATCCATCCACTCGGCGTGGGCGCACGCCAGGCTGATGGAAAAACCGCGCTCCGTTTCTTCACGATCGAAGTCGGTCAGCGCGGTTCCGTCACGAACTGAGCCGTGACGCTTTGAGGAGCCGGACACGAAGGCCAGGGCATCTACAAGGGTAGTCTTGCCACAGGCTCCGTGTCCGACGACGGCAATGTTGCGAATGTCTTCGCTTTTATACTCGCGCATGGTTTCTGATCAGCGAGGGTGGGAGGGAATGACTGTCGCGCGCGGCCTCGTCCTTTACTGCATTCTGCGTGCTCGCGGCCGGGGCGCTTTGGTAACTTGAATCAGGAAACCGGGGGGTGGCAAGACCAGCGGCCCATCCCGTCACCGGCGGCGGAAAACAAACCAGTAAACCGTGATGTTGAAAACCAGCACCAGGACCCCAAGCGAGGCGTGGACTGCCCGAGAGTGATCGGCGGCGAATCGGGAGCGAAGGAGATAATGCTGGACGAATCCCTCGGGGTACGGCTCCACTCCTCCGCGCTTCAGGGCCGCCTTTTCCCAGGGGGTGAGAGGGCAGCCCATGTCGAAAGAGAGGGTCAGGAACGCCCACAGGACCGCCGCGGCATGAACCCAGATCAGCCGTGGCCACCGGAGCACCAGCAGGCTGCCCAGAAGGACAAATAGCACGTAGCCGCCGTGGATGGCCGCCATCAGCCGCGCCAGCGGGCGGTCCATCATCTCGTTCCCGCTTCCGGAGCCAGCCACACGCTGCCATCGTTGAATTGCCCGACCTTTACCAACCCGAGTGCACGCGCGATGGAGTCGCCCGGCGGGTAGTCCGGGTTCAGCAATGAGAACGCGACGAGCGCTCCGTGACCTTTTTCGAGTATGTGGCCGAACTCCTTAAGGTCGATGGTGTCGAGCGACTGCGGGGTGTCACGGGCAATGCGCGACGTCTTGAAATAGATGACCGCCGGCCAGTTGCTGAAAAGCGGATGCCCCGCGCTTCGCGACCTCACCCAATCCAGTGTCGGCGATGATTTCCACGTGCTCGATGCAAAGTCGGAGCCCTCGGTGATCGCTTCGGAAGCATCACTGGAGCTCTGCGCGAGCGAGGCCGCAAACCAGAGGGCGCAGGCGGTGATTATCACAGGTCGAATCAGCTTTCCGGCGACGGCAACGTACGACGCTGTGGCAACGATGATTGCTACCTCCGCCAGCAGAATGGAGGGTACCAGCAGACGAAAGTCAAAGGGGATTGAACTGCCCACGAGCACGCGCGCGGACAGCAATACGAAAACGTAGCACGCGAGCAGCAGGACGTCGGCGGCAAGGAGAATGCGCGCCGGGGCGCTGCAACGCCGAAATCCATTGATCACCACCATCGCGATTCCGATCGCCAACGCGATGGCGAGCATCAGTTGCACCATCGGCGGATGTATGCCCGGTGCAAGCCAGTCGGCAAAAGTGTGCGCCGTTTCGCGCAAGGTCAGCCCGAAGTCTCCATACAGCCCAACCTCGGGAGAGCCGCTGCGGTCGCCAACGCGCACGCTGTGTATGAGCCATGCCGCAATTACGAACGCAGGCACTGCGGCCGCTTCGGCGGCGTCCGCAAATCTCGTCCGCAGTGGCTTGTTGCCGCGGAAGAAGAACCAGAGGACAACCGCTGCCGGAGCGCAGACGCCCGCGTACCGCGTCATCGCCGCGAGGGCAGCCGGTATTCCTACCACCAGCGGGCGTCGTGTCCAGTGTCTGGCTCCGTTGCTGGCGCCGCCTGACTCCGTTCTTTCCCCGCCTGAACGAACCATTGCCAGTAATGTCAGCACGAGTGATGCGAGAAAGAGTGGCTCGCTCAGAACCGACAGGTGGACGCCGACGATCGCCGTCGTG
>DATBZT010000067.1:0-33254 GCA_036513055.1 Gemmatimonadaceae bacterium | reverse complement strand
AACGGTTCCGCCCAGGGCTTTACCCCGTCGCAGAACGTATCGGTTACGTTCACTGCGGTTGCGGGTCCGCCGGCCAGCTGGATCGCAACGGCGACCCACACGCTCACCGCCAAGACCTGCAACTCTTCGGCGAACGGCCTGATCAGCTGCAGCTGATCAGCAACAGCACAGCAGTCTGAAGGGCGGCCAACTGGCCGCCCTTTTTTTTGCGGCCGACCGATTGCGCGCTCACGCGAATGATGTCACTCGGGGGCAGGACTTGCCTAATGTCCGCCCATGAAGAACGCGCGCGGCGTCACTCTCATTGAAGTTGTAGTAGCCCTCCTGATACTCGCAGTTGGTGGTCTCGCCCTGGCGGGTTCCGCTGGGGTCATTATCCGGCGGATGGCGGATAGCTCGCGGGTTGCCGCCGCTGCGTCGGCTGCGCGCCGCCGGACAGAGGAATCCTTTTCCCGATCATGCACCGAGTTAAGCAGCGGGAGCGAGCGGACGCCTGGCGTGCGCTCCGAGTGGTCAGTCGCCGCTGGTGCATTCTCCACCGACATCCGGCAGCGTGTGACCTACTCCACACGCACCGGCGATCACAGCGAGGAATTCATAACGGCGGCTCCGTGCGGATAGGTTCCGCACGGGCAGGGTTCACTCTTGTCGAGCTGATTGCCGCGACGACAATTGCCGCCGTCGTCGGATCAGCCCTGATGCTGACGTTGCGGCGCCAGGAACGATTCTATCGTGCCGCCGCTGAAGTGCTCCAGGTGCGCGCTCAGCTCCGCGACGCCGCCGACGTTCTGGCCGCGGATATTCGCGGCACGGCAGTGGCCCGCTACGGCTTTCCACTGATGACCGATTCGGCGATGGAGCTCTTCAGCACCATCGGCAGCTCGGTTGCCTGTCGGGCGCCTGTTGGGCGGACGATCTTTTTGCCGCCCGTCGTGCTCGCCGGCGCGCCCGGACTGACGTCGCTGCTTGCGTCTCCTGACACCGGAGACGTGGCGCTCATTTACGCTATCCCCGCGGGCGTGCCCGACTCCGGGCGCTGGATGGAATTCCGCATCAGCGCATTCGGTTCCCGGTCACTTGCCAGTTCATGCCCACCTGACACCGGATTCACGTCCGCCGCCGACGCTGCGGCTGGGCAACCGGGTTATGCCGTCACTCTTTCCGACATCCCTTCGCCGAGTGTGAGAAAAGGCGCCCCGATAAGATTCATCCGCCGCGCCCGATACAGTCTCTATCGCTCGTCGGACAACAACTGGTATCTCGGTTATCGCCGGTGCAACGCAGTTGGCCGGTCCATCTGTGGCACAATTCAGCCGGTCAGCGGGCCGTATTTGCCCTATCGGGGCAGTGGAGGCACCGGGGCCGGCCTGGCATTCCGTTATTTCGATTCCACGGGTGAAGAGGTCGTCGACGCTTTACTGTCGCCAGCCGTTGCCCGCATAGACGTCGTACTGCGGGGCGAGACAGCCCGCGAGGTGTCGTTCGCCGGCGATGCACGCCAGCGGCTTCGCGATTCAGCGATCGTCAGTGTCTCACCGAGAAATCGCGCGCGATGAGGGTGAAGGGGTCATGTCGCCGCGGGTTTGTTCTCGTCGCCGCTCTCGTCGCGATCGTAATCATTGCTCTGCTCGTTACCGGCGCGTTCTTCGCCAGTGGGCAGGAGATGGGGATTGCACGCAATGAGCTGCGCGACCAGCAGGCTCTCGAGCTTGCCGAGTATGCGATTGCGCGGGCCGTTGCGGGTTGGGATGCGCCGACGTGCGACTCGCTGCGTGCCGGCCAGACGGTTGGACTGCCCTCCGAGGCCGCTGGCGCGCTGGAGAGCAGTGTTTTCATAACGCGCCTCGATACCGCCTTGTACGCAATAGTCGCCGACGTCCGGGTAGCGCCGTATGCTGGCTCCGGGTTGCGTCGCCGCGTCGGCGTCGTCGTGCGCACCGTGCGCGACGGCGTGCCCGTAAATCCCCCGATACGTGTGAGCGAGCACCCGTGGACAGCGCTGTATTGAATGTCCTGAAAGCTGTTACCTCGCCGCCTCGTGAATCGTGTTCAGGTGCAATCCCTCGCGGTCTCCTTCCCAGGACGTTATGCCGCTATTCAATCGCAAGAAAACAACAGTTGGTCTCGACATTGGCTCGGGGCTCATCAAGGTAGCGGTAATCGATCACCGGAATGCCGCTCCCGAGCTCGTAAAGGTCGCTATTACGAGGCTTCCCTCCGACGCGATCGTCGAAGGCGAAGTGATGGATCCGGGCATCGTTGCCGACGCCATCAGAGCGTCTCTCGATGCCGCGTCGGTCAAATCGAGTCACGTCGTCACTGCCGTCGGCGGCCGCGACGTGATCATCAAGAAGATCCAGACGGAGCGCGTAAAGGAAAAACAGGCGCGTGAGCTCATGCGCTGGGAGGCCGAGCAGCACGTGCCCGACGTCGAGTCGGTCGAGCTGGATTTCCAGATTCTCGACCCCACCAGAACGTCGGACGAGATGAGCGTGCTCCTCGTCGCCGCCAAGCGTGACCTTATCGATTCCAAGCTGCGCATTCTCGCCGAAGCCGGAGTTGTTCCGACGATTGTCGATGTCGACGCGTTCGCCCTTCACAACGCATTCGAGGTGAACTACCCCGAGGCGATGACCGGCCTCGTGGGCCTGGTGAATGTCGGCCACGAAGTCACCAACGTGAACATCATGGACGGTGGAGTGCCACTTCTGACGCGCGATCTGCCTCTGGGCACGCGCCGTTTCATCGAAGACCTCCAGCGCCAGCACGGCGTTTCGGCGAAAGACGCCGAGACGATGATTCGCGGATTCGATCGTTCCGCCAGTCTCGACGGCGTTCTACAGCAGCGTACAGAGGAGATCGCAGTTGGCGTCGAGCGCGGCGCCGCATTCCTCTCCACGTCCAAGGCTGTCGCGCAAGTGCGGGCGGTCTATCTCTGTGGTGGCGGCTCGCGGACTCCCGGCCTTGCCGAACTGCTCGGCCAGCGGCTGGGGATTCCGGTGCAGCACGCAAACCCGCTGGCTCGCCTCAACATTCGCGACGGTGCACTCGACTCGCTGTCTACCGACGAGGTCGCGCCGCTGCTGATGCTGCCAATCGGCCTCGCTCTCCGCCAGTAAACGCCTCCACGGACATCTGAAATGATCAAGGTCAATCTTCTTCCTGGAGCCGGCGGGAAATCCGACGGCGGCAGTGACTTCAATTTTGGGGCGCTGCTGTCTTCGGCGACGGCGGGAATCAGAGACAAGTTCATGATCGGCGCCATCGCTACGCTGAGCGTGGTGACACTGTCGATAGCCATGCTGTACATGGGCCAGGCGGCAAAAGAGCGCGCGCTGGTCGAGCGCGAGCGGCAAGCGGTCGAGGATTCGACTCGCTTCAAGGTGGTTCTTGCCGCCAAGTCGAAGGCCGAGGCCACGCGTGATTCGCTCTACCAGCAGGTCGCGATCATCAAGTCAATCGATGCCAGCCGGTATCTCTGGCCGCATCTCCTCGACGAGATCAGCAGCGCTCTGCCGCCCTATACCTGGCTGACGTCGGTGACTCAAACGAGCGCACCGCCGAGCTCTGTTGCAACCGACAGCGCCCAGGCGGCAAAGGCCGCCCTGGCCAGGAAGAATGGTGCGCCGGTCAAGCCGCCCGATGCCAGGCTCAGAAAGGTGCATGCGGATTCGGTGCTGGCCGCGGCGTCCCGCTCGACGAAGTTCCGAATTGTCGGCCACACGGTAGACATCCAGGCGCTGACCTTGTTCATGAAGACTCTCGAGGCTTCGCCGTTCATCCAGAACGTGCAGCTCACCCGCTCCGACATGGTCACGTCGGAGGGAAAGGAAGTGACGGAGTTCAACCTCGAGGCCGAGTCCCAGGTTCCACCGCCGTTCCTCATCAAGTCGGTGTCCCTGGCTGTGGGAGGAAACTGAAATGTCAATTGGCGCGAGTCTAACCAAGCGCGACCAGCTTCTCGTCGCTGCGTCGGTGCTCACGGTCGCATTGGCCATTGCGTACGGCTACTTCCTGTACATGCCGAAGAACGACGACATTGCCGCGATTCAGCAGCACGTCGAAACGCTCGACAAGAAGAACAACGAAGCAAGGGCGGCAGTGGCATCCGGCAGTCTGCAGCGACTCCGTATGGAAGCGGCGCAGTACGCGGCCGAGCTGGTGGTCCTCCGGCAGATCGTCCCGACAACCAATGAAGTGCCAGCGCTTCTCGAGAACGTATCGACGGCCGCCCGCAGGGTTGGTCTCGACCTGTCGTCTGTCGAGCCGATGCCGGTGCTGGTCGGCGAGCAGTTCGACACCTATCGCTACAAGCTGTCCGTCACCGGCGGCTACCACGCGGTCGCAGCGTTCCTGGCAAACGTCGGATCTCTCAACAGGATCATTGCGCCCGTGGCGCTCTCGCTCAAGCCGCTCACGGCTCAGGACAAGAGCAAGATTCGGGTGCAGAAGAAGGACGAGTCGCTGCTCGACACCGATTTCCAGATTCAGACCTACATAGCCCACACCGCAGATCAGGCGAGTGCGCCGGCTGAGGAGGCGAAAAAGTAATGACCGTTAATCGCAGCATCATCATCGCCTGTCTCGCCGTCGGCGCGGTCATCACCGCGCTGGCGTTCGTAGCGGGAGCGCAGCAACCAGACCCTGCCCGGCCGGTGCGTTTGGCGGCGGCTCCAGTGGCCAAGGCGCCAGACGCAAGTGCGCCGGCGCCGGCCGCCGGTACAACACCCGCTGCCGGCCAGATCATCAGCCGCGAGACGTACAGCTACCAAGGCACCGGCCGCCGCGACCCATTCGTTTCGCTGATGAACACGGACGAGCTGCGGCCGCTGTTCCAGGACCTCAAGCTCGTCGCCGTTGCGTTCGACGCCACCGGCCGGAACTCTGTTGCCGTTTTGCGCGATGTCACGTCCAAGGTGCAGTACCGCGTGAAGGTCGGCCAGGAGATCGGCCGCATGCGCGTCGCCTCGATCAGTGAGAAGTCAGTGGTCTTCGGGATCGAGGAATTCGGTTACAGCCGCCAGGAGACGCTGGCGATGAATGATTCAACCAAAGTGAGGACGCAATGAAGCAGTTCCTGGCGATCGCCGCAGCTTTCTCGCTCGCTTCGCCCGAAGCAGGACTACGGGCGTCCGAGCGCGTAAGCGAATACGCATCGCTTCACGCGAGTGGGGCAAGCACGACTGTACGAACGGTAAGCGTCGTTCCGGCGTCGGGTCGCGCCCAGGTCGTAATCGGCGTGGATGCGTCCGTTGAAGTCGACGACTTTCTGCTGGAATCTCCATACCGGATCGTGATCGACCTGAAGGGAGCGACGCTGGACATGGCGCCGCGCTACGATCGGCATGCGCGTGGCGGCGTGACCAACATTCGCGCCGCTCAGTTCAAGCCCAATGTGGTGCGTGTGGTGATCGAGATGGATGCGGCGCATCCGTATGAAGTCACCCGCGGCGACGGCGAAGTTCGCGTGGCCGTTTCGGGGGGCGTGGCAACTTTCGACCCCTGGCATTCATCGCGCGATTACGCGGCTCGCTCGGCCGGCTCGCCGGCGGCCTCGACCGCCGCTGCAGCCAGCGCAGACGCTTCGGCGCCTGCCAAGCCTGAGTCCGCCCCGCCGGCCGCACCCGCCGGCGCCTATACATATAGAACAGACGCAGCCCCGACACAGGAAGCTGCCCCGAACGGCGGAACAACGCCCGACGCCAACATCACGTCGTCGCGCGCTCGGTCCGACGCTTCGTCAGCTGCCGACGTGCCGCTTCGTCTCACATCCCCCGTCGTCGTATCCGAGCAGCCCCGCATCACGGTTACGTACCAGGACGCAGACATTCGCGACGTCATCGCCGCGTTTGCCTCGTTCTCCGGACGCACCATCGTTGTGGGCAAGGACGTCGCGGGGACGATCACGGCCGAGATCAAGAACCAGCCGTGGGACGTCGCTCTCCGCGCGATTCTGCAGGGTCAGGGCCTCGCCGCCGCAGAAGACGGTCTGACCGGCATCATCACTGTCGACAGCTACAAGAATATCGCCGCGAAGCAGTCGTCGGAGCCGGTGGTCACGCAGCTGATCGCGGTCAACTACGCCAGCGCGGCATCGCTTGTCGGAACGCTCACCAACCTGCTCGCCAAGGATTGTGGTCCCGGCACTACGCCCGACGCTCAGGCGACGACGCAACGCAACAACAACAACTGCTATGCGCGCGGTTCCGTTGCCGCCGATACGGCCACCAACACGCTTCTCATCACCGAAACGCCATCCCGCATGGCCGACCTGATGTCGTACGTCAAAAGTCTCGACGTACGCACACCGCAGGTCGCCATCAAGGCCAAGATCATCTTCGTCAATCGCACAGACATCGAGGAGCTGGGGCTTTCGTATGACCTCGGAACGGGCTCGGATCAGTTCTTCAGCCAGCTCGTGCAGCGCATCGATCCGACGACCACGAAACCAATCGACACCAATGGCGACGGAGTACCCGACGCGTTTGGCGGCGGCTCTCCGGTAAATGGCGACCGCATTCTCCTCGGCGGCAACGCGCTGTCCGCAATCGCCAATGCAAATGCCCGCGTCGTCAATCCCGCGCTCAAGCTCATCTTCTCCGCGGCTCTCGGAAAATTTCAGCTCACGAGCTTCCTCGACGCTCTGCAGGAAGTACAGCTCGCCGACCTTCAGGCCGAGCCGAGCATCGTCACGCTCGACAATCGCTTAGCGGAGATTCTCGTTGGACAGGAAATTCCAATCCGCGTGCTGGATGTAAGTACGCAGGGACAGCAGCCGGGGCAGGCTTCCGTCAACGTTCCCCGCGCAACCGTCCAGCTCAAGGAAGTCGGAATCATTCTCAGCGTCACGCCGCACATCACGAACAACCGGCAGATACTGCTCAAGCTGCACGCCGAGAATTCGGATGCGCAGCTTGCATCATCTGACGTCGGGTTCATATTCGGCAAGCAGCGCGCTGACAATCAGCTTCTCGTCGGCGACGGCGAGACAGCTGTCATCGGCGGCCTGACAGTGACCCAGGTGACGAGCTCCAAGTCCGGCATCCCGTTGCTGGTCGATCTTCCCATCATCGGCCGCCTGTTCGGAGTCACCCGTACATCCGAACAGAAGCGCGACCTCCTCATTCTCGTCACGCCACACATCATCGACGACGGCGATCGCGTTCTCTCGGCGCGGCCTTCGGCAAGCAACAGGTAGTAACATCTCATGCCGACTCAATTGAACATGCGCGCAGCCCGCGTCATTGCCGGGGTAGCCGCAGCGGCAATTGCTCTGGTCGCTGCAGCCTGCGCCGATTCCACCATGTCCACGAGCACGCTGGCAGACAAGTCGCCACCTTCCGTCAGCCTGACGAGTGTCGGCAGCACCGTCGACACGATCATCTCCTTCACGGTCGAAGCCAAGGACAACCTGGGCATCAAGACCATCTCGGTGTTGGTCAGCGGCGGCCTCACGTTCAGCTTCGACACGACGTTCACGAGCGCCAATACGGATGCGTCCATTCCGTTCTCTGTGTCGGTACCGCGCAGTGTGCCACGCGGCACGCCGGTGCTCGTCACGGCGTCTGCGGTGGACGGCGCGCTAAACCGGTCCGCTGTCGACACTCTCAAGCTGACCGTCGGCAACGTGCCGCCGGCGGACGTCCATTTCACCAGCCCGGCGAGCGGAACACTGGCAGTTGTCGGAAAGTCGATCATCGTGTCCCTCAGCGCGCGGTCGGCAGTGAAGGTGCGATCGGTTGGATTCCGCGCCACGGGAGCGCTTCCGATCGCGGACTCGACTGTTTTCTCCAGCCCGCTGAGCGACTCGGTCTCGACACTCGACACCATTCCGATTCCGGCCAACGCCCCCATTGGCGCTGTGTCGCTTGCGCCCTTTGTCATCGACTCGCTCGGCCAGCGCACTGTGGGGCCGGCGATAACGCTCAACGTTCAGCCATTGTCGGCAATCAACTCCACTCCAATCGTGACATTCAGTCACACCGTGAGAATAGAAGTTGGTGACACCCTGCACGTCGAAGCCTCGGATCAGACCGGCATCACGGTCCTCGGCTACGAGGTCCGGCGGACCGTGGGTGGGACCATCGACGCAAAGGATTCGATTGTGTCGAATGGCAACATCACGTCCCAGCTCAAGACCTTCAACCTGCGCCTTCCGTACTCTGACTTCCCGACGACGATCTACATCCAGGCTTTCGCCCGAAACTCGAACAACACGCGGGCCTACGCGAAGATTGCCGGAGGAACGGACCGCATAGATACGGTTACGGTGGTCGCCGGTTCGACAAGGTCGCTGCCGCTTGGTGGAAGCGTTGCCGATGCACTGTACCATCCGCGCACCGACCGGCTGTATCTCACCAACATCGAGCGGAACGAGCTCGAGGTGTTCAGTCTCACGGACTCTTCATTCAAGGCGCCGATCATCGTCGGATCGCGTCCATGGGGTATCTCCGCCTGGCCGCGCGACCGCAACGGCACAATGGGTGATACGCTGCTGGTAGCCAACTCCGGCGCGACGGACATCAGCTATGTAAACCTCAATGCATCGGGCAGCGGGCGGGAAGTGTTCCGCTATGCGCTGCCGAACATCGTTGCCTTCAGCGTCACATCCACCAAGACTTCGGCGGGCTTCACGCTTCAGCAGCGGACGAAATACGATTTCAGCGATCGGCCGCAGTACATCGGCAGCACCTGCGCCGGTGCCGGACCGGATTGCGGTGACGTCGTGGTCACATATTCCACCACTCCGACACCGGGCCAGAGCGCGCCGTTCGACAAGAAGAACGGTACGCTCCGCTGGGAAAACCTGACCAGGGGCACGTCGCACTTCTTTTACGAGCAGGCCGAGGGCCAGTCGCAGGACGGCGCAGATACTCTCGAGGTCATTCGCTACGACGCCAACACCGGCGCAGCGACGACACTCGTTCCTTACAAGCAGACAGTGACGGTCGGGACGAAGACTCTCGAGTACTCGGTCGTCGTGCAGCTTCCCGCCCTCGCGTTCCGCGATACGACATTCGTTCGCAACTCCGGCAACTTCCGCCGCGCGGCGTATGGCGAGGGAGGGCCGGTGCAGGGCACGCGGGCGATGACATTCGACGTGACTCGAGGTTTTCAAACCTCCGTGACACTCATTGACGGTACAGTCATGACGCTTCCAATCCCGGTGCACGACCTGGGCATTTCACAGGCGGCCGACGTCAGTGACTTTGTTGCGAACAGCTTTGCGAAGGTGCAGGGTGTCGCCATGAACTTCGACGGCTCGCTCACCGGTATTCGCGCCGACTCGACCTATTTGCTCAACCCGGCGCTGAGGCTCCAGGGAATTCTTGGAACCACGGCGAGCAACGCCGGTCTGGACTTCCATCCGAGCAACAACGGGCCGAATTCTTTTCCGTTGTCGAGCCGGCTGGTATTCGCCGCGTCGGCCGAGCCGGTCATCGAGATCTTCGATAGCTATTGCTACAAGAGGGTGAGCAGCGTGCCGATCAGGGATCCAATCATCGGGCCCATCAAGGCGGCGCTGCGCCCGCTCACGGGGCAGCTGGTGCTGGTGGGTGCGACAAAGGGAGGGGTTGTGATCGTCACCCTGCCGAATACGTTTACGACGAGCTGTCAATAGGCGTACCCGCGACCTTCTCATGATGAAGTGCACGAGAGCCCGGCTGACGCCGGGCTTTTGTTATCGGGTATCGGGTAGCGGGTATCGGGCAACGGGCAGCAGGCACGGGTAACGGGTAGCGGATTAATGCTTCGATTCACGACAGCCGGCGAATCTCACGGTCCGGCGCTCATCTCGATCCTGGAAGGCGCTCCAGCGGGCATCCCGCTTCTGGCGGCTGACGTCAACGCCGATCTGGCTCGTCGCCAGCAGGGTTACGGGCGCGGCCACCGCATGCAGATCGAGAGCGATGCAGTCGAATTCCTTTCTGGCGTGAGGGCTGGCTTCACCGTCGGCTCGCCAATCGCGATGATGATTCGAAACCGCGACTGGGAGAACTGGCGCGAGATAATGGATCCAGCGCCGGACACGCCCGGAGCGTCGGGCGAGATCGCTCCACGCAAGCGGGTCGTGACGCGGCCCCGCCCTGGCCACGCTGATCTCTCCGGCATGCTCAAGTACGACCGCGACGATGCCCGTGACGTGCTCGAGCGCGCATCAGCCCGCGAGACCACCGCACGCGTCGCGGCGGGCGCAATCTGCCGCAGACTTCTCTCGGAGTTCGGCCTGAAGATTGGAAGTCATCTCGTTCAGCTCGGCGGCATCGATGCTGCGTTGCCCGATGAGCTGCCCGCCGACATCAATGCCGTCTCCGACGCGTCGCCTGTGCGAACGCTCGACCCGGTGGCCGAGGCGGCGATCATTGCGCGAATCGACGAGGCGAAGAAAGCAGGCGACACGCTGGGCGGGGTATGCGAAGTGGTTTGTACGGGACTTCCGATTGGTCTCGGATCTCACGTGTCGTGGGACCGGAAGCTCGACGGTCGGATCGGCGCAGCGATGATGTCCATCCCGGCCGTGAAGGGAGTCGGCATAGGGATTGGGTTCGACGCGGCAAGGCAGCCGGGCTCGGCGGTGCACGACGAGATTCTCGGCGGCGGCTCGAGCGCGAGGAGCGCAAATCTCCGGCGCCGCACCAACCGCGCGGGTGGTCTCGAGGGCGGAATGACAACCGGCGAGCCACTGGTTGTACGCGTCGCGATGAAGCCCATCAGTACCCTGATGCGCCCGCTCGCGACGGTCGAAATGAAAACGGGCGAAGCCGCTTCGGCGGTTGCCGAGCGAAGCGACGTCACCGCGGTCCCCGCGATGGGAGTTATCGCCGAGGCGATGCTGGCATTCGTCGTCGCGCAGGCGATGGTCGAGAAATTCGGCGGCGATTCACTCGGCGAGATGCGTCGCAACTTCGACGGCTACGTAGAGCACATTGGCAAGAAACGGATCTAGAAAACGGATTCCGTTTTCAAACATCATTCTTGTTGGTCTCCCCGGAGTCGGCAAGACTTCAGTCGGGCGCGCGGCGGCAAAGCTGCTGGGCCGGCCCTTCATTGACTTCGATACGGAAATCGAGCACCGCGAGCATGCGTCCGTCGCCGAAATCTTCTCGCGAAAGGGCGAACCTTACTTTCGCACGCTCGAGGAGTCTCTTTCCCTGGAGCTCGCCCGGAGCAGCGGAATGGTGATGGCGCCGGGCGGAGGATGGGTCGCCAACACTGCCGCAGTGGCACTTTTGCGTCCGAGGGCCAGTATTATATACCTTAGAGCGACTCCCGCGACCGTTCTTGGCAGAATGGCCCTTGGGAGGGCTCGAAGGCCGCTCCTCGAGGGACCCGAACCGCTCGTCCGGCTGACAGAGCTTTACGAGCTGCGACGGCCCCTTTACGAGACTGCCGATATCGTGTTGGATACCGAAGTTATTGACAAGACAGAAGTTATCGAACGAGTGCGGCAATTTGCTTTGTCCCTGGGACAGGAAGATTAGCCAACTTGCTGACCATATACCGCAGGAATAGGTTACGCGAATGGATGAACGTTTGGCGCTGCCAATGACGTTTAGAGTGATGGGACCCCACGAACGGGGCAGATTCGCCCCGGAGGCCTGGGGACATCTGCTTTCGCTCAGTGGGTCCGGGGCAATTAACCCGGTCGAGCTCGAGCACATCATCGAGCGGGCCCTTTTGCAGATAGATGGGCGTATCGCTCTCGAGGACCTTCGCGGCATGCTTGAAGGCTCCGGGCTCGAGGACAGCGGGGCGCCGGGCGACAACCAGACGGTTCACTAGGGGCTCACCATGGCAACCGCCAGAAAGGGCGCCAAGAAGACCGCCCGGAAACGCGCCACAGCGTCCGGCAAGGCCAAGTCGCGCAAGGCCGCCGTCATTGTGGACGAAGGGCCGCCGTCCGAGCCGGGAACCACCACGCTCGTTGTGGTCGAGTCACCGGCCAAGGCCAAGACAATCGGCAAGTACCTCGGCCGCGGATATCGCGTGCGGGCCACCATCGGTCACATTCGCGATCTGCCTGAGAAGAAGATCGGAATCGACGTCGAGAACGGCTTCGAGCCGGAGTACGTCACGATTCCGGGCAAGGAAAAAACGCTGCTCGAGCTGAAGAAAGTTGCGCGTGACTCGCGCGAGATTCTGCTCGCTACCGATCCTGACCGCGAAGGCGAGGCGATCGCATGGCATGTCGCCGGCCAGATTCGCCGCAAGAACGGCGCGCCAATCCGCCGCGTGCTGTTTCACGAAATCACGCGCGACGCGGTGCACGCGGCAATCGCCAACGCCGGCGAAATCGACGAGCGCAAGGTCGACGCACAGCAGGCGCGCAGAGTACTCGACCGTCTCGTTGGGTACAAGGCCAGCCCGGTACTCTGGAAGACAGTAAAGAAGGGAATCTCTGCCGGCCGCGTTCAGACAGTCGCGCTCAGACTGCTCGTCGAGCGTGAGCGGGAGATCAAGGCGTTCAAGCGCGTGGAGTACTGGACCGTCGAAGCCTTGATGGAAAAGGCAGGTCAGGAGTTCGTCGCCAAGCTGCACCACATCGACAACAAGAAACCGGTCATTCCTGACGAAGCCGCGGCTGGCCGTATTCTGAATGACCTCGAGTCGCGAAAGGCGTTCGACATCACCGAGGTAAAACGCCGCGAGCGGCGCAAAAACGCCGCGCCGCCATTCACCACCAGCACACTCCAGCAGGAAGCGGCCAAGAAGCTGAGCTACGGCTCCAAGCGCACGATGCGTCTCGCGCAGGATCTTTACGAGGGCGTCGAGCTGGGGGACGAAGGCGCGGTGGGTCTCATCACCTATATGCGCACCGACTCTACGCGTGTATCGGAAGTGTCTGCCACGCAGGCCCGCGACTACGTCAAGATGCTGTTTGGGAATGATTTCGTCGCGAAGACTCTTCAGCTCTACGGCGATGGAAAGTCCAAGAACGCGCAGGACGCGCACGAAGCTATCCGCCCGACCGATCCGACCCGGCGTCCCGAGCACATCCAGAAGTACCTCTCGGCCGACCAGTTCAAGCTGTATCAGCTCGTCTGGCAGCGTTTCGTCGCGTCGCAGATGTCGCCCGCCGTGTTCGACACGACGACTGTCGACTTCGATCTTTCGGCCCGGGCGAAAACCGGCGCCGTCCCGCTACCGTACTTGTTCCGCTCCACCGGCAGCGTCATGAAGTTCCAGGGCTACCTCGCACTGTATCGCGAAGCGCGCGAGGAAGGCGACGGTCACGGTCGCGCGCTCGAGGACGAGCAGGCGCTCCCCGCGGTGGAAGTTGGGGAAAGCATTCCGGTAAAGCGGATAACACCGTCGCAGCACTTCACCGAGCCGCCGCCGCGTTTTTCCGAAGCGAGCCTGGTGAAGGAGCTGGAGCGGCTCGGCATTGGCCGGCCATCCACCTACGCGTCAATCATCTCGACGCTCGTTGACCGGCGCTACGCGCAGCTCGAGCAGCGCCGTTTCTTCCCAACCGAGCTTGGCGATCAGGTCGAGCGCGTGATGGTGAAGAGTTTTCCCGACATCTTCAACGTCAGGTTCACCTCCCACATGGAGACCGACCTCGACCGCATCGAAGATGGCGAAGTGAACTGGCGCGGAATGCTCAAGGACTTCTACGGTCCGTTCGCCACGTCGCTGAAGGACGCGAACATGGAGGAGCTGATTGCCGAGGCGCACGATCTGTCGGCGCTCGAGACCGAACGCTGTCCCACGTGTGGCGGAAAGCTGGTCGCGCGGGGCGGGTTTTTCGGTCCGTTCATCGCGTGCGAGAATCATCCAAAGACGTGCAAGTTCACGCGTCCCTTGCGTGGGGATCGCAAGCCCGCCGAGCCCACCGATCAGATCTGTCATGAATGCGGCGCGCCGATGGTCATTCGCCACGGGCGCTCCGGAGAATTCCTCGGCTGCAGCCGCTTCCCGAAATGCCGTGGTACGCGGTCGATGCCGACAGGCGTGAAATGCCCCAAGGACGGCGGTGAAATTTCCATTCGCCGCTCGAAGAAGCGCGGGAAGGCATTCTATGGATGCTCGAACTACCCGGCCTGCGACTTCGTGATCTGGGACAAGCCGGTCGCCGAGGTCTGTCCGGAGTGCGGGTATATCGGCGCGGAGATGAAATCCAACAAGACTCGCGGCGAGTATCGCCGGTGCATCAAGTGCGCTAACGAATGGGATGCGCCGGAGATGCAGCCCGAGGCGGTGGCCGTGTGATTCGCGTCGTGGGTGGAGGCCTCGCCGGTTCGGAAGCAGCGTGGCAGCTCGCCGAGCGGGGGCACAACGTGGTGCTCCACGAGATGCGGCCGACTCGCACCACTCCCGCTCACACGACCGACCGGCTCGCCGAGCTGGTCTGTTCCAACACCTTCAAGAGCACCGAGACTTCCAACGCGCACGGCCTCCTCAAGGCCGAGATGCGCGTGCTCGGGTCGATGATCCTGCAATGCGCCGACGAGGCTCGCGTTCCGGCAGGCAGTGCGCTGGCGGTGGACCGCGATGCGTTCGCTGCCGCGGTCACTGGGCGGATCATGTCTCATCCGCGCATCGAAGTCAGCCGCGGCGAAGTTACAACCCTCGAGCCACAATCCATCATCGCCACCGGGCCTCTTACCTCGGACGCCCTCGCCCAGGCGATTCGGGAGCGTTTGGGAGTTGGCGCCCTCGCTTTCTACGACGCCATCGCTCCAATCATATCGCGTGAGTCCATTGACGAGACGATTGCCTTTCCCGCCTCCCGTTACGGTCGCGAGACAATGGAAGGCGAGGGCGACGAGGGAGCGTATCTCAACTGTCCGATGTCGCGTGAAGAATACGAGGCGTTCATCGCCGCGTTGATCACCGCCGATCAGTTCCACGGCCATGAGTTCGACGAGGCGCCCTACTTCGAGGGCTGCATGCCCGTCGAGGTCGCGGCAAATCGGGGCGTCGATACGCTGCGCTTTGGTCCGCTCAAACCGGTTGGCCTTCGCGATCCCAGATTGGGGCGCCAATCTCACGCCGTGGTGCAGCTCCGGCGTGAAGACCGTCACGGAAGAATGTGGAACATCGTCGGTTTCCAGACGCGACTGAGGATCCCGGAGCAGCAGCGTGTTCTAAGAATGATCCCCGGCCTCGCCAACGCCGAGTTTCTGCGCTACGGCTCGATCCACCGCAATTCTTACGTCAACTCGCCCCAGGCGTTGAGCGCTCATCTCGCGGTGCGGGACGATCCGACGATTCTTTTTGCCGGGCAGATCACCGGCGTCGAGGGCTACACCGAGAGCTCGGCCACGGGACTGCTTGCCGGGATCAACCTGTCACGCATTCTCAGCGGCGACGAGCCGGCAGTGCCTCCGCCGGTGACGATGCTTGGCGCGCTCTACCGTTACATGCGCGAGGCAAACCCCGCGCACTTCCAGCCGATGAACGCCAACTTCGGCCTGGTCGACGATCTGGCCAATCC
The DNA here is from genome assembly GCA_036513055.1 of Gemmatimonadaceae bacterium. Lineage (GTDB taxonomy): Bacteria > Gemmatimonadota > Gemmatimonadetes > Gemmatimonadales > Gemmatimonadaceae > UBA4720. Next base: position 17,812 of record DATBZT010000067.1, on the reverse strand, counting down.
GATTCGCGACAAGAAGCGTAAGAGAGAGATGATCGCCGAGCGCGCTTTGTCCGCGATGAGAGACTGGGGAGAGACTGTGGGAATTGCCCGTGCGGGCAGTGCCATCAACGTCGAGGCCAATGTCCGAGTCGCCGCAGGTAGCTGAGTTCCTGCTGCACCTCGAGAAGGAGCGGGACGTTTCGCCGCACACCCTCAAGGCATATCAGCGCGACCTCTCGGAATTCGTCGAGTTTCTTTCCGGCTATTACGGCGCGGGCGGCTGGAGCTGGGGCGGCGTCGATCGCCTGGCGATTCGCGGATTCCTCGCGCACCTCGCGCGACGGGAGCTCTCCCGGCGCAGCATAGCGCGGTCTCTGTCTGCAGTGCGGAGTCTCTACTCCTTCATGCACCGCAACGAAGCGGTCGAGTCGAATCCGGCGAGAGGCGTGAGCAGCCCGAAGCTAGAGCGGTATCTTCCTGGCTACCTCGATCGCGCCCAGATCGAGCTGTTGTTTGAGAGCTCCGAGCTCAAGGCGCAGGAGGGCCGGTTCACGGACGTCCGCAACAACGCGATTCTCGAGATCTTCTATTCCACCGGGATGCGGTTGTCGGAGCTTCGCGGGATCAATCGAAGCGATATCGACCTGCTCTCGCAGCAGGTGAAGGTGCGCGGAAAAGGAAGGAAGGAGCGGATCATTCCGCTCGGCGACCATGCCCAGCTCGCTCTCCGCAACTACGAGTCGAAGCGTGACGACCTGGTCCGCAATACGCTCCCCGGCGCCGACAGGACGGCCTTCTTTCTCAGCAGCAGAGGCAAGCGCATTTCAGTCAGCGCAATCCAGAAAGCAGTGACGAGCTTTCTCGACAGCATCGATGAGGACGCGGGGCTTTCGACTCACTCACTCCGCCACACGTTTGCCACGCACCTGCTCGATGCTGGCGCCGATCTGCGCGCTGTTCAGGAGCTGCTGGGCCACGCGTCAATCTCAACGACGCAGATCTACACCCACACCAGCGTCGAGCGCCTGAAGGAAGTCTACGGGAAGGCACACCCGCGGGCGTGAACACTCGCGCACCTGTTTTTCCGCGAGCATAATTGGCGCCGATGACAGTGCCTGAAAGATCCATGGCAAACGCCCGAAGCCATCATCCAGTCGTCCGTGTCACGCATTGGGTGAATGCAATTGCGTTGACGATCATGATCGGGAGCGGACTGCAGATATTCAACGCCTACCCTGCATTCGCGCGGCGCGGCGAGACGTTCTGTTGCTATCCGTGGGAACACAAGCCGATACCGAAGGTCTTCACCTTTGGCGGCTGGCTCGGCGGGGCGCGTCACTGGCACTTTGCGATGATGTGGGTGCTCGTCGTGAACGGGCTCATCTACCTCGGCTTCATTTATCTGCACGGGGAATGGCGGGATGTGGTCCCGCGGAAATCGTTTCCGCGTGACACGCTGGCGATGATCAGCTACTACCTGTTCATCAGGAAGCGGCATCCGGTGCAGGGAAAGTACAATGCGCTCCAGCGGGGGACGTACTTCATTCTTCCGGTTGTCGGAGCGGTGGCCGTCATCAGCGGAATCGCCATCTGGAAGCCGGTGCAGCTCCAGCCGCTGACGGATCTCCTTGGCGGTTACGCCTGGGCGCGTTACTGGCATTTCCTGGCGATGATCATGCTCGTCACGCTCAGCGCGATCCACATTTTCATGGTCTTCACGGTCGATCCGTATGCGTTGCAGTCCATCACCATCGGCGGGTATGACGAGCGCAAGTCGCCTGAGGCCAGAAATGCCAGGCCACTTTATCACCTGCTGCCGCAGGCGCCCGCCGTCGAGGAAGAAGTGGCGCCGGTAGCCGTCGAGGAGAAAATGCCGCCGGTAGCGGCGGCCGAGGTTCCCTCACTCGAAGTGGCGGGCGCATCGGCGACACAATCGCCGGAACACAGCTCGACGGAGAGCAAGCCATGACCGTGGATCGGCGAAAATTCATCGCGCTCACCGGTTCCACGCTTTCGTCGGCGCTTCTCGCCGCGTGCGGATCGCGAGGGCCAAAGGGCGCCGAGCGAATTCTTCGCTACGCGGAAAGAAAAAACGAGGTTGTGGAGCGGGCGCTCTTCAGGCACACGGCGATGGATTCGCCCATTGCGGGATCTCGTCTCGCGGGCAACGCGCTGCCGAGCTACTTCGTTTCGAAGACTGTCCCGGTGTGGGATGAGTCGCAGCGCGGTAAATGGATGCTGGAGGTCTCCGGAATGGTAAACCGTCCACTCAAGCTATCGCTCGACGACCTGCAAAAGCTTCCGCGTATCACTCAGCGCGTGAACCACTACTGCGTCGAAGGTTGGACTGCCGTCGAAGAGTGGACCGGTGTGCGATTGCGCGACCTCGCCGGCCTGGCCGGCATGCAGGCCGCCGCGAAGTACGTGGACTTCCAGTCATTCGACGACGACTACCATGAGAGCTGGGACATCGAAAGTGGGATGCATGCCCAAACTGTCGTTGCCTACGGCCTCGACGGGCGAATGCTCGCACCGGCTCACGGCGCGCCTGCCCGCGTGTACTCTCCGGTGAAGCTTGGCTACAAGAACACCAAGTACCTCACGCGGATCGTGTTCATGCCGGTTCGCAATGGAGGGTACTGGAGCGACCAGGGATACGAATGGTACGGAGGGGTTTGAAGCGGAGGGGAGACGTTCTCAGGGCTTCACTTTACCCCTGCCCACGGACCAGACGTACGACGCCACAGCCAGCGCCTGCGCGGGGGTAATTCCGCCGGGGAATGCGACCATCAGTGTGCCCTTCACGCCGTGCGTCGCCACGTAATAAATCGCTGCGAAATCGCCGTTCTTGGCATCTCTCCAGGCGTGCGGCATCAAGGTCGGAGCGATTTGCCCACCTTCGAGCTTTTGTCCATGACAACCGAAGCACGTTCCCTGGCCGTGAAAGATCGCGCGCCCCAGCTCTACCGCCGCCGGCGTGATGGCGCTCGAGTCCGGCTGCGCCGCACCCTGTTGACGCCGGGCGAACGCGCTCGAACCCGCGAGGATCACCATCGAGATCGCCAGCAGCAGGGATTTCACGGCTGAGAAGCGCCGCCGCTTATCACAGTTGACGGCCTCAAACCGTGGAAGATCGGCGCCATGTCTCTTCGAACGATGCCCGGCCCGGCCCGCTCAGGGCGAACGTAAGACACGCCATGAGAAGTGTCAGCTCGAACTCGAAGCCGTATGGTGCGAAAAAGCCGCCATGCAGCCGCGCAACGAGTATTGCAACTATCATCTCGATGACCAGCAATGCGCCGGCCAGCCTGGCAAACACGCCAAGAAGGATCGCCAGCCCTCCGAGCAATTCCACGGTGATGACGACCGCCGCGGCAACATGGGGCAGCGGAATCCCGAGTTTCCCCATGATGTCAGCGGTTCCCGCGAGGCCGAACACGAACAGCTTCTGCCCGCCATGCATGATGAACACGAGCCCCACTGCAATTCGCAGCGGCAGCATTCCCCATCTGGCGAATCGAGTGCCGGCTTGATTCATCTCACCTCTCCACTTTTTAACATACGTGATCGCTCACCAAAGCGTTGGCTACCCTGTTAAAACGCAAGCCAGAAGTAGAGGAAGAGCGTATTGTTGTCCGCTGCCTTGCGACCGGCACCGTCGTAATTGTCTGACGCGCCATTGAACCGGCTGTACGCCACGTACTGCAGTCCAAAGCGCGCATTCTGCCATGGGTTTACGGCGAATTCTCCAAGCGCCCCCCTCGAGTCGGGGCTTCCGGTGCTACTGCCTGTAACGGACGCCGGAGCGAACAGCACAGCGTCGGCTGTGCCAGTAGTCTGGAAATAGCCCGCGCTTAAGGAGTAGCGCATGCTCGGTTCGAACGTAAGACTCGTTCGAAACGTCGAGAGCGTCTCGTGCAGATTTTCGGCTTCGGCGGGATCGGCGTCGGTGAATGCGGAGAGTGTCTGACCTTCGTGAATGAACGCTGCCCGGCCAATCCATATGCCGCTTGCGGCGTGATGCTCGAGTTGCGCATCGACGGCTGCGTCGGTGTAGTTGTTCGTCGGCCCGCTCACGCCCTGAGGATACAAGTGCGCAACGAAGCCGTAGGTTCCAATCATCCCGTACGTCGAGGGCCATGCGTGCTGAAGGGCCGCTCTCCAGTATGGGATCACCCCCTTTGTCACATTCGCGGCGCTTCCGTCGAGCGGCTCATGCGAGCCTTGCGGGGCGGATCTGTAGGCGGACACTTCCGTGTACAGGGTGTTGTCGTACAGCGAGTAAGCGCCGAGCCCCGCTACCTGCTGCCCGAGGGCGCCGTCAATCATCGTGCTCGCCGCCGGCGACGGAGCTACGTCGGAGCTCATGAACGGAAAGCTCCACGCCGGCGCCGTATTCCACACATCCTGCACTGTCGGATTGTTGTTCAGCGTCAGACCGATAAGAAAGTCCTTGTCTGCCAGGGTCGCATGCTTCGCCCAGCGCAAGTCGACGTTGTCGATTCCGATTGCACCGTCCGCCGCCGCGTATGTGAACTGTGTGAACATCCCGAGGTGAGGACTGATCTGCCCGGCCACGAAAAGACTGAGCTGCTGCGGAAAGCTCACAGTTCCGTTTTGAGTCTCGGGTTGCGCCCGTGCCGTCTGCGTCAGCCCCGTCACGAGCATCGCCGCCAACGGAGGAATTGGCGACAGCTTGAGTGATTCGTTGGGAGCGCTATCTCCAGGTTGACCTATCGTCGTCAGCGCCGTAAGCGTATAGCCGTTGAGCTTGAACAACCGTCCGAACGGCGTGAGCTGCGGGAACTGATAGTGGCAGGCGCTGCATGCCAACCCTGTCTGCCGCGTAAAACTGGGAACGTAGAGTTTCGCCAGGGCGGCGTAGAGCGAGGCCGGAGCAACTGCGTGGCTGGGCCGGACCCCAAGTGAGACATCCATGCGTTCGGCTGCCCTTGTCGTCGTCGCGTATCGGCTTGACTCTGCCGGAAGGGCGCGCAACGGGCGGGGGACGAGGCACAACGCGAACACCAGGAACGCCAGCGGGGCCGTCAAATCACCACGTATCCGGTTCATGGAGAGCCGTCCTTTTTTGGGGCCTGACTACTCGTATCGGCTGGGCACTTCTGCGCCAGCGCGTTAACAATAGCGAAATCGCGGTGTCAGGGATACGCTGATTTCATCGGAGGCGCACGAGATTGGGGCGAGCGGCCCTAGCGAATCCTCATCTTGTCCCGAGGCTTGTCGTCCGCCGGCGGGCCGGATTCATCGCCGGTTGCCCGGCGGCTCGCGCCTCTGAAAAGCAGCAGCTCTTTCAGGAACTGCCGGTTGAGGGAGGTTCCGGCGACGAGAAGGGCTACCCCCGCAAAGACGGCGATGTTTCCCCAGCGCCAGCTGTCGCGGCCAATGAGTGCCGCCCCCATGCTGGCCGTTCCGAGGGCCACCAGCAGCTCGCCGCCGCGATTGAGATCGGCCCGCCGGCGCCGGCGGCGCTCGCGGAATGGGCGCCGCTCCTCGGGACTGAAGGCGTCGTAGCCGATCGCCAGCGCGACGAGGAGCACGATTACACCCAGTATGATTGGAATCTGCTCCAGCTTCACCCTGCCATCCCTGTTAATTTTGAGCGATGCAAAGGGAGACTCGCAGGATTCGCTCCACGACGATTCTGGCAGTACGCCGGAATGGCAAGGTGGCGCTTGGCGGCGACGGCCAGGTAACCGTCGGCGACACGGTAATGAAGTCCAACGCGATGAAAGTTCGCGCATTGCGTGGCGGCAAGCTGCTGGCGGGCTTTGCCGGCGCGGCCGCGGACGCTTTCACGCTTTTCGAGAAGTTCGAGGAGAAGCTGGAGCGGCACCCGGGGAATCTCTCCCGCGCCGCCGTGGAGCTCGCCAAGGACTGGCGCAGCGACCGCGTCCTCCGTCGCCTCGAGGCACTCCTCGCCGTGACTGACGCCGAGCACGGATTCATCATCTCCGGCACCGGCGACCTCATCGAGCCCGATGACGGCATTCTGGCAATCGGCTCCGGTGGATCGTACGCCCTTGCCGCTGCCCGTGCCCTCGTCGCCAACACCGACCTGTCAGCGCGGGAGATAGTCGAGCGGTCGCTCAGGATTGCCGGTGAGATCTGCGTCTATACGAACACGAACATCACCGTCCTCGAGCCGGTCTGATGACTTCACCGAGAACGCTGCAGGCCCTGGCCAAACTTGCCGAGCTGACACCGCGACACATCGTCGCCGAGCTCGATCGCTACATCGTTGGCCAGTCGGAGGCAAAGAAGTCGGTCGCGATCGCCATGCGGAACCGCTGGCGCCGCCAGCGCACTCCGGAGGCGATCCGCGAGGAGATTTCTCCAAACAACATCATTCTCGTCGGGCCCACCGGCGTCGGAAAGACGGAGATCGCCCGGCGTCTCGCCAAGCTCGCCGGTGCGCCGTTCATCAAGGTCGAGGCCTCGAAATTCACCGAGGTCGGATATGTCGGACGCGATGTCGAGTCCATGGTACGCGACCTGGTCGAGAGCGCGGTCAACATGGTTCGCTCCGAGCGTGAATCAGAAGTTGAAGATCTCGCCCACGACAAGGTGGACGAGCGTCTCCTGGACCTGCTGCTGCCCGTGCCGGCCGACGCCAAGCCGGCGCCAACCCCCGAGGCGGCCACTGGCGATTCCCCGATCTTCCTCGTCTCCTCCAGCGGCAGTGTCTCCCAGGAGGTCGACGTGGAGAAGGAGCGCCACAAGCGCACGCGTGACAAGCTCAGGCAGCTGCTGCTCGACGGCCAGCTCGAGGCGCGCGAAGTGGAGATCGAAGTCTCGCAGAGCGCTCCGATGTTCGACATGATGCTGCCCCAGGGTGCGCCGGAAGGCATGGAGAACTTCTCCGACATGCTCCAGGAAATGCTCCCCAAGCGCACGAAGAAGCGCACGGTGAAAGTCTCGGAAGCCCGGCGGATACTGCTCGAGCAGGAGCTGGACCGGCTGATCGATGACGAAGACGTCACCACCGATGCCCTGGAGCGGGTGGAGAGCATGGGCATAATCTTCCTCGACGAGATCGACAAAATCGCCGGGGGCCGCGGCCCGACGATGGGCGGGCCCGACGTGTCGCGCGAAGGCGTGCAGCGGGATCTCCTCCCCATTGTGGAAGGATCGAATGTCCAGACGAAGTACGGGATGGTGAAAACAGACCACGTGCTGTTCATTGCCGCCGGCGCCTTCCACGTCGCCAAGCCGAGCGATCTCATTCCCGAGCTTCAGGGCCGGTTTCCGATTCGCGTCGAGCTCAAGCCTCTTACCGAAGCCGATTTCGTCCGCATCATGACGGAGCCCGAGAACGCTCTTACCAAACAGTACGCGGCTCTCGTCGAGGCAGACGGCGCTCGACTCACTTTCACCACCGATGGAATCGCCGAAATCGCCCGCATCGCGGCGCAGGTGAACGACCGCATGGAGAACATCGGCGCGCGCCGCCTCCATACGGTAATGACCACGTTGCTCGAGGAATTCCTCTACGAGCTGCCGGACCGCGGCGGAGAGCCCATCGAAGTCAATGCGGCGCTTGTTGTCGAGCGTCTCAAGGCGATTGTCGAGGATGAGGACCTGAGGAGATATATTCTCTGACTTCCGATCAACGGACTGTTCAGAAGATGCCCGCTCGACCCCACTGCGATTTTCTCGCGATTCCCGACTACTCGCGCGAAGAGCTGATGAAGCTGTTCGAGCTTGCGGAGCGCATGCGCGCGGGTTCGTACAACGACAAGCCGCTCGCCGGCAAGTCTCTCGCGATGATCTTCATGAAGTCGTCCACCAGGACGCGCGTATCGTTCGAGGTGGGCACCTGGCAGCTCGGAGGGCACGCGCTCTTTTTGTCGCCAAAGGACGTCCAGCTCGGCCGCGGCGAGCCGCTCGCCGACACCGCCCGTGTTCTGTCGCGGTATGTTGACGGCATCATGATCCGCACTTTCGCCCACGCCGAAGTCGAGGAGCTTGCGGAGTTCGCGTCGGTTCCGGTGATCAACGGTCTCACCGATCTGCTCCATCCATGCCAGGTCCTCGCCGACATTCTCACCATTCGCCAGCACCTCGGCACCATCGAGGGCAAGCGTGTGGCGTGGATCGGCGACGGCAACAACATGGCGAACTCGTGGATCAACGCTGCCTACCGGCTCGGCTTCGAGCTGGTGCTCGCATGCCCTGCCGGCTATGACCCCGACCCCAACGTGCTCGCTCGAGCACAGGCAGAGGGAAATGTTCTTGTGGTGCGCGATCCGATGAAAGCCGCGAAAGGGGCCGATGTGATCAACACAGACGTCTGGGCTTCCATGGGGCAGGAGGGGGAGCAGTCAGTTCGCGAAAAAGCATTTGCCGGATTCATCGTTGACGAGAAGCTCATGGCTCACGCGAAGCCCAGCGCAATCTTCCTCCATTGTCTTCCCGCGCATCGCGGTGAGGAAGTCGCAGCGGCAGTGATAGACGGACGGCAAAGCCGGGTGTGGGACGAAGCGGAGAATCGTCTTCACGTTCAGAAGGCGATCATGGCCAACCTCATTGGCGGAGTGGCGCTGTAATGGCTCGGCGCGATGCCGCCCCCGCACTCGCTGAGGCCGCATCGCGGAACGGTCCGGCCGTCGAGATTCATGATGTAGTCTGCCAGTTCGGTCGCATTCGCGCCCTCGACGGATTGTCGCTTTCGGTTCTTCCCGGCACTGTGGTCGGTATCGTCGGCCCCAACGGCGCCGGCAAGACGACGTTGATCGACGTGATTTGCGGCCTCGTGCGTCCCACCAGCGGAACGGCGCGCGTGCTCGGTCAGGACGTTTCGGTGAATGCCGCCTCACTCCGCGCCCGGATCGGCGTTCTCCCCCAGGAGACGGCGCTGTACGATGAAGTCAGCGCCCTGCAAAATCTTCAGTTTGCCGCCGCGCTCTACGACGTGCAGAATGCCGATGCGCGGATCGCCGAGGTTCTCGCTCTGGTAGGGCTGAGTGAGCGCGCGCACGACGTCGTGCGCGGCTTTTCCGGCGGAATGCAGCGGCGCCTCGCCATCGCGCGGGCGCTGCTTCACGACCCCGAGCTGCTGATTCTCGACGAGCCGACGGTCGGCGTCGACGTCGAAGCGAGGCATCAGATCTGGACGCACATCCGGTCGCTCAACGCCGGCGGCAGAACGGTGATCCTCACCACCAACTACCTCGACGAAGCAGAGGCGCTCTGCGACCGAGTGGTGATTCTTCGCAGCGGATCCATTGTCGCTGACGACACGCCCGCCGCACTGGCGGCTCGCACGGGCCGCTGCCTCGAGCTCGAGTGCTGGGAGGAAGGCGCCAGGCAGCTCGCAACCGCACTCGTTTCGCATCCAGGAGTGCTGCGCGCCGAGATCGTGGATTTCGGTCTTCGCGTGTACCTGACGAACGAGACAGTTCCCGAAGATGTCGTCCGCGAGGCGCGGACAGTCTCGGCGGTCGACGGCTTTCGCACACGGTCTCCCGACATGGTCGAGGTGTTCCGCTCCCTCACCGCCGCTAACGGTAAGGCGTGAGCGCCTGGCGGCTGTTCCGCGCCAGCGCAGCGCTCGAGGCGGCGCAGCTTCGTCGAGCACGCGGGTTCGTGATTCTCACCGCGCTCGCGGCAGTGAACTTCCTGGCAATGGTGAGTCTGTTCGGGCTCACTGGCGCCTATGCTCCAGTGGCGCTGATCAACCTCGATGGAGGGCCTTATGCCCGCGGATTCATCGAAGCGTTGAACGGCGCGCATCACTCGTTCGCCCTCAAGTACATGGACTCAACCGCCGCCCGGAAAGCACTGCATTCCGGACGCCTGGTTGGAATCATCACTATCCCACCCGGATTCAGCCGTTCGATCGAGAGAGGAACCACAGTCCCCATCGACATCCGCATCGACAACGTCAACATCGACCTCACCAACGACGTTCAGCGGGCGCTTCCGGCGGCCATAGTCGCTTTTGGGCACCGCAACAATTTTCCCGGCGTCCGGGTGATCATGGCGGAGCACGATGTCATCCCCCACGACACCGGTTACATCCCCTATCTCGTCGTCAGCGCGCTTGCACTCGACGCCATGGTCATCGCCGGAATCCTCGGCGCCATGGCCACCGCGCGAGAATGGGAACGCAGAACGGTGAAGTTTCTCCGACTGTCGCCCGCGTCAGCCAGCGTTGTGCTTGCCGGCAAGCTCACTGTCGCATTTGCTGTCGCAGCCACGGCACTCGGCATTACGCTCCTGGCGATCGTCTTTGGTTACGGAGTCGTCCCCGTCGATCCGTGGACGACCGTGTTTGCGCTCGCAGCGTGCGTGGCGATTTTCACCTGCATGGGCGCATGGCTGGGCGCAGTCCTCAAGCGCACTCTTGCCGCAGTGCCACTGATGTTCGGTCTCGCGATGCCGCTGTACGTCGATAGCGGCGCACTCGAGCCCACGCGCTTCGACGGCGAAAAGATCTGGTTGATCGCCCATCTGTCGCCGGTCTACTACGCCGTTGGCGTTCTGGAATGGTCGTTTCACGAGCTGCGCGTCACGCCCGAGCCGGTGTACGTCGACATGCTCGTGCTGCTTGCGATTGCGCTCGTCGCCGCGACGCTCACGCTGGGCAGTCTCGCGAGAGGCGGCCGCAGATGATGCGCGGCCTGTGGGGAATGGCGCGCAATGACTTTCGCGTCTGGCTGCGCTCGCCGGCGGCAATCGCCGCGGCGCTTCTCCCGGCTCTTGGCATGGGTGTGCTCGTCGCGGTTCTCACCAACTCTGTCGGCCAGCAGCCGGTCGCGCTGGTGGTGCAGGGGAAGGGCGTGGCTGCTACCCGAATGGCCAATCTCATCAAGGGCGACCGGGAAGCGTATCTGGTCACCGAGATGACGCCTGCGGATGCCGAACGCGCCATCGGAGAGCAGCGTGTGGCGGCGATCATCGTCGTTCCGGCGATCTTCGACTCTGCTGTTGCCGGCGCCACCGCGTCAGTCGATCTGTATCTCAACAACGTCGACATCGATCTTGCCGACGACATCCGCCGCAGCGTCACTCGCTCCATTGCCGAGTTCGACGCGCCACAGCTCGGTCTCCTTGGCGAGCTGCGTGGGCCGTCCGAGGGAGTGCTGCTGCCCAATCCCTACCGCATCGGCATCGCCGAGCACGACCTGCGGGACACCAACGTCTCGTTTCTTCAGTATCAGGTGATACCGATCGTGCTGCTGATAGTCATCAGCATCGGGTTGCTCGGCACCTCGCTGCTCACTGCGCGCGATTTCGAGAGAGGGACGGCAAAGATGCTGGTGCTGAGTCCGGTAAAGCCGTCGGTGCTGGTTGTCGGGCGACTGCTTGGAGGAACACTGATCACGATCACGCTCGTTGCTCCACTTATCGCGCTCGGCTTTCTGACGCACCACATTCCGTATTGCGTGGAAGAATCCACCGCGCCGCCCTGGCTCACGATTCTCTTCAGTGGACCGTGTGGGTGGATACTGCCAGTTCCGTCCGGATCGCATGCCCTTGCTCTCGTGGCTCTGTTGATCGCGGTGACGTTAATGACCGTCGGACTGGGCACGCTGCTGGGCGTGGCGCTGCGTGATACCCGCCTTGTGACGATGACCGGACTCAACGGATCGGCCTATCTGTTCTTTCTGGGCGGCGGGTTCACTACCGTTGCGTTTCTGCCCCATTGGCTTCAGATAGCCAGCCGCTTCGTGCCGACGAGCTATGCGATTGAAGGGCTGCGACAGGCGTTGTTTTACCCGGACCTCATCGGATTTGGGAGGGATATGCTCGTTTTGTCGTTGAGTGCCGTATTGTCGGTTGTGCTTGCGTCGGTGATGCTCACACGAGCGCTGAGGCGCGCATGATCGGGCGGACGACCGTACTGATTGCGGCAAGCATCGTTGCGCTCGCGTGCAAGCCCGACCCGGCCAAGTCGGTGAAGATTGTCGCCCCTCCTCCGGCGCCCCCCGCCGCGCAGGCCGCGCTGCCTCCGTGGGACGCGTCGTTCTGTGCGCTTCCTCCCGAGGATTCGACAGGGAAGAGCAAATTCGTCGCGACGGGACCGTGCGCGTTTCATCACGAGGGGAACACGTTATGCCGCGGGCTGAAGGACGACTTCCATGTGATCATGCTGAGAAAGGGCCCCGGCGTGTCAACCGTGTCGGTGTACATCAACGTCGAGTTCTACAAGGGCCCCGGCCGCTATTCCAACACCCAGATGTTCTTCACTTATCAGAACGGCGCGTCCTACTATTATTGGGGGAGCGACAGCGTTCATATCACTGTGACGGCGGGCGAGAAGTCGGTTGTCCTGCCGAAAACCAAACTCGAAGCCGAGCCGCCGAACACGGGTACCGAAGTGGTTTCGGGAACGCTCTGGTGTGGCGCGCCACTCGATTTGAGCGGAGCAACGAACCCCAGGGGATGACGATTCTGATGCGACTAAAGGAGAGGAGACGTGGTTAAGGAAGGAGATGCGGCGCCAGATTTCGCCCTGCAGGCCGACGACGGCAGCACCGTCACGCTTCGGTCGCTGAAAGGAACGAACGTCGTCCTCTTTTTCTACCCCAAGGACAACACCTCTGGCTGAACCAAAGAGGCGTGCGATTTTCGCGACGCCTTTCCCCGGTTCGGGGAAATCAATGCGATGGTGCTGGGGGTGAGTCCCGATGGGCTGGACTCGCATCGCAAATTCAAAAAGAAGTACAACCTTCCTTACAACCTGCTGGTGGACGAGGGGCACCACCTCGCCGATGCTTACGGCATCTGGAAGGAAAAATCACTGTATGGTCTCAAGTACATGGGAGTCGAGCGGACGACAGTGATCATCGGGCGCGACGGGCGGATCGCGCGTATTTTTCCGAAAGTGAAGATTCCCGATCACGTTCAGGAGGTCGAAGCCGCGGTTCGCGCGCTCATTGACTGACTGTCCAGGCGTAGAGCCTCTCGATCACGTCGGGTGGCGACACGCTGCGCAACTTCTTCGGCCTCACCCCCAACGCTGCACAGCTATGGAGCCCCAGCACCCGCGGGCTCGCATAGCCCAGCTGCCGTGCAACGCACTTCACTGAATCCTTAGAGTGGCAGAGGCGGGTGTATGCGTTGAGGAGGCGTGCAGCAATGAACATTTTCTTCGGCGACTGAAGGCCGGCTTCGTGAAGCGCGCGGTAAACGGCCGAGACCGGCAGACGCGCGCCCAGTGCGAGGTCGCTGGCGGCGGAGAACTGCTCGGGACTCGCGAACATTTTGCGAATCGTTGACTGAAGCTGGGGAGACAGCAGCGAGAGCGGACGCGACAATCTCTCCAGGAAGCTTTCCAGGAGATGATCCCGCCGGACGTCGCGGAGTTTTTTCCGGACTGTGGCCGGCGGTCCCTCGTACGGGTGCAGGAGCGCTTCATTCACCCCGTGCTCGCTGAGTCTCCGCAACGCCTCGGTGGTTGTTGGCGAAGCAATTGTGTACACGAGAATCGGAAGGACCGGGAAGGCCGATGCAAAGTCCGCGGCCGCCGCAATCGCCGGTCGGCCGAGAGCAGCGGGATCGATGACCGCGAGATCGAGCTGGCGGGCGTCGGCAATCTGGCGCAGGTCGTCCCATGAACGGACGTCCATGAAGAGATCGCCGGGCGCGAGGGCCTCGCGGATACGACCCGTCAAAACTGGAGGGACAAGAGCTGCGATTCTCACGTTTCCATCCCCTGCACTAAGAAACGCCAACTCTAACCAGGGGGCGTCAGCGCGGCGTCAGCACATCACCTCGCCCGCTCAGCCGTTTATGGACTGCCTGCCCCTGTTCTGCCATATTGACCGGGTGGGGCCTCTCTCCCAGAACACTCCGGAGCCAAAGTTGACTGTGCAACCAGAATCGGGTCAGACACTTAAGCGCACGCCGCTGACGGACATACATGCCTCTTTGGGTGCCAAGCTCGTGCCTTTTGCCGGCTACCTCATGCCGGTCCAGTATCCCACCGGCATAACGGCCGAGCATCGCGCGGTGCGGGAGAAATGCGGCCTCTTCGACGTCAGTCACATGGGCGAGTTCATCGTCCGCGGCTCGGGCGCGGTGGACTTCGTGAATCACGTCACGACGAACGACGTTGCCGGAATGGCGGTCGGCCAGGCGCACTACTCTACCATCCTCAACGACCGTGGCACCATCGAAGACGACTGTTTGGTGTATCGTGCCGAAGATCACCTGATGATGGTCGTCAACGCCTCCAACGCCGCAAAAGATCTTGCCCACATCACCCGGGAGATCGGCAAGTTCGACGCTACCATAGAAGACGTCAGCGACGCCACCGCCCTTCTTGCCCTTCAGGGACCCCAAGCGGCGAGAATTCTCCAGCCGCTCACCGACGTCGATCTGTCGGCGGTCAAGTACTACCACTTTGCCGTCGGGACAGTCGCTGGAGTTCCAGGAATCATTGTTTCGCGCACAGGCTACACCGGCGAGGACGGGTTCGAGCTGTACTTCCCCAACCAGCACGCCGTAGCCATCTGGAATGCTCTCATGGCCACCGGTGAGGTCACGCCGGCCGGACTTGGCGCCCGTGACACGCTCCGCCTCGAGATGGGGATGGCACTCTACGGAAACGACATCGACGACACTCTCACTCCACTCGAAGCAAACCTCGGCTGGCTCGTCAAGCTGAAGAAAGGCGACTTCGTCGGACGCGACGCGCTCGTGAAGCAGAAGGAACAGGGACTGGAAAAGAAGCTCATCGGTTTTACGACCGACGAACGCTCCTTTCCACGGCAGGGTTATCCCGTTTTCGTGAATGGCGAGCCAAGCGGCAAGGTGCGGAGCGGAACAATGAGCCCGTCGCTGGGCATTCCCATCGGTACGGCGTACGTGCCTGTTGCTTCGGCAGCGGAAGGCAGTGAGCTCGAGATCGAGATTCGTGGCCGCCGGATAAAGGGCAGGGTCGAGAAGATGCCGTTTTACAGGAATGCCTCGCACCTGTAGGCAGCATGAGAGTCTCCATACTCACCGTTTCGGATTCCGTCGCCAAGGGTAAGCGCGAAGACACGTCGGGCGCCACGATTGGCGCGTGGTGCAAAGCGCGGGGTGACACGGTCACCCGTCACGAAACGGTTACCGACGACACATCGACTCTGGTTGCGCGGCTCTGCGCATGGTGCGATTCGGGTGACACCGATCTCATTCTCACCACGGGCGGAACGGGACTGGCTCCGCGCGACGTCACGCCCGAGGCCACGCGCGTCGTAATCGAGCGCGAGGCGCAGGGAATCGCCGAACGCATCCGCGTTCTCTCTATCGAGAGATTTCCGCGGGCGGCGCTGTCGCGGGGAATTGCCGGCGTTCGTGGCGGGACATTGGTGGTGAACCTGCCGGGATCGCCGAGCGGAGTGCGCGATGCGCTGGCGGCGCTCGATCCGATCGTTGACCATGCCTGCGACGTGCTGAGTGGCAGGGTGACGCAGCACGAGAACGCCGAGCGGGCAACGAAAGCCGGAGGCGCGACGGAGCGATGAAAGTTCTCATCACGCTAGCCGACGTCGAGACGGCGGTCCGCCTCAACGCTTTGCTCGAGGCCGAGCAGATCGACACCGTGATGGTCTCACCCCTCGATGACATTCGAAGCGAGATCAAGCGCGCGAAACCCGACCTTGTGGTGCTCACCGGAGCGATCGCGGATCCGTCGAGCATCCAGGTGGTGAAGGACCAGCTATGGGAAGGCGTCGCTGTGCTTGGGCTGGCTGAGGTGTCGGATCCCAATCTCATCGAAAGAATGCGGGCGATCGGATTCGTCGACGTGTACGCCAAGCCGATCTCGCCCGACGAGCTGTTCGCAGTGGTTCGTGGAATACTCGACCGGCACCGGCTGGCTCAGATCACCGGGTTGAGTGGGCAGTCCTCCGGCATCCGCGAGGTGCTCGTCAAGATCGAGCAGATAGCGCCAGTGTCGAGCACGGTGATGATCGAGGGCGAGAGCGGAACGGGGAAGGAGCTGGTTGCGCGGGCGATTCACCGGCTCAGTCCGCGCCGCAACAAGCCGTTCATCGCCGTCAACGTGGGCGCACTTCCCGAGACACTCATCGAGAGCGAGCTCTTCGGTCACGAGAAGGGAGCGTTCACCGGTGCTGCGGAGCGCCGCCTCGGCCGCTTCGAGCTCGCGAATGGCGGAACGCTTTTCCTCGACGAGATCGGTGAAGTTCCGTCGGCAACGCAGGTGAAATTGCTGCGCGTTCTCGAGGATGGAGAGGTGACTCGAGTGGGTGGTACGACGCCGATCGTGGTGGATGTGCGCGTCGTGGCGGCGACGAATCAGCCACTGCGCGGGCTTGTCTCGGGGGGAGCGTTTCGCGCGGATCTGTATTACCGGTTGAATGTTCTCAGCATCTACCTTCCGCCGCTACGCGACCGGCCCGACGACATTCCGCTGCTCGTGCGCAAATTCGTTCGTGAGTTTGCCGCTGCGCACGACCGTCCATTTCGCGGCATTTCTGCGGAGGCGATGCAGCTGCTGGTTTCGTATCAGTGGCCGGGGAATGTGCGGGAGCTGCGCAACCTCATCGAGAGCATGGTGGTACTTGCGCCGGGCCGTGAGATCGACGCGTCGGACATTCCGCGGGAGATTCGTGAAGGCGGAAGCTCTCGCTTTCTGCCTGTTCCGCTTGGTCCAGTGTTGCGCGGATCGTTCGGAAGTGGTGGTCGCGAGCTGGAATTCATCGTTCGGAGCCTCGTGGAGCTTAAGTTGCAAGTGGAGGAGTTGCGTTCGCGGGTTCAGGCTGTCGGACCCCAGACAGATTTCAGTGGG
The DNA here is from genome assembly GCA_036513055.1 of Gemmatimonadaceae bacterium. Lineage (GTDB taxonomy): Bacteria > Gemmatimonadota > Gemmatimonadetes > Gemmatimonadales > Gemmatimonadaceae > UBA4720. Next base: position 1,068 of record DATBZT010000067.1, on the reverse strand, counting down.
GCGCGAATCAGCGCGGGGACGATGTCGCCATCGGAGCGCGTGATTCCAGGCAACGGATCAGGCGCGACTCAAAATGTGGATGTTTCGCCGATGGTGGAGGCAATCGAACCACCCGGTGAGCCGGCGCTGGCGAGGGTGATCACGCTGACGCCGGGGATGACAATGGCCGAGATCGAGCGTGCTGCGATACAGGCTGCTTTGGCTGTAACGAAGGGGAACCGAAGAAAGGCCGCTGAGATGCTGGGCATCGGCGAGCGGACCATGTATCGCAAATTGCGAGACTACGAGATTCCTCTTCCTTAGTCTTTTCTAAATGTTTTCTTGATTAAAAGCGCATTGGTTCCAATATTGAGGCCCGTTTACAAGCGAGCCACCTGACCCACCTAGGCACTGAGCTGAGCTTGACGTCACCGATCGCGGGAAGTGTACTCCCAATAAAGCGGGCCGAGGAACTGATCCTGACGCTTCCCGGTGTGATATCGGCGCGGATTATTGCAGGTGACAGCGGGGCGATCGACCAGATCCACGTTCTGACGACGGCTGAGCTCACACCGAAGCAGATGGTCCGCAACATCGAGAGTGCGCTGATCGCGCACCTGGCGATGCGGATCGATCACCGGAAGATATCGGTGGCGACGACGAGTGAGACGAAGCCGAAGTTGCTGCCCGACGAGGGGCGGCCGCCGGTGGCGCCGGTGGTGGGTGGTGTGGCCGAGCAGCCGCAGGGTGTTGAGCAGTCGCAGCAGCAGCGAGCGGGAGCTCAGGGTGCAGCGCCGGCGGCGAGGACTGGTCCGTTTGCGAGGCGATTGTACTTCGAGGATGTGGAGGTCAGGGGCTCGCGGTCGAAAGGTTTGTCGTGCCGTGTGACGTTGCGGAAAGGCAACTCGTCATTTATCGGGGAAGCCCTAGGAATCGAGGGTGACCGGTCGCGGGTTGAGCTTGCCGCGAGGGCGACTTTGCTGGCGATAGCAGATGCGGAGAATCGCGAAGGTCAGCTGGGAGTTCAGGGAGTGAAGGTTTTCGACGCTTTCGATCGAACGTTCGTTTTTGTGGCTGTCAGTGTGAGGT
>DATBZT010000066.1:0-2083 GCA_036513055.1 Gemmatimonadaceae bacterium | reverse complement strand
GGTGATCAGCCTGGCGCTGCTCATGCTCGCCGGCCGGCGGCTTTTTCCGGGTGTGATGCGGGTGAACGTGTTCAGCTTTACCGTGGCCGTAGTCCTCAGCACGTTCAGCATCCTCTCGCTCGGCTTCGTGCTCGCCAGCCTGGTGCCGACGGCGCGATTCGCCCAGCCGATCGGCGCGGCCGTGCTCTACCCCATGCTGGCCCTGTCGGGGCTGTTCTTTCCAGTGGACCGGCTGCCGCGCGCGCTCAAGGCGCTCGCGTACCTGCTCCCGACCACACACGCCGTGGCGCTCCTCGAGGGCGTGTGGGACGGATCGGGCTGGGGCGCGCACTGGGTGAACGTCGCGGCGTTGCTCGTGCTGTTCGCTGGTTACACCGCCCTCTCGACTAAGGTCTTCCGCTGGGAGTGATTTGCAGGTGCACCGAAAAGTGACATGGTATACCGGGAGTGGTGGCCGCGGTCCTTGCCACGTCAGCTGTGGCGTCGCTCGGGTGGCCGAGGGCCGGCGCCGACGCGCGAGTGAACCGCGGAGCCTAGATTGAGATCACAACCCCTGTTTGGAGTTTACGGGATGTTGACGATGCGTGCCCTGATATGTTCGATTGCTGTAACCAGCTTCGCCGCCGCTGCCGCTGCCCAAACGAAAGCTGTCGTCGTTGATCAGCGCACGATAATGGAAGCAGTAGCCGGAAAGACCGACACGATCCTCTCACGCACTGTCACGTCCAAGGAGAGGGTCCGCGTGGACTATATCGGCTCGACTGCCGCGGCCTCACCGGTCTTTCGATCCGGGATGACTCAGTTGATGATGACGGGTGACAGCGACATGACCGTCATTTTCATGGATTCCGCAAGAAAGATTTACGCTCAGATGAAGCCATCTTCGATTATGTCGAGCGCGGGATTCGGCGCGGCGATGAAATTCGAATCAACGGGCGACAGTGCAACGATAGACAGCATTGGACCCGGTCCGACCATCGCCGGGCACAAGACTCTTCATTTTCGCACGCACTCGTCATCGCGCATGACGATGACCATGTTCGGCGACACAAGCGTCCGGGCAACGGCGGTGACAACGGATATGTATGTCGCGCCGGACCTGGCATCCGATTTCGCGGAGCCCGATTCGGTACGAACGAAAACGACTTCGGCCCGCCTGCGCTCCATGACTCGCACGATTCCCGGAGCGGAAGCCATGGCCGAGCAGACAGCGAAGGTGACCAAGCGGTTGGCGAAGTGTGGGACGACATTGAAGATGGTCACTGAAACGACGGCTACGACCGCGGCCGGCACCCGTACGCTGCATATGTCACTTGAAACTCTGAACTACGAAAACAAAGTCGTATCAGACTCGCTCTTCTCAGTCCCCGCCGGCTACAAGAAAGTCGGACTGATGGATCTCGTCTCGCCGTTCTAGAACTTCACAATCTCTTACGGAGACCTCGTGAATCGCGCTGCGCTTGTGGTCTGTGCCGCCGCCATATCGGCATGCGGCGGCGCCTACAGCGGGCCGACCGGGACGACCGGGACGGGGCCTATCGGTCCGGCGCAGACGAAGCAGGCGAAGTGGGAGCTCGTGTGGGCCGACGAGTTCGGCGGCACCACGCTCGATGCGGCGAACTGGATCGCGGTCGACGGAGCGGTCAACGTCAACAACGAGCTCGAGTACTATACGCCGAGCGACGTCTATCTGGAGAACGGATCGCTCGTGCTGCGCAGCCAGCAGCGCGCCATGGGCGGGCGAGGCTACACGTCGGGCGAGGTGCGCACCGGCACGAAGCGCACGGTGGGCATCGGCAATGCCGTCGAGTGGCGTACGCAGATTCCGACGGGGAAGGGAATCTGGCCAGCGAATTGGCTCGTCAACACGCCGTGCAACGGGATCGGCGGCTGCGGCGCCGCGTGGCCGCCGGAGATCGACGTCATGGAAATCCGCGGCAGCCTGCCCGACAACAACCTGATGACGCACTGGTGGGGCACCTATCCAGGCCAGCAGCACGAGACGTCGGAATACGCCGGGACCACGCTTTCCTCGGGGTACCACACCTACCGCGTCGAGTGGTTCGCCGACAGCCTCCTCTGG
>DATBZT010000065.1:0-2384 GCA_036513055.1 Gemmatimonadaceae bacterium | reverse complement strand
GAGCCGTGACGCACGCTCGGTACAACTCTTCGAGCGGCACTATCTGCTCGTGGGCGGCAATCTGGAAAACCGAGTCGGCCGACGTGTAAACGATCCAGTCTCCCGTGCGCATGTGCTCTTTGCCGAACGAGTCGAGTATCGCCGTTCCGCTCGCCGCGACATTGCCGAGAACGCCACGCCCCGTAAGCGCGCTGAAACTCGCCAGAACTTCGGGAGGAAACCCGTTTGGGTAAGTGGGAAACGGCTTCGACAAGTGCACTCCAGCAATTTCCCAATGGCCGGTTGTGCTGTCCTTCCCCGCCGACGCTGGACTCATCGTGCCCCATGCGCCAAGCGGCGATGCCTTCCTCCCGACGCCCTCGAGCGTCGCGATGTTGCCGAGCCCGCAGGCCTCCAGACTGGGCAGCTCGAGCCCACCGACCGCGGCGGCAACGTGGCCAAGAGTGTTGCTTCCAACATCGCCGTATGCATCGGCGTCGGGAGCTTCGCCCGCTCCGACTCCGTCGAGAACGATTATCGTCGCGCGCCTCAACTCATCCTCCGGCATAGTGGCGGCTCAGCCGGGCACGGAATCCCGTCAACACTTCGTACGCCGACATCTCTGCAAGACGCGCGACTTCGGCCACCGGAATCTGACTCCCGCCGTCGCCAGTTCCGACAAGCGTTACTTCGTCTCCGACTTCGCAATCGGCATCCGTCACATCGAGCATGATCATGTCCATCGTGACGAGTCCCACCACGGGAACTCTGCCGGTGCGTGTGAGCGCCCCGGCGCGATTGCCCAGAATGCGCGGATAGCCGTCGGCGTAGCCCATCGGAATGGTGGCGATTCTGCGACGCGATGACGCTCGCCATGTGGCATCGTAGCTGACAGTGTCGCCAGCTTCGATCCAGCGGGTCTCGGCAACCCGGGCCCGTATGTGAACCACCGGGTCTGGCTCAAGCAATGACCCGCGGCCGCTGCCCACACCGTAGAGAAACATCCCCGGTCGTATTGCGTCCCACTCCGATTGTCCGTGGCGCTCCATGGCCGCGCTTCCATCGGTGTGCAGCAACGGTGGGCGAGCGGGGAGAGCCGCTATTGCCTCACGGAAGCGGCGCTCCTGCTCCGCCATCGAGCCGTCGTTGAGCTCGGCGGAATGAAAGTGGGTGAATGCGCCATCGGGGGCGTGCTTCTCCAGCACTTCGGCGATCGTTCCCACGTCACGCCATTGGATGCCGGCGCGGGACATTCCGGTGTCAATCGACAACTGCCAGCCGCCACCCTCCAGGCACCAATGGCTGATCTCCGCGGCTGAGCCGAGCGTTGGAGTGAGTCGCAGCTCTCGCGCCGCCGGAAATTCGTCGAACAGGAGCGGACTGAACACGATGAGCGGCCGTGTAATGCCCGCCACGCGCAAAGCGCGGCCTTCGGCGACTGTTGCTATGCCATAGGCATACGGCTCGACCGCTTCGAGCGCGTGCGTGACGTTCTCCGCCCCGAGGCCGTACGCGTCCGCCTTCACCATCGGAATGAGGGGCACGCCGGCACGCGACTGGGCGGCCCGCGCGTTTCGCAGGACGGCGTCCAGATCAACTTCCATCCACGCGCGATCTACGCGCGGACGCATTGGCGAGCTGTGGGGTGCCACCCTAGTATTCCAGTCACAGCGGGCAATTTAGCCAGCAGGAGCCTCATGCACGACAAAGCGACACTCAACGACGCCCTCGATTTGATGCGCGACCTTCGCAACAGATGCGAGTGGGACGCAGCCCAGACTCACGAGTCACTACGTCCCTACCTGATCGAGGAGGCGCATGAGCTGGACGAGGCTATTCGCCTGTCCAGCTCACCTCTCATGCGAGAGGAGCTCGGCGATCTGCTTTTCCAGGTGCTCTTTCACTCCGTGATTGCCGAAGAGCGTGGTGAATTCGACGCCGGCGACGTCGCCTCCGGCCTCATCACCAAGATGCGCGCCCGCCATCCGCATCTTTTCGGCGCTGGAGACCGCGAGTCGTGGGAGCGCATGAAGTCGAAGAAACGCGAGTCCATTGCCGACGGGCTACCGGAGTCGCTGCCGCCACTCCACCGCGCCCATCGCCTGCAGGATCGCGCCGCCGGGGTGGGTTTCGACTGGCCTGACGTGGCCGGGCCGGCGGCCAAGGTGGAGGAGGAGCTCGCCGAAGTTCGCGAACAGCTCGAGGGCCGCCCCGTACTCGCTCCAGGGGCCGCGTCCACGCTCGATGCCAGTCACGCGCTGCTGGAGGCCGAGCTGGGCGACCTTCTTTTCGCCTGCGTCAATCTGTGCCGCAAGGCCGGCGTGCACGCGTCACTCGCGCTCGATCGCGCAAACGCGAAGTTCGAGGCGCGGTTCCGGCGCATCGAGGAGATGTGCCGCGAGCGT
>DATBZT010000064.1:0-9825 GCA_036513055.1 Gemmatimonadaceae bacterium | reverse complement strand
CCCCACCATCCGGTTTCGATGAGTGTCTTCAGGCCATGCTCGTACGCGTACGTCGGGTAGTAGCCAAGATTGAAATGCCCGATCATCACAACCAGGATGGCGAGCCCGCGAACGCCATCGAGCGCGGGGATGTGCCCCTCGATGTCAGGTCGCTCGTCCGTTCCGCTTTGCATGTCTCACTATAATCGCCCGGCCGCACACCGGCGAGTGACGAGTGGTCCCTCGACTGCCGGTTGCTCGCTGGCCGGTGCTGCGGCGAATAGCTTAGACTCCTCCAGGACATTGCCACGCCCAATCCCCGGTGTGCCGAGCAGAACCCATCGAGTGAGTGATACATGATGTTTCGCAGGACGCCGCTTGTCGTTCTGACCGCTTTGGCGGTCGCTTCGTGCGCGAACCCCCCTGTTACAGAATCTGGCGCGCCCGCGCCCGGCGACAGTCGCGACATTGTGATTCTGTCGACAACCGACGTACACGGGCGCATACGGGGTTGGGACTACTACGCTGACTCGGCCGAATCCGCGCGGGGGCTGACGCGAGCCGCGACCATCGTGGATTCGGTCCGCGCCGCAAACCCGGGACGTGTCGTTCTTGTCGACGCTGGAGACCTGCTTCAGGGCAATCCGTTTGCGTTCGTCGCCGCGCGCATCGCTCACGCGACGCTGAATCCGATAGTCGCCGCCATGAACGTCATGCGCTACGACGCAGCCGCCATTGGCAACCATGAGTACAACTACGGAATTCCGTACCTCCAGCGCGCGGTGGCTCAGGCTCGGTTTCCGTTTCTCTCCGCAAATACGTATGGACCGGACGGCCGACACGCATTCCGTCCCTGGACGATGGTCGAGCGGCAGGGGATAAAGATCGGTATCGTCGGCGCCACCACCCCGGGTGTGATGATCTGGGATGCGGAGAATGTCCGAGGCCGGCTAAGGCTCGGCGACATTGTCCCGGCGGTTCGAGCGGCGGTTCAGGAAGTCAAAGCAGCTGGTGCCGGCCTTGTAGTTGTGGCACTTCACTCCGGCTTTGATGAGCCGGCCAGCTACGACACTGTCACTACCGGAGTGCCAAGCGAGAATGTCGCCGCACGAGTGGCTCGTGAAGTCCCGGGAATAGACCTCATTGTGTACGGTCACTCGCACAAGGAGGCGCGAGAGGTGAGGATCGGCCAGACGCTCCTGATGCAGCCGAAAAACTGGGCGACGAGCGTCGGCGTCGCACACCTGCACGTGGTTCCCGCTGATGGGGGATGGCGAGTCGCCGAATCTCGCAGCGAGCTGATTCAGGCGGCCGGACACGTCGAGCAACACGCTGTGCTTGCTATATCGGACGCAGCGCACCGTCGCACCATCGCTTACGCCAACACGGCCATCGGCAGCACGCCCGTCGCATGGAAGAGCGACTCCGCACGTCTCAAGGACACGCCGCTCATCGACTTTATCCTGGCGGTCGAGCTAAAGGCCACCGGCTCGGACCTCGCTTCGGCCTCCGCGTTTTCGCTCGACGCCTCCCTCAAGCCTGGTCCAGTCACAGTCGCCGAGCTGGCTCAGCTGTACCCTTACGACAACACGCTGCGCGCGGTGAGAATCACGGGAAAGCAGTTGCGCGACTATCTCGAGTTCAGCAGCCGCTACTACACGTCAGTCGAGCAGACGGCGTTGGGACCGCGACCGGTGATCGACCGACAGATTGCGGGATACAACTTCGACATCCTTGCCGGAGCCGACTACACGATGGATCTCACGCGTCCAATGGGCTCCCGGATCACGTCTCTTACGGTGAAGGGTAAGCCGGTATCCGACACGGATACATTTACAATGGCGCTCAACAATTACCGTCAGACCGGCGGTGGCGGCTACTTCATGCTTCGGGGCGCGCCGGTGGTCTACGACCGGCAGCAGGAGATTCGGCAGCTCCTCATAGATGAAGTCCGGGCACGGGGAACACTTCGGCCGGAAAACTATTTCACTCCGAACTGGCGGCTCACCTACACTGGACAGCCCCCTGCCGCTGAAGGTGGCACGCCGAGTCCGGCACCCACGCCGCTGTCGGGACCACTCGCCAAAGGGACGCGAAGGCTACGCATCATTGCAACGAACGATTTTCACGGCGCGCTGGAATCGCGCAAGGATGCCGGCGGGGTCGCGCGCGGTGGCGCCGCGTACGTTGCGGGGATGATCGAGCAGGCGCGCCGCGAGTGCGCTCCGCAGTGCGAGACACTCCTGCTCGACGGGGGCGACATGTTCCAGGGAACACCCGTTTCGAACCTCGCCTTCGGCCGCCCCGTGGTGGCCTACTACAATAGTATGGGGTACGCTGCTGCGGCCTTGGGGAATCATGAATTCGACTGGGGCGTTGATACGCTCAAGGCACGCATGCATGATGCTCACTACGCGATTCTGGGGGCCAACGTCAGATACACCGATGGCCGCGACGTGCCGTGGATTCGCGATGACACTCTCATCACACGCGGCAAAACGAAAATCGGCGTCATCGGTTTCGCGACCGTAGTGACTCCAACCACCACTCGCGCCGCCAACGTTGTCGGACTTCGCTTCGACGATCCCGCCCCGATCGTCAGCGCCCGGGCGAGAGCGTTGAGAGCGCGTGGCGCCGACGTGATCGTCGTCATCGGCCACGCCGGGGCGTTCTGCAATGCGACCGGAACCGACGCCTGCCAAGGAGAGATAATCGACTTCGCCCGGAACCTCACCGAGAAAGTCGACGCCATTGTCAGCGGCCACACGCACTCGCTGGTGGATTACGCCGTGAACGGAATCCCGATTGTCCAGGCCCGAGTCAGCGGACGAGCGCTGGCCGTGATCGACATTCCCCTCGTGAACGGAAAGCCGGCCGGCGCGGCGCACGAGGAGGTGCGGGACGTTGTCGATTCGGCGGTCGCTCCCGACGCAAAAGTGGACGCAATGGTGAAGCGCTCGACTTCTGTCGTCTCGGCGCTCGTCAGCCGAAAGGTGGCGGATGTTGTCGCTCCGATGGACCGCACCGGCGCCCAGTACGCGCTCGGCAACCTGATCGCAGACGCTCAACGGTGGGCGGGGAAGGGCGACATCGCGATCATGAACAATGGCGGAATCCGCGCGGGGCTGCGCGCGGGCATGGCAAACTACGGCTCGCTCTTCGAGATCCAGCCTTTCGGCAACACTCTCTACAGTGTCAAGATGACCGGGGCGGAGCTTCGCGATTACCTCGAGCGGATTGTGGCGCGCGACGAGCTGCGCGACCATGTGAGCGGCGTAGCAATCGGTTACAACCCCGAGCTTCCGAAGGGGAAACGAATAGTCTCACTCACCCTTCCGGCGGGTCGTACGCTGAGCGACGGCGCGATATACGACGTGATCGTCAACGACTTCATGGCGACGGGTGGCGACAACTGGGCACCCCCCGCCGACGCGAAAGTGACGCCGCTCAACATTGTCGATCTGGATGCGCTGGTGGGATACATGAAAATGCTGCCATCGCCGGTAAAGCCGCCGGCGGAGGCGCGAATCTTCATCACCCAATGAGCCCCGACGCAACACTCCGCGTTTATGTGAACGCCGGGCCGGTGGACGTTCCAAAATCCGCGACGGTGCTGGAGGCGGTCATGCGAGCGGACCCGGAGCTGGCCGCAGGCGTCAGCTCGGGCGATCGAACGGTGACGGACAGCCGGGGCCTTCCAGTCGATCCGGGCGCGCCACTGCACGGCGGGGCGATTCTCCGCGTGACGGCTGCTCGCCATCGGGAAACCTGAACTGCCCGCGACGCTTTTGCTTTATGCGCCGATTCGATAGAATCGTTGATGCTGACGTCTGAAAAACTACGCCGCCTCCCCAAGGCGGAGCTGCATTGCCATCTCGACGGGTCTGTTAGACCTGCCACACTCATCGAGCTCGGACGCGAATATTCCGTTCCCATGCCTCGCCAGACAGCCGATGAGCTGCGGGAGTACATGCTCGTGGACGACGCCGAAACACTCGAGGAATACCTTGCGCGCTTCGAGGTGACGGTCTCGGTGCTGCAGACGGCAGACGCCATTGAGCGTGTTGCGTACGAGCTGGGAGAAGACGCCGCGAAAGATGGCGTGCGTTACATCGAAGTCAGAAACGCACCGATCCTCAACTCACGCGGCGGCCTCACTGCGGCGGAGTCACTCGAAGCTCAGCTGCGCGGGCTGGCGAGGGCCGAAGCGGAGCACGGAATCGTCGCCCGGTCGATCGTCTGCTCCTTGCGTCAGCTCCCGCCAATGGTCTCTCTCGAGCTGGCACGGCTCGCTGTGGCCTATCGCGATCGCGGAGTTGTGGCATTCGACCTCGCCGGCGGCGAGCTCGGCTTCCCGGCGTCAGCGCACACAATGGCGTTCGCCTACGCCCGCGAGAACAACCTCGCCGTCACGGTTCATGCCGGTGAAGGCGACGGCGCGGAGTCGGTGAGGCAGGCGGTGCATTCCTGCTGTGCCAACCGGCTGGGCCACGCCACCCGCCTCATAGAAGATCCTGATCTCACTCAGTACGTTAACGACCGCCGAATCTGCCTTGAGATCTGCCTCACCAGCAACGTTCAGACGGGAGCAGCGGCCTCGTACGAAAAGCATCCCCTACGCGTCTACTTCGACCGTGGAATGAATGTCGCCCTCAACACCGACAATCGGCTGATGAGCGGCACCACGCTGACGGACGAATATCTGTACGCCGCGAAATACCTCGACTTCAGCTTCGACGAGCTGTGCACTTTGGCGCTCAACGGCTTCGAGAGCGCGTTCATTCCCTGGGAACAGCGGATGGAGCTGCTGGAGAAGGTTTCCGGAGAGCTCGAGGCAATGATCGGAGAGGACGAATGATCTCGCTTTACTCGGCAGAAGCGGCCAGGCAGTCAGCAGAGTCAGTGCGTGAGCGCATTGGCGACGATCGGCCGGAAATTGGAATCATTCTTGGCTCGGGCCTGGGACGTCTCGCCGACGACATCGAAGACGCCGTGCGCGTGCCGTTCGCCGACGTTCCCAGTTTTCCGGAGACGACCGTAGAGGGTCACGTGGGTGCGCTCGTATCAGGCACGCTCGGCGGGCGCCGGGTGATCGCACTCGCCGGCAGGTTCCACATGTACGAAGGCCACCCGCCGGCGCTCGCGGCATTTCCAGTGCGGGTGATGTACGCTCTCGGAGCGCGCGTACTGTTTGCCTCGAACGCGGCGGGCGGCATCAGGCGCGATCTCGCTGCCGGCGACCTGATGATCATCACCGATCATCTCAACCTCACCGCCACCAACCCGCTGACAGGCACGGTCGAGCCCGGCGACGAACGGTTTCCCGACATGAGCGAGCCGTATAATGTCGGTCTCCGCGTGCTTCTCCATACCGCCGCCGACAGTCTTGGAATCGCGGTCAAGGAGGGTGTCTATGCCTGTCTGCCCGGGCCGTCATTCGAGACGAGGGCAGAGGTGAGAATGCTCGAGCGCCTCGGAGCCGACGCCGTGGGGATGTCGACGGTGCCAGAAGTGATCGTCGCGCGGGCGATGGGCATGCGCGCAGTGGGAATGAGCTGCATCGCCAACGCGGCCTCAGGAACGACGGACGCACCCGTTCTGCACACCGAGGTCCTCGAAGTGACGGCGCGTGCTGCGGCCGGTTTTCAGTCGCTGGTGCGCGCTTTCGTCACCGCGCTTCCGCGGGCGAAATGATTCAGCGGGCCGTTGCCCGCACCCAACGGTGGCGCACTCAGGATTGCCGCTTGGACGTAGTCTATCGCTTCCCGCACAGATTCCCTCAGGGTCGCTCCGGTCGCCAGTTGCGCGGCGATTGCAGCGGACAACGTGCAGCCGGTGCCGTGTGTGCTCGTCGTTACGAATCTTTCATGGGTAAAGACGGTAAACTCGCCGTCGTAGAGAAGATCGACGACGCTTGACCCGTATCCACCGGCAAAGTGGCCGCCCTTGATGAGCGCTGCCTTCGCTCCAAGTGACACCAATCGCTCGGCAGCGTTTCGCATGCTGGAGTCGTCAACCACGCGAATGCCCGTGAGCGCGAAGGCTTCATCGGTATTGGGCGTGACAAGCGACGCCAGCGGGACAAGCGCGTCACGGATGACGGAGACGGCATCGACATCGAGAAGATTGTCCCCACTGGTGGCGATCATTACTGGGTCGAGCACGTAAGGTCCGAGCCGATGCTTGCGAAGGGAAGCGGCAACCACTCGCACCAGGTCGGCCGTTCCGATCATCCCGCTCTTTACCGCCGACGGCCGTAAATCGACGGCGACAGCGTCAATCTGGGCCCGTAGCAAGCCCGGACTCACCGGCTCCCATTGGGTGACGCCAAGCGTGTTCTGGGCTGTGACGGCGGTGATGGCCGTCGTCCCGAACACTCCGAATTGATGGAATGTCTTTAGGTCTGCCTGAATGCCGGCGCCCCCGCCCGAGTCGGAGCCGGCGATGGTGAGCGCCACGTGCATGACGAAAGATGCGCCACCGCAATCGATGGCGCATCCATTCCTCCGCTGCCCGGTACCCGGTACCCGCTACCCGCTACCCGTTGTCCGTTATTGAGTACGCGGCCGGGGCGACGGCGGAAGGGAACGGAACCGCGCGCGGAAGGTGTTGTAGTTGGTCGTATTGGTGGTGAGACTCCGCATGGTGCTCGCGGGAATATTGTTGATCTGCGCTTGCACGGCGACGATCCGCTCCTCTTCTCCCGGATGGGTCGCGAAGAAAGCGTCAACAGAGCCAGGCCGGCTCTTGCGCTCGGCAATAAGCTTCTGGAACATCGTCACGACGCCGTTCGGGTTGATTCCAGCTCGCACGGTGTTCGTCACGGCGCCGGCGTCTGCCTGCGCTTCATCACCGCGACTGAACTTCGCGAATACCGCCGTGCCGGCGACGTTGATTCCGGCCTGCGCGAGCCCGCTGTTGCACACGTTGGTCAACACGCATGCGAGTGTTACGCCGATGTTGGCGCCCTGCATCTGTTCCATCTGCTTGACGCTGTGACGGCGAACCACGTGCTCTATCTCGTGTCCGAGGACGCCTGCAAGCTCGTCCATCCTGTCGGTTCGTTCGATCAGTCCGCGATTCACGTAGATGTAGCCGCCGGGAAGCGAGAAGGCGTTGACTTCGGCTGCGTCGACAACGAAAAAGCGCCAGTCGAGGTCGCCGCGGCTCGTCTTCGTCGCGATCTGATCGCCGAGAAGATTGATGTATCTATTGATCTCGGCATCCCGCACCATCGGCAGCTGCTGATTGACTTGAGCGGCCTCGTCCTGACCCATTTGCACTTCCTGCTGGGTGGAGATTCCGCACGCCGTTGCCCCGATTATCAGCGCAACGGGGATAAATATTCGTTTCATCTGGACTCCTGCGGTAGATTGCTTTCCGGCTTCAAAAGCAAGTCCCATTCCAAGGTCTACCCGAGAGGCTCTGCTTGCGATTATTGACCCTTGCCCGCGATTTGAGGAGGCGAAAATCGAGGGAGCGCCAGGCGCTGTTTGTGGTGGAAGGGGTGAGGTCGGTCGAGGAGCTGCTCCAGTCTCCGCTGGTCGTTCGCGGCATCCTCACTGCTCCGCAGCTCGCCGAGGCCCCACGGGGCCGCGCGCTGCTGGACCGCATCGCCGGGTCGGCGGTCGAGCACTCCCAGGTCAACGAAGCGGATTTCCGAAGCGCCGCCGAGACCGAGTCGCCGCAGGGGGTCCTCGCCGTCGCCGAGATCCCCGAGCGCCGGCTTGCCGTGCTCTCGGGGGTAACGCCGCTGCGTCTGCTGGTGCTCGACGCCGTCCAGGATCCGGGAAACGTTGGTACGATTCTGCGAACCGCAGCGGCGCTTGGTGCCGACGCGACAATAGCTTTGCCCGGTACCGTCGATCTCTGGAATGCCAAAGTGGTTCGCGCCGCGATGGGCGCGCATTTTCGCCATCTGGCCTTTCACTCCGGCGCAGACGAACTCTTCGCGTTCCTCGAGTCCGAAGCCATTCCATTCTGGGGCGCCGATGCTGGCGGCACGCCGGTCGATTCCGTCAATCCGCCGCCGCGTCTGGCACTCGCCGTTGGAAACGAAGGCGGCGGTCTGTCGTCTTCTGTCCGCGAGCGCGCCGGAGTGACGATTTCGCTACCCATTGACCGCTCGGTTGAATCACTCAACGTGGCAGTCGCGACAGGAATACTCCTATATCAGCTCAGGAAATGACGGAAGGCCTGTGGGCGGTGTACAGCTTTATCATTGGCGCCGTCTTCGGCTCTTTTCTCAACGTCTGCATCTCACGCTGGCCCGAAGGCCTATCGGTTGTTTCTCCGCGTTCCCGCTGTCCCAAATGCGGGCGCCAGATTTCCGCGCTGGAGAACATTCCGCTCGTCTCGTGGATCGCGCTCCGCGGAAAATGCCGGGGCTGTGGCAGCTCCATCTCGTTCCAGTACCCGCTGGTTGAGCTCGTCGTCGGTCTGGTCTGGCTTGCAGCGTACCTGCATTTCGGTTTCACCTTCACCGCGTTGCGCGTTGCTGTGTTCGCGACCGTTCTCCTGGGCATCGCAGTCACCGATGCGAAGCACTACCTCATTCCCGACGGTTTTACGGCATTCGGGTTGCTGTGGGTAGTCGTAACGGCAATTGTCGCCATGTTTTTTTTCGAGAACTCGCCCTTCGCCGGCGCCTACGGGGCCCTCATCGGCGCGTGTGCCGGAGCGGGCGCGATCGCGATTGCCGGCTGGCTGGGAGAGCTGGCGCTGAAGAAGGAAGCGATGGGTTTTGGCGACGTCACACTGATGGCAATGGTTGGCGGTGCGGTCGGTCCAGGGAGGGCGATACTCACCATCTTCATCGGCGCGCTCATCGCGACCATAGTATTCCTCGGCGTCGTTTATCCGTACGCCTGGGTCCGAGCTCGCCGCAGCGCGGGCGAGTTCAATCCGCCTCTCATTCCATTCGGCGTTTTTCTTGCGCCGGCGGCGATGATCGCCTTGCTTTGGGGCCGTCAACTGATTGCCACCTATACACAGTCTATGGGCCTCTGACCCGCGGCCAAAATGCGACCAGGATGTTCGGGTAGCTCGCTCAAAACCACACCAATCGCACAGCACCTGGGGCTCGCAGCTCTGGCGGCCCTTGTCATCGTCGTGGGCGCCTGCCGTGAGAAGCCCCCGGAATACGCGGGCCCCTACGGAAAGCAGGTGGCTGAGGCGGTGCCGCGCATCGAGACCGCGGTGGGGCTCAAGTTCAAGACTCCACCCCGGGTGGAAGCGCGATCCAAGGAGCAGGTGCGCGACTTCGTCACTCGACAGTTCCGTGATCCGCAGTCGCTGCGCGAGTTCAACGGCATCGAAGCCGCGTACAAGCGCCTCGGCATGGTGCCGGACACGCTCGACCTGAAGAAATTTCTCGTCGATCTCCTGACCGAGCAGATCGTCGGCTACTACGATCCGAAGACCAAGGTGCTCTACGTCGTCAACGGATCACCGCCTGAAGCAGCGTCCATCACCATCACCCACGAGCTGGTGCACGCGCTTCAGGATCAGTACATCAGTCTCGATTCGACCCAGAAGGTGGAGGGGCAGAACGACCGGCAGTCGGCTGCCCAGGCAGTCTTCGAAGGCCAGGCGGTCTACGAGCAGATTGCGGCGATGCTGGGCGGAAACAACGTGGCCGTGAATCTGCCCGGCGGCTGGGACAGGGTGCGTGAGATGATACGCGACAACCAGAGTTCGATGCCGGTGTTCGCGTCAGCGCCCGTCGTGATCCAGGAAACATTGATATTTCCGTACCTGAGCGGCGCCGAGTTCGTGCGCAACTTCAAGGAGCGGAACCCGGGCAAGTCGATCTACAAGGACATGCCCCAGTCCACCGAGCAGATC
>DATBZT010000063.1:0-2402 GCA_036513055.1 Gemmatimonadaceae bacterium | reverse complement strand
TCAATTACTCAATTTGAAATTCCTCAATTACCAACCTGACCGATCGCCTTCTCCGTCGCTCGCAGCAGCGCTTCCGGACTGACCGGCGCTCCCGTCGCGTGCTCCATCCACAAATCCGGCGCCACGCTCCCAAACTTCGCCACCCGCTCGAACTCCGGCCCGACTTTTCCCGCTTTGTTGATCTGCTCCTCGATCTGGAACGCGATCATGTGCCCGATCGGGTAGTCCGGCAGGTACAGGAACGAATCGATCATGTGCGAGTACACCGCCAGCAGCACCACGTCCTTCTTCCCCAGCACCGGCGCGTAATACTTGTTCCAAATCTCCTTCGCGATCCCCAGCGTCGCCTCGCGCAATTCGGCAGGCGTCGCGTTCGGATGGTCGTACATCCAGTGCCACACGCCCATATCCACCAGCGCCACGCCCGCGATCTCGTATGTCCCCCAGAACTCGTTCAGCGTGCGCATGGCCTCATCTTGCGGCGTCGGATTGTGCAGCCCCAGCAACTCCAGATCGCGCGCCTGGAAGACGAATGCCAGCGCCTCGGTAAAAGCCGTGTTCGGCACGCCCGCCAGCAGCGTGTGGTCCACGTCCTTCATCGAGAACGTCTGCTCCACGTTGTGTCCCATCTCGTGCACCGCGATGTTGAAGCCCTTGTAGTTCATCCCTGTCTTCTCGACGCGCGTCCGCAGATGCACTTTCGCATCGCGCATCCCCGACCCCATGGCGTGCCCCGACCCGCGCGCCGGATCCACCACGATGTTCGCCGCCACGAACTGCACCCGCTCCGGCGCGAATCCCAGCTTCACCAGCAGATTCGGAATGTCCTTCTGATAAGCCTCCGGCGTCGGATACTTCTTGCGCACGATCTCATCCAACTGCGCTTCCGTGTACTCCGACTTCGGCCGGAAGCCCGAATACCATACGTCGAACGGCTCCAGCTCGCGCCCCAGCCGCTTCCGGATCAGCGCCGCCACTTTCGGCGCCAGCGGCGAGCTGACCACGTCGGTCAGCATTTTGCGCACGCGCTCTTCCGGAATCTCGCGGTTCTCGTCGAAGCGGCGCGCGATCAGCGTCGGCGCCGTCGGTGAATACGGGTCCATCTTCCGCGACGCCTGGTACGTCTTCAGCAGCATCGCGTAGCGCGTGTCCGGCTCTCGGTCCTTGCCGTTGTACGCCGGCCGCCCCCGGCCGGCATTGCTGGGAGCAAAATCGGAGTCCTTCTCCGTCGCCGGCTTCACCTCGTTCGTCCACGGATTCCAATCCACCTGCGGATTGTTCACCACCGCTTCCGGAATCGTCTGCGTGACGATCCGTTCCATTACCTGCTGGATCACCCTCTGCCTCGGCAATCCGTCCGCGACGTCGTAATCCGCCTTGATCTGGTCCCGCAGATTCCAGTGCGACAGGAGTCGCATTTTCGGCGGGAAGAGACGCTCTTCAACCTTCGCGGCGTCCGCTTTTGCCGACGACTGACGACCGACGACTGACGACCCGCTCCCCACCACGTGCCTCATCCACAGGTTGTACTCGGCAACGTAGTGGTCCGCCTCCGCGCTCGCCTGCGCAATCGCCGCATTCACCTCCGCCGGGACGCGCTTCGAGAATCGCTGTGCCAGCCGTGCCTCCGCCCACTGGCGCCGCGTCCACGTGCGACCTTCGGTCAGCCGCTGCTCCAGCGTGGTCAGCGGAAAATTCAGCAGCGCGACGAATGCCAGCTTGTTGCGGAACATGTCGTCCAGCACGTGCGCCGACGGGTCCCACCCCGCAAACACTTCGTCCATCGGCAGCATCGGGCCCAAGTCCAGGTCCGCCTCCGTGCGGAACTCCCGCCCCATCTCCTGCGCGTGCCCGTCAATCTGCTCCATCAGCCGCTCGAAGCGCGCGAACACCTGGTCGAGATCGGTAGCGCGGCCGCCCTCGGCCGCGTTGCTCGCAAAATTCGCTCTGGCAAATTGTTCGAAGCTTGCCTTGTCTCCATCCTCCGCTCGCCAGGACTGCGCGACCTGCTTCAGCCCGCGCCGGACGCGCTCCCGCTGCCCCTCGCCATATTTCGCGACCAGCTCGATCTCCAACGCCCTGTCATCCTGAGCGAGGACGCGGCCAGAAGCGGCGGCCGGTTTTGCCGACGCTTGCCGCGTCCGAGTCGAAGGACCTCCTGTTTTCTGCTTCATGCCCACTCCCGCCGCTGTGATGAGTACCATTAAAATCAGGACCACGATCCGTTTCATCGTCCCTCCCGAAAGCCGCTCAGTATACGCGTGCGTATCCACCTCGCCACGAATCAACCGGGTAAAAAGTGGCCCGAGTGGGCCAGAATTGTTCGCGTTTTGACTTGAAACTTGACACCTGAAACCTGAAACTTCCCTCCATGAAACGCGCCCTGCTCTTCCTTCTCCTCG
>DATBZT010000062.1:0-9961 GCA_036513055.1 Gemmatimonadaceae bacterium | reverse complement strand
CCCCCTCATAAGTGACGCCGAAGAAGAGCGTCGCCTTGCCCGCCGGGCACAGGCCGGGGACGAAAAAGCAGCAGAGCGTCTGGTCACCGCCAATCTTCGTTTCGTAATCTCCTACGTTAAGAAGTACCAGGGCCATGGACTCGACCTGAGCGAACTGGTGGCCATCGGCAACGAGGGGCTCCTCAAGGCGGTCAGAAAGTTCGATCCGGAACAAGGAGTCAAGTTCATTTCATACGCCGTGTGGTGGGTCCGACAGGCAGTTCTCAAAGCGCTCGCAGAACAGACCCGCTCCGTAAGAATCCCGCTCAATCAGAATTCGCAGCTCATCAAGCTCGCCCGCGCGCAGACCGTTCTCTCCCAGGTCCTCAAGCGCGACCCAACAGATCATGAAATCGGCCGGCTCCTCGAGGAAACTCCCGAGGCCGTTCGTTCCGCCAAGCAGATGTCGGCCACCGAGATCTCCCTCGACGCCCCCATCGACCGGTCAGACCGCGAGGCCTGCACGCTCGGCGAACGCTTTGCCGGAGTGGATGGGGCTGAAATCGAAGAGGTCACCGACTTCCACCTGATGCGGGAGTTCATCGATCGCGTCTTCCGGAAGTATCTCACGCCACGTGAGCGGAAGATCCTCCACCTCTACTACGGACTGGAACAGGGTTCAGACGCAATGACCCTGGAGAAGATCGGCGCACTGATGGGAGTGACACGGGAGCGAATCCGGCAGATCCGCGAGCGCGCATTCGAGAAGCTTCGCGAATCGCCCGACGGGTCGGCGCTGTCGGGCTTCTGGACCGCTGACTAGCGCAGAAGCGAGTAATGCAGTGACGGACGTCGCGCTCATACCGGCGTTCGTCAACCCGGGATCAGGAAACTCCGAGAAGGCCCGAGGGGCACTAGCCTCCTCGGGCCGTTTCGATATCCGGGAGATACAGCCCGACAGACTCGAGGAAGACATACGCGAAGTCGTCAAGGCGGGGGCGAAGCGAATCCTCGTCGCCGGAGGCGATGGTTCCATCCGCGCCGGCGCGGGCGCTATTCGCGACGACGATGTAGAACTCGCCGTCCTGCCCGCGGGGACGCTCAATCACTTCGCAATCGACAACGGAATTCCGACTGATCTTGCCGAGGCAGCAAAGGTCGGAGCCGGCACCGCGACGGCGACCGTGGACGTTGGATATGCCGGCGACAGAATCTTTCTCAATACCAGCTCCATCGGCGCCTATGTGACTTTCGTCCGATTGCGGGACCGATTGGAGAGGCGATTCGGTTATCGCTTCGCCAGTCTGATCGCGATGATCCGGATATTCGTCATGATGCCGACTGTTGGCGTCCAGATCGAAGTGGATGGAGCTGTTCAGACCTATCGAACTCCCCTCGTGATCATCGGCGTCGGGGAACGCGAGCTTCAGCTCCCCAGCCTCGGCCGCCGGGTTAGGGGAGGAAGGCGTGGGCTCCACGTTTTCGTGTTGCGCGGGCGAAAGCGCGCGCGCCTCTTCGTAGTGGCTCTCGCGGCGGTGGCGCGGGGCGTGGACACCGTTCGCCGGATGCCCGATCTCGATGCCTTTCTGGTCGAGCACTGCACCATCGACATGAAGCACCGACAAGCCAGGGTCGCCTTCGATGGGGAAATCGAGACTATGGATCTCCCACTGGAATACCGGATAGAGCGCGATTCCATGCGGATTGTGGTTCCAGAGCCCCGTCCCACGGAAGCCGAAGCCCCACCCACGGCTCTCGAGTCTTAGAATAAGGGATGGCAACCGAGCAACTGGCGGACGACCTCGCCGCGATTGTCGGCGAACGATTCGTTCTCCGCCGGGCGAATGAGCTTCTGGTCTACAACTCCGACGGCTTGCCCGGCTATCGCCGGCAGCCGCTGCTCGCTGTTTTTCCAGGAACGCGCGACCAGACAATCGAGGTAGTCCGCCGGCTCGCTGCCGATGGCGTGCCCTTCGTCCCGCGGGGCGCCGGCACGGGGCTGTCGGGCGGCGCGCTCGCGGACAACGTAGTGCTTCTCGGTCTCCACCGCCTGAAAAAGGTGATCCGTGTCGATGCGGAAAATCTGCGGGCCACAGTCGAGCCAGGCGTCGTCAACCTGACATTGAAGCGCATTGCCGCGCCGCTCGGTCTCCTGTACGCCCCCGACCCGTCGAGCGAAGCGGCGTGCACCATCGGCGGGAACATCGCCGAGAACGCCGGGGGTCCGCACTGCCTCAAGTACGGCGTAACGCTCAACCATGTCATCGCCATCACGGCGGTGCTCCCCGATGGCGAAGTGGTGACACTCGGCAGCGAGTCCGGCGAACGGGAGGGCTACGACCTTCTCGGCGCATTCATTGGATCCGAGGGCTGCTTCGGAGTCGCGCTCGACATCACCGTCAAGCTGACGAAGACGCCGCCCGCGGTGAGAACCATGCTGGCCGATTTCACGTCGGTAGACGATGCGGCGCGCGTCACCTCGGCGATCGTCGCATCGGGCATCGTGCCCGCAGCGCTCGAGTTCATGGACAGTGCGACCATCCGCGTCGTCGAATCGAGTATCTACGCGGCGGGTTATCCGGCTGACGCCGCGGCGGTTCTGCTCATCGAGCTCGACGGATTGAGTGCCGGCGTCGAGGCCGATGTCGCGATCGTGCGCGAGCTGTGCATCGCGGGTGGAGCACGCGAAGTTCGCATAGCGGGAAACGAGGCCGAGCGGCTGCGCTTGTGGCAGGGCCGCAAGAAGGCGTTCGGTGCGATGGGCCGCCTCGCTCCGCACCTGGTGGTGCAGGACGCGGTAATTCCCCGCACGAAGCTCGCGGAGGTGCTGGCGACAATTGCCCGGATTGCCGCGCACTACGACGTTCACGTCTGTAACGTGTTCCATGCCGGCGATGGCAACCTGCATCCCAACATTCCCTACAATGCCGACGATCCAGGCGAGGCGGAGCGAGTCCATCTCGCGATGGGCGAGATAATGCGCGCCTGCGTGGATGCCGGCGGCAGCATCACCGGAGAGCACGGAGTTGGCCTCGACAAGCTCAACTATATCGAGCTGATCTTCTCGCCCGACTCCCTCGACGCGATGTGCCGCCTGCGATCGGCGTTCGACCCCGACCAGCGCGCCAATCCCGGCAAGGTGGTACCCGTTCATTCGTGCCAGGAGTGGAAGTCGACTGCCGCAGCCACGCGTCACGCCACCGGAGCCCCGACGTGACCGTGCTCATTCAGGAGCGCGTGCGTGAAGCGCGAGAATCGCATACGCCGCTCCGCATCACCGGCCGATCGTACTGGCTCAGCGCAGGCCGCCCGGTCGCGGCGATTGAGACTGTATCACTGACGACCCACAGTGGCATTGTCGAATACGTTCCGGGTGATCTCACCATAACGGTTCGCGCTGGGACGACTCTGGCGGAGATTGGGCGCGCCACCGGGGCGGAGGGCCAGTGGTTGCCCATCGATCCTGCCGGGTCGGACGATGGAACGATTGGCGCTACGGTCGCAACCGCTTCGTCCGGGCCGCTGGCGCGCGGCTTCGGGACGATTCGCGACCTGGTTCTCGGCGTCGAGTTCGTCACCGGGGAGGGAAAGATCGTGAAAGGCGGCGGCCGGGTGGTGAAGAATGTCGCCGGCTTCGACCTCGTTCGGCTCGTCACTGGTTCGTGGGGAACGCTCGGAATCGTCACCGAGGTGTCGCTGCGACTTTACGCTCTGCCGGAGCGTCGAGTCACGATTGCGATGGAGGCGCCGACTGACACGAGGCGTCTCGCCGAGCGCCTGGGATTGCTCAGGAACGCTCCGGTCATGCCGTTCGCGATGGAGCTGGTGAACACGCATCTCGCGCGGCGCGCTGGCCTGCCGCCGCGACCGATGATCCTGATGGAGATTGGAGGCAATGCCGCCGCGGTAGCCGCACAGCGCGATGCGCTTGCAAAGCTTGGCGCAGTGATCGAAGCGTCGGCCGAGACGTGGGAGAAAGTTCGCACGGCAGAGAGCGCGGGCGGGTCCGTTTTCAGGATGTCGGGTTTGCCGGCAGGTCTGGCGACGAGATGGGAAAGAGCGCAGCAAATCGTCGGGACGGCGGAAGGCACGGCGGAAGGCACGTTGATGCACGCGTCGGTTGCGCGGGGCACGGTGCGGTGCCTGGTGCCGCAGGAGTTGTCGGCGGAGGCGTCGAATCTGCTATCCGCGCCGAATGCCGATGACACCGTGATTTTCGAGAGTCTTTCGCACCGGCTCTGGAAGAAGTTGTCGCCGACGGCGATCTCCGACCGGGTGTCTCAGAGCATCAAAAAGGCTTTCGACCCGCTCGACATTCTCAATCCCGGTATACTCGGCCCATCGCTTTGACTTCTATTCCGGCAAAACCGTTGAGCGTTTCACTCGGCGGCAAAGCGATTCCGGCGAACGTGGCTCCGGCGTGCGCTCTGCCCGGGTCGCCGCTGGCCGGCGAGCTCGCCGGAATAAATGCGTGCGTCCACTGCGGTTTCTGCCTGCAGGCATGTCCGACCTATCTGGCGCTCGAAGATGAGAACGACAGTCCTCGTGGAAGGATCTTTCTGATGCGCGGGCTTCTCGAGGGAACGGTCGCGCCGGACAGTGAAACAGTGCAGACACACATTGGCCGCTGCCTTGGCTGCAGGGCGTGCGAGACGGCGTGTCCATCGGGTGTGCCGTACGGCCATCTGCTCGAGGCGACGCGCGCGACGCTGGCCCAAAGCCGCCCGATTCCTCTCGTTGCGCGGTTGATACTCGCGGTGTTTGGAAGTCGCGCATTACTCTCGACCGCGATGTTTGCATCGCGTTTCCTTGCGGCGACGCCGATTCCGACTTTGCTGTCGCGGCTCGGCGGACGGATGGGATTTGCGATGGCAATGCTGGCTTCAGCCGGGAGTCCGCTGGAGCGTGATCCCTATTCAACCGGCTCTGGGGGCGAGAGGGGGAAAGCGGCCTTGCTCGAGGGATGCGTGATGGAGGGATTGTTCGGCGACACCAATCGCGCCACTGAGCGAGTGCTGAGAGTGAACGGATATGCTGTCGTTGCCGCGAGGCATCAGGGATGTTGCGGCGCGCTCCACGCGCACGCTGGAGACCTCGAGTCCGCGCGCATTCTCGCCCGGAAAAACGTCGCGGCCTTCGAAGCGTCGGATGCGGATTTCATTGCGGTGAATTCAGCCGGCTGCGGCGCTATGATGAAAGATTATGGCCACCTGCTGAAGGACGATCCCCAATGGAGCGAGCGGGCGACTCTCGTGGCGGCGAAAGTGCGCGACGTCAGCGAGCTGCTCGCCGCAGCCGGCCCCAGGCCAGGTGCGCCGCTTCCCCTTCGCGTGTGCTACGACGCGCCATGTCATCTGCTTCACGGCCAGAGAGTCTCACTTCCTCCCCTCGCCGTACTCGCCTCGATTCCGCGACTCGAGCTCGTGCCGCTCCGCGACTCCGATCAGTGCTGCGGCAGCGCCGGGATATTCAATCTCATCGAGCCCGAGACGTCTGATGCGGTGCTTGCCGTGAAGCTTGCGAACATCGCGGAGAGCGGAGCGCAATTCGTGGCCACCGGAAATCCCGGCTGTCTGATGCAGATTGGAGCCGGACTTCTTCGCAGCGGCTCGCGCACGCGGGCGATTCATCCGGTTGATCTGCTGGATGCTTCATACGCGATGGCTAAGGTGCAATGAGTTAGATCGCCTCTGCCACAGAAACACAGAAACACAGAAGGCTACCGGCGCTACAAATAGTCCGGTCTGTAGGCAGAGTCTTCATTTTTCTTTTTAAACTGCACATGCAGTTGCAATTGTAGTCAACAATCAAAAGAAAATGCCTTTCCCCAAGCCTCACTGTTCGAAGCGCTTGGTGGCTTTCTGTGTTTCTGTGGTTCTGTGGCCGCAGTTTTCTGGGTTCCCGTGGCGAAGTTTCCATCCCAGTAGCATTCCATACTAGCCCCAGTTTAATTCCGAATATGTCCGAGGCGAGCGAATATGCCGCAATGCGCTCGGGCGCATTGCTCATCGATCGCGGAGACCGAGTCCGCATCCGTTTTGGGGGCACTCGTGCGGCTGAGCTGGTTACCGGCCTCGTCACCAATGACGTGCTGTCGCTCACCGCAGGTCACGGACAATACGCCGCGGCGCTGACCCCCAAGGGAAAGATCGCTGCCGACGTGCGGATTTTTGCCGACACCGAGGGGCTGCTCACTGACGCATCGCCGAGGGCGGCGGGCAACTGGCGCGAGATTGTCAGGAAATACATCAATCCGCGCGTGGCGCCGTACCGCGACGTCACGGCCGAGGTCGACGATCTCGCGGTGTTCGGCCCGAAGGCGCGCCGCGTGGTGGCCAACGCCACCGGCGCCAATGAAGCAGAGCTGGCGGCGCTTCCTCCCTATGGCCACGTGCAGGTCTCGCACGATGACGCGCGCATCATGGTCGTACGGAATGCCGAGCTGGACGTCGAGGGTTATGAGATATTCGCGCCGGCGGCGCTCGATCTCGTGATTCGCGACCGGCTGCTCGGTGGTGGCGCCATCACCGGCAGCGCGCGCGTGTGGGACATCGCGCGCATCGAAGCGGGCCGTCCGGAATGGGGAATCGACATGAACGACTCGACGATCCCCCAGGAAGCGAACTTCGATGAGCTCGGTGCGATCTCCTATACCAAGGGGTGCTACGTCGGGCAGGAGGTAGTCGCGCGCGTGCATTTCCGCGGACACGTCAATCGCTTTCTGCGCCGCCTGCATTTTGTGAGCGCGGCAATCCCGCCGACGAATGCCGAGCTGGTTGACGACGCCGGCGGCGTAGTGGGTGATGTGAGGAGTGTGGCGATCTCACCACGTCACGGCGGAGTGGCGCTGGCGATGGTGCGGAGAGAAGTCGCGCCCGGCACAACGCTCCACGCGCGGTGGGAAGGGGGCGAGTGCACGATGCAGATTGCGACGCAGGAGAGAGGCGCGACGGGCTAGACCGGCGGTTACCGCCGCGCCGGCTCGAGCAGACCGGAGACGGCGGCCAGAAATTCCTGATAGCGCATCGGCTTGGCGATATAGGCGTCACAACCTGCCGCTCGAATGCGCTCCTCGTCCCCTTTCATCGCCAGCGAAGTGAGTGCAATCACCGGAATTGCGCTCGTGGCTTTGTCCCGTTTCAGTCGCATGGTAGCTTCGAGGCCATCCATGCCGGGAAGCTGGATGTCCATCAGGACGAGATTTGGCTGCTCCTCCCGCGCCAGCGTCAGCCCGGCCTCAGCATCTGTCGCACTGAGCACGCTGTGCCCCACCGACTCCAGCAGGAATTTCGCCAGCGTCAGGTTGGCGGCGTTGTCCTCTATCACAAGAATTTTTGCCATATCAGGCGCGCTCCTCGGGCCGCATATCGCTATCGACGACGAGAACTTTCGGCTTGTGCCCCTTCGAGACAGGTAACAGACCCAGATCCACCAGCGAGTCGCACAGCTCCTGGCGCGATATTGGCTTTTGCATCACGGCTGCCGCGCCGAGCGCGAAGCCCTTCTTGCGGTCTGACACAATCGAGATGATCACCACAGGGATGTGGCTGAGCGCCGGCATCCGCTTGAGGCGCTCGAGAACTTCCCAGCCGTCCATGTTGGGCAGAACCACGTCGAGAGTGATGAGCGACAAGGGTTTCTGCAAAGCAACGACCAGCGCGGCCTCGCCTGAAGAGGCGTGCAGCACTTCGAAGCCTGACGCCTCGAGCTGGACGCGGATCAGGTCAGCGGAGTTGAAGTCGTCTTCCACTACCAGGGCAGTGGGCGCCTCGGCGGTTACGCCACCAATGGTAGCCGGTGCTTTGGCCGGGGCAAGCATCTTTGCATCCGCCAGGCGCAGCGGAAGCCAGACGGAAAAGCAGGAGCCGTCGCCGACTTCACTTTCGACAGCCACCCCCCCGCCGTGCAGTTCGGCAAGGAGCTTGACCATGGCCAGGCCCAATCCCGTGCCCTCGAATTTTCGCGCCAGGCCGCTGTCGATCTGACTAAAGGGCTTGAACAGGTGCTCCAGGCCTTCCGGCGAGATTCCGATGCCGCTGTCGGTGACGCTGATCTCGAGAAACTCAGTGAACTCGCTGTCTGCCAAGGGGAAGCTGCGGCCTGTCCACAATCCCGGCGCGTTGCCAACCCGTGCGCGCGGAACACGACGCGCCCGCAGAGTGATCTTGCCGCCCTCGACCGTGAACTTCACGGCATTCGAGAGAAGGTTATAGATGATCTGCTTGACCTTGCGGACATCGAGCTGCATCGAGCCCAGCTCATCCTCGGCCACGATGTCGAGCAGAATATGGCGGGTGGCGGCCTTCTCCCTGACAATGGAGAGACTGTTCGCAATAAGTGACGATATATCCACCGGCTCCAGGTCGAGCGTCATCTTGCCGGCCTCCACCTTGGACAGGTCGAGGATGTCGTTGATGAGTGAGAGTAGATGCTTGCCACTGTTGGAAATGTCGCCGATGAATCCTCGCTGTTGATCGGTCATCTCGCCGACGAGGCCATCCCGCAGCACCTCTGAAAATCCAATGATGGCATTGAGCGGCGTTCTCAGCTCATGTGACATGTTCGCGAGGAATTCGGACTTCATGCGGCTCGCGCCCTCGAGCTCGACGTTCTTCTGCTGCAGCGCCTGCTCGAACTGCTTCAGCTCCGTCATGTCGCGCGCGACGGCCAGCACGCCTTGCAGCCGCCTGTCGCGGTCGTGGAACGTGGTCGCGTTGTACGACACCACAGTGAGGGTGCCATCCCTTGCGCGCGCTGTCAGCTCGTAGTTTGTGACCTTGCCCTCGCTCAGGACGCGATTGATGCCCGCCTCGGCCCGCTTCGAGTCTGTGAAGTAGTTCTTGAATGGAGCGCCGATCAGCTCGTCACGCGTGCATCCGGTGAGCGCCTCCATCTGCTTGTTGACATCGGTAATGATGCCGCGCGGATCGGTCGTCATCAGCGCGTCGATGTTGGATTCGAGCAGGGAGCGCGTGTAGAAGTGCTGGTCGCGCAGGCGCTGGTCGAGCTTCATTCGCTCTTCTTCCACCTGCTTGCGGGCCGTGTTGTCGGTGCCGATCAGGAGATAGCCGATGATGGCGTTCTGGTCGTCACGCAGCGCCGTGACCGATACCACCGCCGGAAACCGGCTTCCGTCTTTGCGGAAGTAGGTGAGCTCGTAGATGTCTTCGATCCCGCGCGAGGCCTTGAAGACCAACGCCTCGAAGCCCGGCGCAATCGGGGTACCGAGCTCGACGCTCAGCGCTTTTGCGCGGGCGATCACTTCCTCCGGATCGGAAATGTCGGCGGGCGTGATCTTGTTCATCACTTCGGCGGCAGTGTAGCCCAGCATCCGCTCAGCGCCGACGTTGAATATCTGGATGACGCCTTTGGCGTCCGTCGCGATGCTCGAGAAGTTGGCGCTGTTGAAGATCGCGCTTTGCAGAGCTCCCGCCTTGAGCAGCGCCTCTTCCGCACGCTTGCGCGCGGTATTGTCGGTGCCGATCAGGAGATAGCCGATGATGGCGTTCTGGTCGTCACGCAGCGCCGTGACGGATACCACCGCCGGAAACCGGCTTCCGTCTTTGCGGAAGTAGGTCAGCTCGTAGATGTCTTCGATACCGCGCGAGGCCTTGAAGACCAACGCCTCGAAGCCCGGCGCAATCGGGGTACCGAGCTCGACGCTCAGCGCTTTTGCGCGGGCGATCACTTCCTCCGGATCGGAAATGTCGGCCGGCGTGATCTTGTTCATCACTTCGGCGGCAGTGTAGCCCAGCATCCGCTCGGCGCCGACGTTGAATATCTGGATGACGCCTTTGGCATCCGTCGCGATGCTCGAGAAGTTGGCGCTGTTGAAAATCGCGCTCTGCAGGGCCCCCGCCTTGAGCAGCGCCTCTTCCGCCTGCTTGCGGGCCGTGTTGTCGGTGCCGATCAACAGGTAGCCGATGATGGCGTTCTGGTCGTCACGCAGCGCCGTGACGGATACCACCGCCGGAAACCGGCT
>DATBZT010000061.1:0-11640 GCA_036513055.1 Gemmatimonadaceae bacterium | reverse complement strand
GAATCCAAGCAGCCGCGGAAGCGCCGCCGACACGGCGAGGAACACGACGCCAAAGATCGCCAGCCCCGATACGGCCCAGATCGCCTTTCGATTCATCAATGCGTAGACCATTAACTGCAACACGCAGATGACTATCGTCATGCGCGTGAGGCTGAGCAGGAATCCCACCCAGATCAGCGCATAACCGATGATCGAGAGCTTCGAGAGTTTTCGGTCTCGCCCAAATACCCAGACCGTCGCCGCCGGCATCAACAGCAAGAACGAAATCGCGAACGCCTGGCTCGAGAGGTACACCGACCCCGCTCGACGAATGATCATCCCGCCGACGACGCTCCAATAGCCCATCGGCAGCCCGTAAATGTTTCCCTCGGTAAAGACGGTGCCGCCAAGGAAGTCCTGGAAGTAGGACGCGGCGCCCATCAGGACCAGCATGTCGGGTGTGACGAAGATCCGCTCGATGATAGCGATGACGCTCGTCACCAGCGCGACTCGGTACATCGTTCGCAGCAGCTTCTCGTCGCGCAGGATCTCGGGCGTGCTCCGGCCGACGAAGTAAAGGAGCATGAAGAACACCGCGTCGCGCACACCGTACAGCTCGGCGGCGAGCGGGAACTTCACCTGGAACCAGATGGTCTTGGTCAGGACGAAGAGAATCGACAGGATGAACATTCCAAGCACGGCGATGTCACCCCAGAAGACTCTTGCTCGTGGGCCCAATCCCGCCGCTGAGCGCGCGATCGTGAGCGCGACGAGCGCGATGACGACAGTCTCTTTCCACGACGCGATGAGGCGAACCGTTGAAATCGGCAGATGCAGCGCTCCGAAAAGCACCGCCATAGCGAGAATGTGGAACGGCAGCAGCCAGAGCAACAGCGTCAGCGCCTTTCTCATGATCGATGAGGGCGTCACGCGTGCGACTGATGCAGAGTAACCGATCGGAAGAGTCGTCATTAACTACCGCGGCGCCTGGCGACGATCAAGAGCTCGGGCATCGATCGGAGACCAACCCGATCCGCCAGCGCGATTACCCAGTCGAGCGGCGCCCCAACGATGTTCAACCCAGCTCGGATCGCGCGGTAGGGAGCGGTGGTGCTTGGGGTGGACGCGCGGGGCTGTTGCGAACGCGAGGGAGCGTCCCTTGTGCCTCCCCGGAGCGACCTGTAGCCGATTCGTCCCACTGTTTTCGCTGCCTCGAAAAGCAATCGGTTGCCATCGCCTCGGCGCGACCTCTGAGAGACTACGGTGAATCCTTTCTCTCTTAGGAGCAGCGAGATGCTTTTCGGCGAAAAGATATTGATGTGCTCGGGCGCGGTGAACCACTCCCACCATCCCCTCGTGAGTCGTGCCGCGACGCTCGACGCGTTGGGTAAGCGCAAGAGGAGGATCCCATCGGATGCCGAAAGAGCGCGGATCTGGGAAAGGAATGCGGCCGGGTCTGGCACGTGCTCGATGACGTGATAAGCGGTAATCACATCGTACGGTGGCGACAGCTTGTCCACTACCTCTCGCAGCGTTCCAGCCTGTACGGTCAGCCCGAGCGATTTCCTGGCGATCTCGACCGCCCGCTGATCGAGCTCGACGCCATCCACCTTCCATCCGACCGCGGCGAATCGCGCGAGCATTCCGCCATACGAGCAGCCGATTTCCAGCATTTTGCGTCCCGGTGTCAACTGCTCCAGCGCGTGCTGCAGCGCGGGGAATTCCTGGTTCACCGTGTGAAAATACGCTTCTCGCGGCACCTGATAGGCGGAGTTGTAGTGCGTCTTTAGCTCTCGCGCGTTGGGACCAGGGATGAGCCAAACGTGCTGGCAGTCAGAGCATCTGAAGTAACGCCACTCCTGTTGCGGACCCCTGACCAGGGCTGAGCGCGCGGAGCGGCAGATGGGGCAGGAGACAATCGCATCGGCTCCCGCGACCGTACGATGGGCGAGTCGATGCTTCCGCGTTTTCTTCTTCGTCACGCTGTTGACCCGTTCGTTGCACCGAGATCGAGATAAAGATTGCGGTAGGCGGCATAAAATCTGGGGAGCGAGTATTCGCCTTCTACTCTGCGCCTGCCTTGACGTCCCATCTCTCGGCGAAGAGCCGGCGACTCGATCAGCTTATTGATGCGCTCGGCGAGCGCACGCGCGTCGCGAGGAGGCGTAAGAAACCCAGTCACGCCATCGATCACGATTTCAGTGGGACCACCATGGCTCGCAGCGATCACCGGTAACCGCGCCGACATCGCCTCGAGAACCGTCATGCCGAAGGGCTCCGGCTGCACCGACGGCTGGACGAAGATGTCGATCGCATCGAGGACGTCGGGGATGTCGCGCCTGAAATCCGAGATAATCATGGAATTACCCAGCTGCCTATCCGCTATCTGCGAGCGGAGCGCGGCGAAATGTTGCTGCTGATTGTCGTGCACGCCACCCACGAGCAGAAATCGTACGGTGGGATGCGAGTCGACGACGATCCTTGCCGCATCGACGAGCACTTCCTGTCCCTTCCACAAGCCGACCCTTCCTACCATCCCGACGACGATGCCGTCTCCAAGCCCAAGCTCCGCTCTGAGGCGAGCGCGTTGCGCTCCGCTCCCGAAAGGCACTGGGTCGATCGCGTTCGGAATCACGGTAACTCGCCTTCTCACCGATTCGCGTCCATCCGCGACAAAATCGCGCACAGCGCCCGAGATCGCCACGATCTTTGTCGAGAACGGAGGAACCATTCGCGTCAGCCATTTCGCGACGAGGCGCGGGCGCGTAATGATTTCGGAGATGTGCCAGACGTGCGGTTTCCGGGTCAGGCGCGCGGCGGCCGCTCCGGATAGCACGCTGATGGTGTGCGTGTGGACGAGATCGATTTTCTCCCTCCGGATGATGCGCGCTAGCTGGAGCGTCGAGACGAGGAAATTCACGGTCAATCGCAACGCGCCGCCAATCGTGAAATATTTCCTGCGCAGGACCGCCAGCTTCACTCGATCCACAGGGACCCCAAGTGTGCCGAGCTCCGCTGAGAGCTCTCCGCGGTACACGATGTCAGTGGGTAGAACGACCCGAACACTCCATCCCTCGCTCGTGAGTCCGCGCACAATCGTCAGAAGAATCAGATCGGACCCATACATCTCGTCCGACCCGTGAACGAAAAGTATTCTCGGCGGTTTTCCCAGTGATGCGCCGGTGATGTTGCCGCTAGCTCGCCCGCGGTCCACCGGAGGTTTTCTGCTTTCTGAATGACAATGTGCGGGAGATGTCGCGCCGAGCGTCCTTGTAGGCGTCGCGCATGCTGGCGCTCGACGCGGGGTTTCGCGCGCGCCAGTCGTCGAATACGGCGGCGGACCCAGCGAGCAGACTCCCGAGCAGAATGCCGATCAGTAACGTGCTGATCGTGAGCAGTCCAAATCGCGGCCACTGCGGCTTCCTCGGGGGAACCGCGGAATCCACGACCGTGATGAGGGCGGCATCGTTGAATTCGTCGAGGCGTGCGGTTTCGAGCTGGTGCTTGAGATTGAGATAAAGATCCGTCTCGATGTCTACGTCGCGCCTTACCTGTCCTTCGGCGATCGTCAGGTCGGGAGAGGTCCGCCACGATCTGTTCTGGTCATAGAACGTGCGCTGCCTCTCTTCAGCCTGCTGTAGCTGCGCCTTGGCGCTATCGACGCGTGACTCGAGGTAGACCCGCTTCGAGCGTATCCGTGACACTCTCTGCTCGCGATTGAACGCCGTCACGAGCTGGAGGGTACGGTTCGCAACCGCTGAGCTCAGGTCGGCCCACCTCGCGTCGACGTCGATCCAGACGAGGTTGGTCTTGATCTCGAAATCACCCGTTATCGCTCGCGACATTTTCTTGATACCAAGCTCGAGACGGAGCTTGGGGTCGCTCTCGTGAATGTTGAGGATGTCGAGCAGTGTTGCGCTGTCGCGCAAAGAGCTGCTGCGCGGATCCTTGAAGCGCGATTGGAGCAACCGCGTGAGAAGCTCTCTGGAGCTGATAAGCTCCATGTAGAACTGTGGAGACTCCGACGGGTCCGCCCCGGACGAGACTCCGAGCTGAGTCGCCAGGCCCGCCAGTGCGCCGCTGCTCGGCATGCCTTGCGTCATCTTCGACGAGCTCGAGCTGTTCGCCACGAACGACGCCCGCGTTCGATAGACGGGAGGGACGAAGATTACCGCGAGAATCGCCGCCACAATCGCCACCGCGCAGATTGCGGCTACGATCCGCCAGTGTGCGACGGTCCGCGCCACCCACTCGACGAAAGTCAAGTGGTCATATCGCGGGAGCTCAGCGGGATCCATTGGTATTGCCGACTTTGCTCTGGGATGACCGAGCTAGCGGCGTAGCGCGATGACGAGCGTCGCAAGACCCGCCATGATTTGAGCAATCGTGCCCAGGCTCGCGAGCGTATCCAGCGGCTTGTCAAACGGGTCGCGCTCCGGAACGAACACGGTGCTGCCAGCCATTGGCTTGGGCAGCCCGTCTGGGAGAAGGAAATGCGCGGCCCTCGCTTCGACCTTGCCGTTCGGTTGCGTTACGTAGGCCCTGCCTACGTCTGCTTTCCGCGATGGTCCGCCGGCAGCGCGAATGTAGTACTCGATCGTCTTGCCCGGTGACCATGTCACCGAGACCGGAGAGTTAACAGCCCCCTGAACGTTGACGACGGCGTTGTACCGCGGAATGTAGAGCGAATCGCCGTCCTGCAACGGCAGGTTGTCCAGAGAGCGCGCGTTGCGGAGAACGTCCGGCAGCTCGATTCCGATTCGGCCCACGCCGTTGCTGCGGCGGTAGAAAGTCACTCCGTTGGCGTATGCATCCGATGTGAGGCCGCCGGCCCGCGTAATCAGGTCCGTGATCTTCTCGGTCTTGGTCTTGAGCGAGTATTTGCCCGGGTAGCGAACCTCGCCGGCTATGACCGCGGTGCGTTGAAGCTCCCAGTCCGGCTGCCGCATGATGAGGACGTTGTCATAGGGCTGAACGACGACCTCCGGATTCGGCCCCGCCGCGGCAGGAAGTCCGGGCGGGCCAAGATACTTCCCGTCCGGCCCACGCTCGAAAAGGTAGCTCGAATCGAGCGGCACCCTGAACGTGCGCGCGGTTACACCGCCGGCGCGATTCTCCGGCAAGCGCGCGACTTCGGCCTCCTTGAGATAAGCGCTCTGATCAAGACCGCCGGCGAGCAGTACGAGGTCGCGCATGGTCATGCCTTCGCGGAACGGGAACTGACCGCTCTTCCGCACCGCGCCGTTTATCGCGACGTATCGCGTCGGGCGGAATTCGGAGGTCGAGAAGACGCGAATCTCGTCGTCTTCCTGGAGCGGGAAGTCGTTGATCACCACACCGGTGGTGTCGCGGAGTGACGCGCGCAGCTGCAAGCGCGAGGAATCCGGCTGCGTGCGCGAAATCAGCAGCTGCCCGAGGTACACATCGGGCCTGACGCCGCCCGCGAGGCGCAATGCGTCCGATATCTTCATGCCGGCCGCGAGCCCCTGGCTGCCTGGAGACCAGACGTCGCCGCGTACGTAGATTCGATTCCTGACTCTGCTCGCCACTGGAAAGACGCGGATCACGTCGCCATCGAGAACTGGAATCGACGGACCGATGCCGGTGACGAACTCGTCGGAAACGATTTCAGTGACGACGCGATCGCGTCCGCCCGGCGCCCTCTGTGCCGGTGGGACGATGCGCTCTATCTGCACCCTCCGCCTCGCGGCGGTCGCCGTGAATCCTCCCGCGAATCTCAACGCGTCGGCCAGCGTTTCTGTCGGCCGTATCTCGTACGTCGCGGGGCGCGCGACCTCGCCCACGATTCGGACACGGGGCCCATGAATCGGAACGAACACGAGGTCGCTGTTGTTGAGGCGGACGTCGTGTGCGGTGTTGCCGTTGAGGAGATAGTCGTAGACGTCGAGCGTATCGACCGCGACGCCACCTCTTCGCACCAGAACCTTTCTCAGGCTGCCATTGTCGGAAGGTCCTCGCGCGGCGTACAGCGCGCTGAGGGCCGTTCCCGCGCTGGAGATTCTATAGCTGCCGGGCCGCAATACATCACCGGTCACGAATATCTGATTGCTGCCGAGTCGGGCTGGCGTCGCGTAGAAGTGCGTCGTGGCGCCGGGTCCACGGCGTACGCCCGAATAAACGCGGCCGAGCCGGGAGTAGAGCACGTTTTCGAGCTCCGCCATCGTGAGATTGTTCACCCAGATCTGTCCCACTTGAGGAATCACGATGAAACCTTCCCGCGTCACGTCGAGCGAGTACGATTGCTCCACATCTCCCGTGAGGACGAGGACGAGGCGGTCGCCCGGATTGATGCGATAGCTGGCGTCAACCGGACCCGACAGATTTGGATCGAACTGCGTCGTCGCATTCCGGAAAAAATCCAGCCCGAAGATGGTAAAGCCGCTGTCGCTGCCAGCCTTTGTAACCGCGATCCCCTTCGCGATCGAGTCCTGTTGCGCCAGGCAACGAGTTCTCAGCTCCTGACGGCGTTGGGCGAGACGCCGTCTGGTCACCGTGGTGTCGACGAGGCCGGTTTCCAGTGTATCAGGGATGGCGAGGGAATCTGCGCTGATTCCGCAGCGCAGAAGATCGACATCGACTGTGTCCGCGATGCCGAGCTGAGTGATCGCTGAAAAGACGTCTTCGGTGGTGGCGGTACTGTCACCGCCATTACTGCCGGGGAGATACGCGTCGAGCAGGTTCTCCGGATAGCCCTCAGCACGGAGGCGGGCTCTCACCTGATCGGGCGTCAGGCCGCTCGTCATGATCTTCTGACGGAGCTGCTGGATCAGCGCGGGATTGTTTTGCAGCATCTGCTGCGCCTGCGCGGGACTCGGATTTTGCGCGGACGCGGAAGGTGCGAAAACCACGGCGCCAGCGATGAAGAGAAGCGAGCTGAGCTTTGAGACTGTCATTCTATTTGTTGAGTGGAAGAAACGCGGGTGGATGGTCGCGCAGGGACTCGAACCCCGGACCTCTGCTGTGTGAAAGCAGCGCTCTAACCAGCTGAGCTACGCGACCTTGTGATGGCTCCGGTGCGCAGCCGTAGGAGCCCTGAAAAATCAAAGTCTATAAGGTTATACGCTAGCGCCCATCTGCGGAAGTACGACAGCAGCTTAAGGCGCTGACGCGACGGTACTTAGGGACGCGCAAACTGCACTGGATCAAGCGCGCTGGCGCGCGACATTGCGCCCTTCAACGTGTGCACGTCAATGACCTGGCCGGTGAAGGTGCCAGCGTCCTTGAGCTCAAAAAAAACCTGCAACACCGTATTGGACCCCGTCACGGTGCCGCCGATGGTACATGGCGGGGCTGGCGGACAGAACTGGAGATTCTGCGTTCCATCCGCGGTGAACACTCCCGAAATGCTGCCGTCAGATGCCTGCGTGATTGTGATGAACACATTCGTCAGTCCCGCGGCGGGACCGCTGGCGAACCAGGTGCCCGACATGTCGGTCTTGCCCGGCGTGGTGAGCTCTGGGCCGCAGCCAGACAATCCGATGCAAGCGATAAGCAGCGCGCTTGTGACGACACGCACTATGCCTTTCCCGCGTTGGAGCGTGAAGTCATGCAGATAGTATGTGGTGTGGTGTGTTTACAGGCGAGCGACAAACGATGAGTGGGCCCTGCAGGACTCGAACCTGCGACCGTCGGATTATGAGTCCGCTGCTCTAACCGACTGAGCTAAGGGCCCGGCTAATTGTTTTTTGGAGAGCAGAAAATTAACGCTTGATTCGGCTTGTCACCAACTCTCCCGGCTTTGGTCTATAGGGAAAGAATCGCTTGAGCCGCAGGAAATGCTTCTCTACGAGATGCCAGCTCAACATCGCGACGCCCGTAGATAGTCCGACGTAAACGATCAGCCATAAAGTCTGCGCGGGAAGGGCGAAGCCTCCGATCGTCGGAAGCGACGCGAATGGGCGGTAGTGATCCATGCCGGCGAGTATCGCGGTGTGGACGATGTAAATCGCATAGCTGTAGCGCCCGAAGAACCTGAGAAAGCCGGATCGCAGCAGCCGCGAAAATCGCGAATTCGCGGACGTGATTCCGATGATGACTGCCGATGCACCTATCACCATGATTGCGATGCTTCCGAACATCGCCGTGCCTCGGTCCAGATAATCGAGCTCGCCATACATCATAGTCAGCCAGACGAGCACCAACGCGGCAATCGGAGTAATGAGCTTCGCGACCGTCACGTAACGCTCTAGCCTCCCGCGCCTGTACTCGATTGCGAGAAGCCCACCGACGAAGAGAGTATCTCCCCGCGTAATCGGGAGGACGGATAACGTGAGCTCTGAGACGCCGGTCATCCCTCCGACGATTCGCAGCGCAATGCAGAGGAGCACTCCGCCGATGCACACCTTTCGAAGCGTGCTCGTCGAGCACAGCGCGACGATCGCCGGCCAGGCGAAGTAGAACTGCTCCTCGACCGCGAGCGACCAGAAAAGCGTCGAGGGATACGGACCGCGCCCCGGAAGCTCGCCGAGTGCCATCATGACGTTGGTGAGATGGAGCCAGTACCACCCCTGGTGCTGGCGCGCGAGCATGTAGTTGTCGCCGGCACCAAGGTGGAGCAGCGGCAGCACCACGAAGATTGCGAACAGAAATCCGTAATACGCCGGAAGGATTCTGAGCGCGCGCCTCGCGTAAAACGCCTTGAAGTAGCTGCTGCTCCCGCGCGCGTCGACAAGGATCCCTGTGATCAGGAATCCGGAGAGGACGAAAAACAGATCGACGCCGGCCCAGCCCGCGTGGGCGATCGTCACCAGCGGCCATGCCCACCCGGCAGCCGTTATGTGGAGGTTCGAGACGAAATGACTGAAGACGACCAGCAGAATCGCGATCCCCCGCAATCCGTCGAGCGCGAGGATGTGGCCGCGCTCGAGCGATCGATCCACCTCGCCCGCCGACCGGTCAATGGTCACAGTGACTGGCGCGGCCGTCATGGCGACATGCTATCGAGCGCGGGTCAGAATAAAACGCTCCATCGCGGCTCGATCGCGACCTTAACCCTCCCTTCGAATCCAGTGTGAGTCGCGCCGACGATGTGCTGATCGTTCGTGTTGTGATTGACGCCCACGTCACCTCCGACCTCGAAGTCCCGCCACCGCGTGGCACCGCTGACGGCGGCGCGTGTTACTCCCATCACCACGCCGCTGAAGATGCCGGGGGTGGTCGCGTAGTCGGCGGGCGCGGGGAAGGGTAGGTTGTAACTCCCTTCGCCTTGGCGGCGATGTGCGACGTAAAGGCGAAGCGGCGTCCCGGGTACGACCGCCAGATCGATTCCCGCCCGTGCTTCGTCGTAGTCGCTGAATCCCCTCGCCAGACCCACTCCAAAGATCTCGTAGGTCTCATTGGGGTTCTTGTTTCGGTACGCGAGGTTGGACACTCTCGTGTACGATGCGAACCAGCGCTGGTCGCCGACGAGGGGCAACCCTTCAGCAGTCAGTGTCAGAGCATACGATGAGGGCTGCTTGCAGGCGGGATTGCAGCTCCTATCGATCTGGAGGTCGTCGATGAAGAACTGGCCCGCAAGAGTGCCAAATCGCTCGGTCCGCACAGCCATCTCGCCACCCGCACCGAGATTTCCGTCCCGACGTTCGTTCCGCCACGTGAGCGCATAGATGTTGAGCGGGTTGGCCAGCGTAGGCTCGAATCCTCTCCCGACTCCGGAGTACACGTAACTCTCGGTTCCCGCGAACTCCCAGCTGCCCAGACGGAACGCCAGGCGGTGGATCGAGAAGTACCGCTCTATCTGGGGGCCTGTTGGAGGAATGGAGTCGTCGAGTCGGGCGATGATGGTGGACAAGTGAATCTTCTCATTGCCGATCAGGCCGTAGAGGTGATCGTAAGTGTACGCGTAATCTCCGAGCATCAACCCGTCCAAGGTCGGCGGCCCCCAGTTCCGCCCGACCCGACCGAACGACAGCTCACCATACTTCCACTGCCCCCCGACGTAACCATCTTCGGTGCGGCCCGCGAGCTTCCTGTCCTTTCGACCGGCGAACTCGGGATCCACGTTCAGGCGACTGTCGATCAGCACTCGCGCGAATCCCACGATGGGGCCCCCCGCCATCGCGAGGCGAGCTGCTCCGCCCGGGCGGAAATTGTGCTGCCGGTCCGAGAGCATCAGCTCTCGCCGGCCGGAGGTTTGTTCGGTAGCGTAGACGTCTCCGCTTGCACGCGCACGGAAAGTTTGCGCGGCGAGCGTATCAGAATCACCTGGCCTCACGGCGTATTTCTCGACGGCCGTGTACAACGCATCCAGATAGGACGTGACGACAGGTCCTGGCTCGCGCGCTCGGGCGGAATCAATCGCAGTTCTTAGAGCGCGCTCCGTGAACGGTCGTTCGAGCGCCGACAGCTCACGAAACATTCCTCGAGCCATCAACGCATTCACGTAGGTGTAGGCGATGTCGTCGAGAGGCACATACGCCGAGGCCTGCGCGCTCACGGCTACCGGCTTCCCTAAGCAAAGGAGGAGCGCGAGGATCGCGAGCTTTTTCATCGGTACCACGGCGATACGTGCAACGTCGGTGTCAGCTCC
Organism: Gemmatimonadaceae bacterium; assembly: GCA_036513055.1. Lineage (GTDB taxonomy): Bacteria > Gemmatimonadota > Gemmatimonadetes > Gemmatimonadales > Gemmatimonadaceae > UBA4720. The sequence continues at coordinate 1,112 of DATBZT010000061.1, read as the reverse complement.
AGCGCCGGAGCTGGGAAGTGATAGTAACTGAGCGTGTGCTTGATCGACTTCCAAAGCGGCGCGTTCCCCGGCAGCTTCTCCGGATCGAAATCGAGCGAGAGAATGATCTTCCGCTTCGCTCTCTGAGCCACACCCGTCTCGGGATTGATCCAGTCCGTCACCGAATGTCCGGCCGACAACCGGATGAACGATGGCCAGTACGGTTTGGCGGCGTCGGGCAGCAGCTCGTTCATGTCCGCCGAGAACCAGTACGTCTGCCCCGAGTAGTCGAGCGATGGCCGCAGCTCCGATGTGTTGGCCCTCATCTTCAGAGCGCGCGTCTCATGATATGAAAAGGTCGGCTTGATCGCCCTGAGCCCCGGGTGCAGCTCCTGCATCACCGCCAAGGTCTGGCCCGCTGTATTCGCGATCATGTCCGCGTAGGAAAATCCGTACTTAATGAATTGCCCGTCGAAGATCTCGATCTGGAGCTGGAACGCCGCGGCATAGGCGGCGCTCCAGAATATTGCCTTCTTCTCGCCGACGCACGCATCTCTCAGACCCGCGTAGCCGATGCGGGCGAGGTGGTACCCGCCGAACATGTGGCCGAACTTGTCCTGGTCGCGGAATTCCTGATCCCAGTCGGAGCGAAAGAAAAAGTGCGGAGCGCGCACGCCCGACCACCACGCCTTCTTGAAGTAGTGGTAGAGGTACGCGTTGCCTCCGATGAACGCGGTTCCGACGCCAGCGCGCACCGCCGTGATTTGACTCGGACCGAGCGGGCAGGATGCCATTGGCACCTGCGCGACCGCCACGTTGGTTGCGGCCCCCGCGCACAGCGCGAGCGCGAACAAGCTTTTCCCTATGTGCTGCAATACCTCTCCTCGATCGGAAATGGATGCTACCCCGTCGGCGCGTCGGCGGTGCCGGCTGCAAACAGATCATAAGCCTCAACAACCTCGTCGATGCTCACCGTCGCTGCGCCAAGCTTGGCAACCTCCACGCCCGCGGCGAAGTTGGCGATCACCGCCGCCTCGGCCGGCGTCGCGCCCGCCGCCAGCATCGTCGCCAGGTACGCGGTCACCGTGTCACCAGCGCCTACCACATCGTAAACCTCGCGCGCGGTCGTCGGT
>DATBZT010000060.1:0-3513 GCA_036513055.1 Gemmatimonadaceae bacterium | reverse complement strand
CCGCCATTCGCCTCCAGCGCCGGAACGTTCGCGCGGACGGCGCCGAGCCGTTCACGATTCCCGGCGGTCCACTGGTGCCCGTGCTCGCGTCGGCCATCATCGTCTGGATGATGAGCAGCTCCACTCTGACGGAAGCGCTGTCGCTTGCGGCAATGATCGCGGGCTCCACCGTCGTGTTCTTCATCATGCGCGCCCGGCGTCCGGCTGTTTCCGTAACGACGTGATCCAGAATCCATCCACCTTTTCGTCCATCCGTCAATGACGTCTTTCCGATCATCTCTCGTCGCTCTGGCCCTCGTCGTTGCACCGTTGGCGGCGGCGGCGCAGCAGGCCGTCGACAGCGCCTACACTGCCCGGATTCGCGAGCTCACGCCCACGGATCGCATCTGGAAGTTCAACACGGAGCTGGTGGAGACGATGCCGGCATCGGCAACTGTTCCGACTCCACTCAAGGTGCTGGGTTACGTTCCCGGAACTCTCGGGCGGCTGTCGTACGTCGCCGACCTCAATCGCTATTTCCGCGCGCTAGCGGCCGCCTCCCCGCGCACGAAGCTTTTTTCTCTCGGAATGAGCGATGAAGGGCGCGAGATGATCGCGCTCGTGATTGCGGACGAGGCAACCATCGGCAACCTCGAGAGCTACCGGACGCAGCTCGCGCGGCTCGCCGATCCGCGGGGCTTGGGCGCGGCCGATCGGGCGAAGCTCATCCACGAGGCCAAACCTATCTACTGGCTGAGCGGATCCATTCACTCACCGGAAACGGGCAGCCCCGAAATGTTGATGGAGCTTGCTTATCGCCTTGCGGTGGACGAGTCGGAGAACTCGCGGATTATCCGGTCCAATGTCATCACGATGATCACGCCCGTGACAGAAGTTGACGGGCGCGATCGAATGGTGGATGCCGACAAGGAAGCCCGTGAGCTAAAGCTCGGCGCCGGCGGCGTGCCGCTCATCTACTGGGGCAAGTACACCGCACACGACAACAACCGCGATGGAATGGTGCTGTCGCAGAAGCTGACGCAGAATTTCATGGCCGGATTTCTCCACTGGAAGCCGGTGGTGGTCCACGACCTCCATGAGTCAGTGCCGTTCCTGTACACGAGTACTGGTACCGGGCCGTACAACGACGAGTACGACCCGATCGTCGTCGACGAATGGCATACGCTTGCCTATCAGGAGATCACCGAGCTCACCCGGCGTGGACTGCCCGGCATCTGGACTCACGGCTTTTATGACGGATGGGCGCCCAACTACACGCTGCTGTCGATAGCGAACCTTCACAACTCAATCGGTCGCTTCTACGAGACGTACACGTCGTCCGGCGCAGGCTGCCGCACGGTAAAGCTCCCTGCCGCCGACACCTCGCGCCGGTGGGATCGTCCAAACCCTCCGGTGAACGGCGTCCGCTGGTGCATTCGCAACAACATCAACTATCAGGAATCGGGTTCTCTCATCGCTCTCAGATACGTTGCCGACCATCGGGAGACGTTCCTCACCAACTACGTCGCCAAGGCTGAGCGTATGATCGACCGCGGGCGCAATTCGGCGCCATACGCGTTTGTAATTCCCCGTGGCCAGCGTCACGCGGCCGAAGCGGCGGATCTCGTGAATCTGTTCCGTGCGCAGGGCACCGAGATTCACATTGCGACGAGCGACTTCACGCTGAAGAGCGCACAGCCTCCAACACGGGCACGCGCGGCAGATTCGGCGGCGCAAACGGCGAAGGTTGCGGCTCCGGTAATGGTTCACGCAGGCGACTGGATTGTTCGGCTCGATCAGCCCTACGCCGCCACCGCGCGTACGCTGCTGGCGATCCAGAAGTTCAAGGCCGACGATCCGCCGCCGTACGACGACACCGGATGGACACTCGACGCGCTTCGACATGTCGAGACGATCAAAGTCGCTGACTCGACGATTCTCACGCGGCCAATGCAGCTCCTCGCGGAAGATGCAAAGGTGAAGGGAACACCCAGTGGAAGTGGCCCGACACTGCTCGTACGACATCTTGGCGACTGGCGCTCGGCCGCACTTCCATGGAGGGTAGGCGCGGGGAAGGTGAGCGTTGCAGAAACGGGTTTCAGCGCCGATGGCGCGAGCTATCCGGCCGGAACGTTCATCGTCGAAAATCCAGCAGCGCAGGCGCAGGAAGCGATCGCCGGCCTGGGATTGAATGCTGTGGCTTCTGCCGCGCCGGTTTCGGTTCGCCGTCACGCGATTACCGTCCCACGCATAGCGCTGCTTCATTCGTGGATCGAGACGCAGAACGAGGGATGGGTCAGATACGCGTTCGATCAGATGGGCATTCCCTACACCTACATATCGGAGCAGGGGCTCAAGCGTCCGGGATATCTCGACAAGGTTGACGTTGTCGTCTATCCGAACGTTGGTGCGCCGGCGATCAACCTTGTCAACGGACGGCCGATGATTGGTCCGGCAATTCCCTGGAAGAAGACGGCCACAACTCCCAATCTCGGAAAGTGGGATGAAACCGATGACATCAGGCCGGGCATGGGGCTCGACGGACTCGCCGCTCTCCGCCGGTTCATCGAGCGTGGAGGACTGCTGCTCACCACCGGCAATACGAGCCGCCTGCCGGTGGAGATGGGCTTCAACAGCAGCGTGAACATCGTGGCGACGACGCGACTCAACGCCCGCGGCGGAATTTTCCGCGTGCAGCCCGTGTCGACCGCCAGCCCCGTGCTTTACGGATACGAGAGCGGATCATTCCCGGTGTATTTCAGCCAGCAGCCCTTGCTCGCCGTGACCGCGAGGGACACGACGAACACGACCGAGGACGTCGATCCGGCAATCGACGTGGCCCGGGAAAAGATGCGGGCGAAGGTGATTCTCAAGTTCCATGACAAGGCGGACTCGCTGCTCGTTTCCGGCCTGCTGGCCGGCGGCGATGAGATGGCCGGCAAGGCCGCGGTTGTGGATGCTCCCGTGGGCAAGGGCCACGTTCTCCTCTTCGGCATTCGTCCGCTGTGGCGTTGGGAATCGCAGGGCTCGTTCGCGCTCGCTCTCAATGCAATCGCTAACTGGAATCATCTCGAATTCTGAGTGGTGCCTCGGGGTCGGGCTTCGTGAGTGACTGCGTCTTCGGCGAGCACTCGCACTCTACGGAGCCCGGCTCTCCGCTGCGGCTCCCTCCGGGAGCCGCGGCTTCGAACGCCGCCGGTCTCCTCGGAGCTCGCGCAACGCCTCCGCCACAGCCACTCACGAAACCCTCCCTTTAGCCACAACGCAAACCCGAAATAAGCCAGATACGCGCCCGCAGTCACATCGCGCGGGAAATACGCGCGAGACACCCGCCCGCGGCGCGGCGTAACCGAAAAGCGAAGACGAGCCCCCGTCCCACGGAGCCAACTGATTCGATCGATTGAGGGGGCGGGCGTTTCAACCGGGCTCGTGGCAGGTAGGGGGCGCGGAGCGACCCCCGCGGATACCACGAACCCAGACGAAGCGCACACCCCTCGACAGAACCAAATCGGGGCTTAGCGTGTCTAGGGAGCA
>DATBZT010000059.1:0-2492 GCA_036513055.1 Gemmatimonadaceae bacterium | reverse complement strand
CGTTTACCGCTCCGAGTTGCGCATCACGCCGACGGCCGCGCGTCCGGACCCTGGATTGGTTCGCGCCGAGATTCTCGCGGCGCGTCCGGTGATCTTACCCGGACAGCAAGGCCGAGCACGAGCCGGTGGTGGAAGCAGCGGTGAAGGCCATCGATCTGGCCGCGCTCGACAAGGGCGACCAGCAGGCGTTCGATGCCTCGCTGCGCACCGCCCACACCGAACTGCAGACGCTCAACCCGTGGCTCAAAGGTTTCTACATCCGCGCCACCGGCAACTCGCACATCGACATGGCGTGGCTGTGGCCGTGGACGGAGACGGTCGAAGTGGTGCGCGACACCTTCCAGAGTGCGCTCGACCTGATGCGCGAGTACCCGGACTTCACCTTCACCATGTCGTCGGCGCGCGCCTATGCGTGGATGGAGGACAAGTATCCCGCGCTTTTCAAGCAGGTGCAGGAGCGGGTGAAGGAAGGGCGCTGGGAGATCGTCGGCGGGATGTGGGTGGAGCCGGACCTGAATTTGCCGGATGGCGAGGCGCTCAGCCGCCAGGTTCTTATCGGGAAACGATATTTCAAGGAAAAGTTCGGCGTGGACGTCAAGATCGGGTGGAACCCCGATTCGTTCGGCTACAACTGGCAATTGCCGCAGATCTACAAGCGGTCCGGAATGGATTACTTCGTCACGCAGAAGATTTACTGGAACGACACGACGAAGTTTCCGCACAAGCTATTCTGGTGGGAGGCGCCCGACGGCTCGCGCCTGCTGACCTACTTCCCGCACGACTACGCGAACTCGATTGATCCGCCGAAGATGGCGAGCGACCTGGCGATGTACGCACCGGCGATGAAGTCGAACGAAATGATGTACCTGTTCGGCGTCGGCGACCATGGCGGCGGGCCCACGCGCACCATGCTCGACCTGGCGACGAAGTTCATGGACCCGAACATCGTGTTTCCGACGGTGAAGTTCGGCACGGCAATGGGATTCTTCGACGACCTGAACAAAAACCTGGCGAACCTGAACGTGCCGATCTGGAAGGACGAGCTCTATTTCGAGTAACACCGCGGCGTGCAGACGACGCAAGCCCAGACCAAGCGTCGCATCCGCGAGAGCGAGGAGTTGCTGGAGAATGCGGAGAAGTTCGCGTCGATCGCCAGCCTGTTTGGCAATGGTGGCAAGGAAGTGGCGGCGGTCACGGGACCCGGGCACAAGGTCTGTTGCGAGCAGTGGACGGGCTATCCACAGGCGCAACTGACGGACGCGTGGAAGAAAGTGCTGTTCGACGAGTTCCACGACATCATGCCGGGGAGCGGCATTGCGGTGAATTATCGCGATGCCCAAATTGATCTCACCGAGGCACGGCGCAGCGCGCGCGAGGTAGAGGACACCGCGCTGCGCGAGATCGCGGCGCATGTGAACACGCAGCGTACCGGCCTTCCGGCCGTTCCGGTCGTGATCTTTAATCCGTTATCGTGGCCTCGGATCGACGTCACCGAAGTCGAAACGCAGATGCCCCCGGGTGCACAGTCACTCGGGGTCGTTGACCCGACTGGCAAGGCGGTGCAGTCACAGACTGTGGCCGTCGACGCATCAACGCATCGGGCGAAGCTGCTGTTGCAGGCCTCGGCGCCCGCGTTGGGATACACAACCTACTTCGTCCGCCAGAGCCCCACGCCAACAACAGGAGGAATGCCGTTTTACTCGGAGCCGGCCGTGACGGCGAATGATACGACCTTGGAAAACATCTTCATCCGCATCAAGGTCGATCCCAAGACCGGATGCATGACCAGCATCCTCGACAAGCGCACCAACACCGAAGCCTTGGGCGAAGCAGTGCAGCCTAAGACGCCCTATGACGGACCCGCGTATCCGGGCGTGTGCGGCAACCTGCTGCAGGCGTTCGTGGACAAGCCGAAGGACTGGGACGCGTGGAACATTGATGCCGAATTTGAAAAGCAGCGTTGGGACTTGATGCAGCCCGACGAAGTGAAACTCGTTGAAAGCGGTCCGCTGCGCTACGTGCTGCGCGTGCGGCAGCATTTCCAGAACTCGAAGTTCGTGCAGGACATCACCATGTATCCGGGGCAGGCGCGCGTGGACGTCCACATGAGTGCCGACTGGAACGAGAAGCACATCCTGCTCAAGGTCGCGTTCCCATTGTCGGCGCACAGCGACCATGCGACGTATGAGATTCCGTTTGGGTCGATCGAGCGGCCGACCACGCGCAACAATCCGCGTGAGCTGGCGATGTTTGAAGTCCCGGCGCGGCAGTGGGCGGACCTGTCGGATGCAACGCACGGCTTCGCCCTGCTGAATGACTCCAAGTACGGCTACGACGCGAAGGGCAACGTGCTGCGCCTGTCGCTGCTGCGCTCACCGACGTGGCCGGACCCGCACGCCGACGAGGGACATCACGAGTTCACCTACTCGATTCTGCCGCACGCCGGTGGATGGAAGGATGCGGGCGTGGTGCGGCAGGCTTATCAGCTCAAC
>DATBZT010000058.1:0-2015 GCA_036513055.1 Gemmatimonadaceae bacterium | reverse complement strand
AGACGCGATCCGTGGTACTGCGGGAGCGGCGGTTTTCGGGGTCGGAGCGGAGGTGCAGGAAACGAGGCAGGCGCCGAGGAAGAGAAGACGGGTGCGCATGGCGGATGTATCCGACGGCATGACTGGTATCCTCGAGAAGAGCGTTGTCGGCAATACGAATCACTTAGTTTTTCGTGGCAGTCAGGCGAGGGCCGGTGGCAACTAGCGGCGTTTGTACTGCCCGTCGCTCACCTTCTCCATCCAGTCAACAGCCTTCCCGTCCAGCGCCTCCTGCATGGCGATGTGCGTCATCGCCGTTGTCGGCGACGCACCATGCCAATGCTTCTCACCCGGCTCGAACCAAACCACATCTCCCGGACGAATCTCCTCGATCGGCCCGCCCTCGCGCTGAGCCCAGCCGCAGCCGAACGTGACAATCAACGTCTGACCCAGTGGATGCGTGTGCCACGCAGTGCGAGCACCAGGCTCGAACGTCACGGCGTTGCCGGCCGCACGCGCCGGCGCGGTTGCCGGGAACAGGGGATCGATCCGCACCGTGCCGGTAAACCACTCGGCCGGCCCCTTGCCGGAGGGCTGCGAACCGCTTCGTTTGATCTCCATTGTTATTCTCCTTACAGCCCCAAGATTACAACAACCGCTTACCGCCTATGTTGAAGACACGCACACTCGGTACCCAGGGCCTCACGGTCTCCTCGCTCGGCCTCGGCCTGATGGGTATGACCCAGTCCTACGGAACACCGGAGGAGCGCGACGAGCGCGAATCCATCGCCACGATACAGCGCGCCATCGAGCTCGGCGTAACGTTGTTCGACACCGCCGAGGCGTACGGCCCGTACGCGAACGAGGAGCTGTTCGCTCGGGCACTCAAGCAGCTCAACGTCTCGCGTGACCGCGTCGTCATCGCGACAAAGTTCGGCTTCAAGTTCGACGAGAAGGGTATCGCCGGCGTGGACAGCCGGCCTGCACACATCCGCGAGGCCGTCGAAGGGTCGCTGCGCCGGCTGCAGACCGACCACATCGATCTGCTCTATCAGCACCGGGTCGATCCCGCCGTGCCGATCGAGGACGTCGTCGGCGCCATGGCGGATCTCGTGCGAGAGGGAAAGGTTCGCTTCCTCGGCCTGTCCGAGGCGGGCGAGAAGACGATCCGCCGCGCGCACGCCGTCCATCCGATCTCGGCGCTCCAGAGCGAGTACTCGCTGTGGGAGCGCAACCTCGAGACGCGCATCATTCCGCTACTGCGTGAGCTCGGGATCGGTCTGGTCCCGTTCGCGCCGCTCGGCCGCGGATTCCTCACCGGCTCAGTGAAGCGCGCCGAGGAGTATCCGGAAGGCGATTTCCGTCGCAACGACCCCCGCTATCAGGGTGAGAATTTCGACGCGAACGTGCGGGCCGCGTCGGCGGTGCGTCAGATCGCCGAACGGAAGGGCGCGACCCCGGGACAGATCGCGCTCGCGTGGCTGCTGCACAAGGGTCCGGACATCGTGCCGATCCCAGGGACCAAGAGGCGTAAGTACCTGGAAGAGAATGTCGGCGCGGCTAACATGTCACTAAATGCGGAGGAGATGGCGACTCTCGTCGCGACTCTTTCGCCCGAGAAGGTTGCCGGCCCGCGCTACAACGAAAAGCAGATGTCAATGGTGGATCGCTGATGACTTCGTTCTTCCGCATATTTCCATTCTCTCAAAATCATCAACTATGAAAATCGATCGCCGTGGTTTCCTGGTAGCGTCGTCTTCAGCATTGGTGTTGGGGAAAAAAGGGCTATCGCCGGCGGGATATGAGCAACCGTCCGAGACTCCCGAGCCGCCCGAGATCGGGCGAAGAATCGAGGCGAGAGACGTAGCGGTCTACACCACCGCCGACAAAACCAATTACCGCCTCTCCGCCACCGACACCCTGACGTTCAAGCCAATGGGTCAGCCGCTGGAGACCCAGGTCTGCGTTTTTGTCGATCCCTCAAAAAGATCTCAAACGATTCTAGGCATCGGCGGCGCACTCACGGATGCCTCCGC
>DATBZT010000057.1:0-2627 GCA_036513055.1 Gemmatimonadaceae bacterium | reverse complement strand
GAAACGGGACTCGAACCCGCGACCCCAACCTTGGCAAGGTTGTGCTCTACCAACTGAGCTATTCCCGCAAGCAGTGACAAAGCTACCCGTGAAAAACGACGCCAACAAGCGGCGCGCGCGTCTCTGATAGTCTCGCAATATCGAGTTGCCAAAACCACGAGCGACATGATAACGTCCCCGAACCTATGCGGCGTCTTTTGGTCAACGTTTCCACTGTAGCTCTGGCATTCATGGCGTTTTACGCCAATCCGGCACGCGCCCAGCGCGTGCTCGGCGTTGGTGACGACGCCCTGGTGCTGCCTCGGGGTGCGTTCCGGTTCCGGATTACCGGAAATTGGAGCTGGTTCAACGAGCGCTACGGTATGGACACGCCCGGGCGGCCCGACGGTGCCCTCGAGCCGCTCGGAGTCGACTTCACCCTCGATACAATTGGAGTGAAGCAGTTCCCGAATCTCGCCGCCCTGCAGACGGGAGTCCGTAACCTTATCGGAGATCCGAACTGGAACCCGACGCTCGGTAATACCATGGTGAACCTCCGCGACCGTGTCACCGCCTTTCCGATCCTATTCGAGGTGGGACTCTTTCAACGACTCTCGCTCGGGATTCAGGTGCCGTATGTCCAGACGCGGGCCACGGCCTTCTTCAACGTCAACACCAGCGAAACGCAGGGAAACCTCGGGTTCAACCCGGCGCTCGGAGTTACCGCGGCCTTCGCTCAGAACTCGGCGATGTACACGCAATTCACAAACGCAGCGAACGCCCTCGAAGGTTCGATCACCGCCTGCCAGGCGAACCCGGCCGCGTCTCCCTCGTGTCCCGCGCTCCTTGCCAATCAGGCGAACGCGGCGAACCTGATCGCCAATTCGAGAGCGTTTGCGGGCGGCGCGGTCGGGCCCATTGGCGGGCCGTTCAGCGCAAACGGCGGGTTGTACACCACGTCGCCCTTCGTGCCTATCGTCGGGACCGATGCGCAGCTGGCGATCGAAGCGCGAGTGCAGGCATTCAAGGCGCTCTACAGCAGCTTTCTGGGTGCCAGCAATCCGATTACCACGAATGGTCCGTTCGCCTCCCAGAGCCGGCTCACAGTGCGTGATGCACAGGTCATCCTCACCGACTCGGCGTTCGGGATCAACGCAGCCCCGCTGGAGACGAACACCAAATCCCATTTCGGCGACATCGACGTCGGCGGCAAATTCTCCGTGTTCGATTCCTTCGGCCGCAACACCGCGGCGAGAATGTCGCCACAGGGCCTGAACTTCCGCACCTCCATCGGAGTAACCTTCCGCCTCCCGACCGCGCAGATCGAATCACCCGACAACTTCATCGACATTGGCACAGGTCGCAAAGCGAAGACTGTCGAAGGCAGGTGGTTCGGCGATGTCCTGCTTGGAAAGCATTTCTGGCAGTCCTTCATTGTGCGCTACAACAAGCCGTTCGCCGACGACCAGGAGATGCGGATCCTCGACCTGCCCAACGAGGAGCTCGCTCCGCTCTATCGCAAGCAGATGGTCCACCGGCAGCTCGGCACCACATTCGAGTTCGAGACGGCGCCCCGAATCGTGGTCAACGACTACCTGGCAGTCTCCGGCTGGTACATGTACCGCAACAAGAAGCAGGATGACTACACCGGGACTTTCACGATTCCGGCGGCGGTGACGGGATTCTCCGATATCACGATCGACGCGGCGACGCTCGATCTCGAGACCGCGCAGACGGAGCAAAGACTCGGCGGCGGAATCTCATTCTCGAATCTGTATTCGTTCGAGCAGGGGAATGCGAGGGTTCCGTTCGAGGTTCAGTACCTGCACTGGCAGACGGTGAAGGGGGCGGGCGGCAATCAGCCCAAGTTCTTTACCGATCAGATACAGCTGAGACTTTACTTCAGGCTGTTCGGGCGGAAATAGACCACATACTACAAAAGCAAGGAACGGGGTGGGAGGCGTCAGAGGCGTAGTAGCCAGTTTGTCAGTTCACAACGCCCGGACTTGCCTCTGTGGCATGAGAGTAACTGAATCCGCGTGCCTGTACCCCGAATCGCGATAATACCGTCTGGGCGTAGTGAACTGACAGCTCCTTACTGTGCTACTGACGCCTCCCGCCCGTTCTTTTGCATCCACAAGAACCCGCGACGGTACTACGCGGGCCCCGCAGCGGTTTCTAGAAGCTCCTTGGCGTGCGCGCGACTCACTTTACTTTCCGGATCTCCCCCCAGCATCCGCGCGATCTCATTCACCCTGCTCGCTCCCTCGAGCACGGTGATGTCGGCGGTCGTGACGCCGCCCTTGGCGCCCTTAGCCACGACGATGTGGTGATGCGCGCGAGCGGCGATCTGCGGCAGGTGCGAGATCGCGAACACTTGGTGCTCTTTCGCCACGCGGCGCAGTGTGTCACCGACCTGCAGCCCCACGCGTCCGCCGATTCCGGCATCCACCTCGTCGAATATCAACGTCGGCACGTGATCGACGCGCGCCAGAATGGTCTTGAGCGCGAGCATCACACGGGACAGCTCTCCTCCTGACGCGACGCGCGCAAGCGGGCGATCGTCGTGCCCGACATTGAGCGCGACGCGGAACTCGACATCCTCGGCGCCTTCCGCCGTGGATTCGTCGCGCGCGACGAGAGACACC
>DATBZT010000056.1:0-7147 GCA_036513055.1 Gemmatimonadaceae bacterium | reverse complement strand
CTCCTCTCGACGATGCCATACTCGTTCGCCGTCCGCCGCCGGCTTTACACATCCACCGATGCCATTACACCGTCTCACGATCTCGTTTCTCGTTTGCGCTGCCCTATCTCGAGCGCTTGGCGCGCAGGCGCCGCATCTTTTCGTGACACCGGCGCATCCAATGCCTGGGTCCATTGTGCGGGTTACGCTCGTCGGCACTGGTGAAGCTCCCATCGCGGCAATCCACGGAGCAATGGCCGGCGAGCCGTTGCATTTCATTGCTGCAGGCGCCGGGGCGTGGCATGCAATCGGGGGTGTTCCCGTTGACGCGCCGCAGGATATCCCGGCGGAGGCGATCATCGAGCGCGGCTCCGGCATCGCCGACACGATTCGCACATCGGTGATGCCATACCACGCGCCGCCTGCACGCCGCGGGCGGGGCAGGCCGAGGCGCCTCGCGGTCAGCTCGCGCTTCACGCAGCCACTCGACTCGGCAACCGAGCAGCGAATCGCCAGCGAAAACGCACGCGCGCGAGAGGTGGGGCGGCGATCGCACGAGACACCCCGCTTGTGGTCGGCACCATTTCTCCGTCCGCGGAGATCGCGAATCACCAGTCGGTTTGGCTCGGGGCGTGTGTTCAACGGTCGCGTTGCAAGCAGCCACCTCGGCGTCGATTTCGCGGGCGTGGTTGGCGCGCCGGTAGTGGCGACCAATCGCGGCATCGTCGCACTCGTGGACAGATTCTTTCTCGCCGGCAACGTCGTGTACATAGATCACGGCGCTGGCGTCGTCACCGGCTACTTCCATCTGAGCCGGACGCTCGTGGCGCCGGGAGATACTGTTGTGCGAGGCCAGAAAATTGGACTCGTTGGTGCGACGGGGAGAGTCACCGGCGCACACCTCCACTGGAGCGCGCGTTACGGAGCGCTCACCGTCGATCCGCTGGGCCTGGTTGCGCTCGGCCGAGGCTGGTAGCTGATACAGAACTGACACTCTCCGACAGAAAACCGGTCTGTCTGCAGAATTCAGAGCAGATAGAATCGCACGGGCTGGAACCATTCTGCCCGGAGGAGTCATGCAAAGCATCAAGCTAAGCGTCACGTGCCGCAGGCAGCTCGAAAGGAAATACGATGCGAAAGCGATAAAGCGAATCACTGGCGCCGTTGCAAGGTGGGTTGCCGCCGATGCGGCCCGCGGCATTCGCACAATTCACGTTGCCGTGGATGACCCGAGTGACATGCACCCCTTTCGCGTCGCTCCGGTAACCGGCGCGATCACCGCGGAGAAAGTCAAGCGCGCCATCGATGCGCTCGCTGCCGGTCTCACTCCCGACTACATCGTCATCATCGGCTCGGGCGACGTGGTGCCGTTGTTCGACGTTCCCAATCCCACCCTCGGAAACGACGGCGACGGCGACACGGACACGGTCGTTCCCACCGACAATCCGTACGCCAGCTCGCGGCCGTTCGACCGCAGAAAGAGGTCGAGCTATCTCGTTCCCGATCGCGTGCTGGGACGCATACCCGACTTGCCCGGCTCCAGCGACCCGGAGTGGCTGCTCCGCTATCTGGCGGTTGCAACTGCCTGGAAGCCGCGCTCCCCGGCAAGTTACGCGCAGGATCTCCTGGTTTGCTGCGACGCGTGGAAGAAAAGCGGGCGGGCGTGCGTCGAGTATCTCGCGCGCGATGCAGCAACGATGTTGACGTGCCCGCCATCGGGTGATTCGTCCCGGCGAATGCAGCGGCAACATGCCGCGCGTCTCCAGATGATCAAGTGCCACGGCGCGCCCAACGATTCCTGGTTTTATGGACAGCGCGGATACGATTATCCCGACGTCATGCGAAGCACGTCGCTCGCGAGCCGGACAAGAAAGGCGACCGTAGTCGGATCGATGTGCTGCTTTGGAGCGAACATTTTCGATCCACTCGACCCGGCGGCACAGCACCCGGGTGAGCCCCCCATCTCCAGCGTCTACCTGCGTCAGGGAGCATTTGGCTTTCTCGGCTCGACATGCACTGCCTGGGTTGGGCTGGACTCGATGCTGTGCTCCGACTGGATTGTTGCCGCATTTCTTAAATCCGTGCTCGGTGGTGCGTCGCTCGGACGCGCAACGCTCGAGGCCCGTCAGAATGTCGCGCGATGGAGTCAGCAGCAGGGGGACCAGCTGGACTCGGCCGACGAAAAGACGCTGCTTCAGTTCGTGCTGCTGGGCGATCCGTCAATCCATCCGGTTAAGGGATCGAGGCCCGTTATTCCGACCAACGGCGGAGCGCCGGCTCCGAGTGCAGCCATCGCACTCGCTCGGCGCCAGCGGCGCGCCACCAGTCATCAGCTCGGAGCGATGTTGACGGCGGCAATGCCGAACCGACGAGTGGTGAGAGAACCGGCGGTCCCGGGCGATGTTGAAGGACTCGCTCGCCGGCTGTCGGAACGGGCAGGCGCGGGCTTTCAGTTCAGATTCTCGTCGCCGCAAGTCGAGCGCGTCACCAGCAAAATTCGGCAGCCACAGGCGATCGCGGCACCGGCCGCCGCCGCGGTTGTCGGACGCGACAGCCTCCAGTACTATTGGGCGGCCAGGCGCGAACAGGGGCCCGTCCCGGAAGTTCGCATCGTAAGCATTCAGACGGATGCGCAGGGAAACGTGCTGCGAACTCAGGTCCTGGCATCGAGCTGATGGCGTCAACCAGGAGAGACCCGCGTGAAGAAGGAGCAGCGGCAGCTCGAGCGGGTCACCGGCAGGGCGGAAAATCAGCTGGTTCGCCGAGGGACGGCGAGCGAGCACGAGGCGGTGGTGCTGCTCACGAGCGCGGGCGAGCGAATGATTCTCCAGCGAATCGGCGGCAATCCGTTCGACGACGCCGAAACGCGGCGTCTCGTGGGCCACGAGGTTGAGGTGGAAGGCTATCGCGTCGGTGACATTTTCCGGTTCGTCAAGGCGACGCCGGTGGATGGCCGTCCGGGCTGACAAGAAACACCCACTCGCTGAGAAGAAAACGACATTTCCCCCGCGGCACTGCCGACACAACTTCGAGTGATGCATTTCACCGGTTTTTGCCCTGGATGATAAAACACCACGCATTCTTTGATGCACTGGGGCTATCGAGCGAGCAGGACACAACCTGGCAGCCGACGCTGGCCGGGCTCGCCGTACTGCGATTGCTCGACGACGCATCCGAACATCCAGGACGAAACAGCAACGATGACTGGGCCGCACATCGTGCTGCGCGCGATGCAGTCGCCGCAATTCCCGAGGGGCATCCGTCGCGAGCGATTCTGACGCGACTACTGGATCGGATTCGAAACGGACAGGAAACGTCGGAGGAAGCGGGGAGAGATCTGCTGTCACTGGGCCGATCGTTCGACCTCGAAGGCAAATGGTCGGTTGCCGCCGATGTGTTTCAGACAATCATTCAACGGTTTTCCAGCCGGGAGCAGACCGGGCTGGTGATCGAGTCGAACACGGCGTTGGGCGCAGCGGCACGACATGCCGGCGACTGGGAGGGCTCGGCGCGGGCGTACGCGCAGGCGCAACATCTTGCCGACACCATTGGCGATGTTGCTGCGTCGCTCACCGTCGACGTTGGAGTGGCCAACAGTCAGATGATTCGCGGAAATCTGCCCGCCGCTGAAGCCGGGCTCGAAAGGGTGGCGGCAGACGCGAGAGCGCGCGGACTCAGCCAGGTGGAAGCGCTGGCGCTCCACTCGCTTGCGTCGGTTGCGCACTCTCGCGGCAACTATCAGAAGGCGATCCATCTCGCCTACCGCAGTCTCGAGCTGACTTCGCACGCAACCACGCGGGACAGAGTTCTTGCTGACATCGCCGCGGCATACGCCGGGCTCGGGATGCGCGAAACGGCGAGAGACGGTTACCTGATCGTCACGGTGACTTCGCCGCATCAGTGGGTGCGCTGGCAGGCAACACTAAATCTGATGGAGCTGGCAATAGGTGGTGGTGACGAAGCTGAGTTCGACGCGTACGCCAGAGAGATGGAGGCGGCGCCCCTCGACGACCGGCTCCGTGCGTATTTCCTCTTTTATCTCGCGCTCGGCAGCCAGCGCTTTGGCCGGGAGGGTGCGGACGATCAACTCCGTATCGCCGAGCGCTTCGCGTCGAGTCACGAGCTTCACCAGATCGCATTCGACGTCGAAGCGGCAGTGAACGGCCGGGCGGTCAAAGCGGATACTGCGGACGCATACTCGGACGCTACTGGCGGCGGCGGCTCGGAAGAGCTGGAGCGAATCGCGGAGGCACTCCTTCACCTCCGCGAGCGCGCCACTGCGTGATCGTCGTCGCCTGCCGAGGACTGGGAGTTATCGCGTCTGGCAGGTGCCGGAGCCGCCGGTGATCGGACATGCAACTGACGTTGTTGGACCGGTGGCATCGGAGCACGCACCGACACCAAGCAGACAGACAAGCGAGAGCACAGCGAGGCCTTTCAAACGGGACATTTGAGCTCCAGTCTCGAGGGTAGAATCCCAAGCTACCCGCGTCCCAAGCCCCTCAAATGCCTGTTTCGTAGCGAAAAGTGTCGGTTTCGTGTCAAAGATGTGGCTTTTCTGTCAAATTGAGTCTTTCGGGTCGGGCAGGAGAGCATACCTTTAGGTCGTGGCCAGACCGCGAGCAAAATGACTGTCGCCGCCCTTCTGCCTCCGCGGCTCCTTCGGCACGTCGAGTTCGTACTCGGCCGGGAGCGTCCGTTGGCGGCCGCGTCGTGGGCCGCGCTCGATGACCTGATTCGGCATCGGCCGATAAGTGCGGCGATCGTCGATCCCTCTGTCGACGAAGCCGCCAGTACGGAAAGAATCGGGAAGCTTCTCTCCGACTATCCGTCGCTTCCGGTAATCGCGTATGTCACGGTGACCGCGCCGGCATTCCGTGCTGTGGCCGAGTTGTCGCGAGCCGGGCTCAAGCACGTCGTTCTGTACTCGTTCGACGATTCGCCGGAGCGGTTTCTGGAGTTGATGGATACGGTTCGGGCGAATTCTCTCACCGCGCGCCTGCTGAAGGCATTTCGTCCTTCACTCGACAGCCTGCCCCTTTCGCTGAAGCAGACAGTCGAGGACATGTTCGCTGAGCCGCATCGGTACGTGAGTGCCACCGACATCGCGACCGGCGCAAGAATTCCCGTTGTCCGACTGTACAGGACATTCCGCGCGGCGGGGATTGCCTCGCCAAAGAAACTGCTCATCGCCGCGAAGCTGCTCCGGGCCTACGGCTATCTGTCAGACCCGGGTCACTCGGTCCGCGGCGTATCAAAGAAGCTCGGGTACCGCCACAGCCGCATACTTCTCGATCACACCTTCGAGGTGCTCGGGTTCACTCCGTCACGCGTTCGCGACCATATGACGGAGGATCAGGTCGTCGAGCGGCTGATGGTCTGGATGACTGCCGAGGAAGCGCAAGCCGCATCCTAGCGCGCCATTGGCATGCTTCCGCCGGCGTGATGCTCGGACCGTTGCGCCACCATGAATTCGTGTATCGCCGCGATCGCCTCGGGGTCGGATGACGTGATGCGAACCTCGCCGCCGAGTGGAAGATCGGCGTAAGAGTAGGTGATGGCGTTGCGCTTTTTCGTCATCACTGCCGTGCCGGGCATGTCGTGCCCGTGGACAAACGCCGGGGTGGAGAAGTCGCCGGCCTGGAAGGCATGCTGAATGAGCTTCAGGTGTGCGCGGATCTGGGCCACGCCGAGCGAGTCGCTGGTCTCCCGCTGCAATTCAATTCGGCCGCCGCCGGACGTGACGTCGAACTTATGGGCTGATGTGTACTGATCCACTCCCATCGCCATTCCGCCACGCTTCTGCATTGCGGAGAACGCGCTATCGGCAGCCGGTTTTGCCGGCTCACCTCTCGTGCAGGCAGAGGTCGCGACGATTGCGATCGTTCCCGCCAGCGCCCGGCAGGCAGCAGTAGTTCCAAATTTCAGCATCATGTCAATGCTTACGCATTACGCTGTCACTTTGCTGCTTCCTTGCTCGCCGGGCGCCCCACGATGATGGTGATGTTGTCTTCGCCCCCGGCATCGAGCGCGTCCTGCAGCAGCGCCTCGCATGTCTCGCGGGAAGAAACCTTTGCCCGCAGGCGCTCGCGGATGCGCTCGTCCGGCACGTGACGGGTGAGCCCGTCGCTGCACATCATCCCGACGCTGCCCAGCGACTGCGTCACTCGCGTCACTGTTGGCGCTGCCTGGGCGCCTCCGATCGCGCTCGACAGCACGTTCGACCACCTCTTGTATGCGGCATCGGTGCGAGCGAACACTCCCTGTTCCACGAACTCCTCGGCCATCGTTTGATCGCGGGAGATCTGGAGCAGCTCGCCGTGCTGCAGGATGTAGCACCGGCTGTCTCCCACCTGAAGCAGATAGGCGTTGTTGCCGACCCCAAGCCACAAGGTGAGCGTGGTCGCCATTCCACGTCGAGTGCGATCGGCGTTGCCTTCCGCGGCAATCTCTGAGTGCACTTTGAGCGCCGCGGCCTCCAGCTCGTGCATGAACGCGTCATCGTCGTCGGGATCGCCGGTGTAATAGGTCTGGAGCGATTTCTCGACGTATCGCGTGACGTGCTCGAGAGCGATGCGGCTTGCCTCCTCACCGGCATTTGCTCCGCCGACCCCGTCTGCGACGAGAGCGAGGAATGCGAGCCGCTCGCTCTGCGTGAGGAGGGGCGAGTCGGGAAGGCTGGTGTTGTAGACCTTCATGATCTTCTGCAGCGAGCAAACCAGAAAGTGGTCCTCGTTGGTCTGCCGAACCAGGCCGAGATGAGTGAGGCCGTAAACGTCGAGCTCCTTCGCCAATGAAGGTCGTGGCGCAATCGTTTCCGCAGTTGTTGCCTGATTCGTCATCTGATTCCAGAGATATGGGTCGACCACCACTCCAGTGCCCGGACGTCGGTCCAGGGCGCGGGAAATTTAATCTCATCGAAGCGGCGGGCTAGCTCGATCGCACTGCGTCCATTTCTTAGGGGGAAGATTTGCGCTGGAGGGGAATAAGTCAAACGCATCTCCCGGCCAGGCAAACCGGCTGGCCTCACGTCGAGCCGGTTGGTAGGTTTTGACTCCCACCCACGCTCCGACGACATGAACCAATCTGAAATCGACCAGTCGGTTGTGACCCTCGTTCAACACAAGGACGAATGGGCCACGCTTCCCATTGGCCGGAAGCTGAGCCA
>DATBZT010000055.1:0-8379 GCA_036513055.1 Gemmatimonadaceae bacterium | reverse complement strand
AGCGACGGTGAAATCCTTCTTGTCCGGAAGAACCCTCAGCGCGTGGCGCCCGCGGGGTGATTCCTCCCTGCTGATCTCAACGTACGCCGGGAAATCAGACCGCTTGGGGCTGAACGGCCCCGCCGCGGACCATGGCCAGTTGTTGCTGTTGTAGACCCAGCCGTTTGGCGGATTGAGGAGGTTCGGACTCTCGTCAACCGAGAGCACGCCCTTCCATTCGGTGCGCGGATCGCTACCGTCGACCGGGCGAGTCCAGTCAAAGGAAGTGTCGCGCCTCGGAATGAAATTGGAATGGAAGTAGGCGATGTCCCCATCGGCGTCGGCGAAGGTGGTGTTGTTCGAGGAGTTCGTGTGCAGCTCCATCGTCTGGCGGAACGATTTGAAATCCCTCGCCTTCATTCGCGTGAATGACTGGATCAGCGCGTCGACGGGGCGCTGCATCAGTCTGACGCTTACCCATTTGCCGTTCATCTCGCGCACGATCGGCCCCTGATGGGTGCGGTAGATCGTGAAATCTTTCTGCGTCGTTCCCCGTGGAGTCCGGTAGCGGACGACGGCTTTCTCCTCCGCCACCGGCGGCTCCGCGGCGCCGTAGCGGTAAACGAAGTGGTCGCCGCGTCTCGTTATGGTCTCCAGATATTCGTCGATGTTGTCGGCGCCGGTGGAGGAGTGCATCCAGCCCGCGCGGTCGTTGAAGCCCTGATAGACGAAGAATTGTCCCCACGTTACCGCACCATAGGCATTCAACCCCTCCTGACTCGTGACCTGCACTTCGGCGCGGAAGAAAAACGATGTGTGCGGATTGATGAGGAGGAGCGCGTGATGCGAGAGCGTGTTCGAGGGCGCGATTGCGACTCCATTGGAGCCGCGATCGGCGTCGCGCTCGAGTTGCAGCGCCGAGCTCACGTTTCCTGGCCGGCCTCCGTAGAAGGCGGCGAGCTGGGTCAGGTTCACCGACTCGATGTCGGGACCGATGCTTCCATCGCTGAAGGCGAGCGGCATCCACGGCTCGAAGTGCGCGATGACCTTTGGCTGGGTCTCGGGGTGCTTGTACAGGTAATAGTTCAATCCGTCGGCGTACGCATTCATCAGCGACTGGAGCCAGCGCGGGCTCCGCGAGTAAAGCGCCTTGAGCGAATCCGGATTGTTTATCAGCCGCATCCTGAGGTCGCGATAAATCGCGCCTTCTCCCTCCCACTCGGCGGCGCGTCCCAGGGCGTTGAAGTAGTTCGACTCGACACGGTTGAAGTCATCCTCTGCCTGAGCGTACAGGAGACCGAACACCGCGTCGGCGTCGGTCTTCCCCGAGATGTGCGGAATTCCCCAGTCGTCTCGAGTGATCGTGACGCTGGCCGCTTCGCGCGACCAGCGGGCGAGGTCACTACGCGAGGGTGTGGGCGATTGTGCGGCAGCGGTTGATGCGAGTGTCGCACAAAGTACCGCGAGCTTGCCAAAGGATTTGATCATAACCATGTCAGGTCTTCCCGAAACCAAGGGTCAATCCGTGAGGTTCCGCGGGTGCTCCGTAGATGCGATGAACCTTGCGATGTCCGCCCTGAGCTGGGTTGCCGATTCCTGATTGAGGTAGGCCATGTGCCCGCTCTGGTAGTACCGGAAATCGACGCGATCATGATACGTCTGATCGTATCCCAGATGTCTGAAGGTGTACTCGGCGTTGGCGAATGGTGTCGCCATGTCATAGTAGCCGGCGCCGACCATCACGTGCAGATAAGGGTCCTTAGCCATCGCCGTGCGCAGCGACTCCGTCTCACTCGGATAGCCGGCGCCCAAATTCCCTGCGCCGCCGAGGTCCGAGTAGTCCCAGTGTCCGGCATGACCGCCCATGTAATACTGGAGATCGGTAGTGTAGCCGAGATCGTTATGCAGATAGCGCATAAAGGCGGACATGAACGCGCCGGCGGGCGCGACTTCGGATGGGTCGTAATCCTGACGCGTGCTGGCGGCGTTGCCATTGAGGCCGATCATTCGGCTGTCGTAGCGACCGACGGTCTCCCGCTCGCCGCGTAGCAGCTCGGTGCGGTAGGTGCCGGGGTCGATGCGGAGATTGGTGTTGAGCACGAATTGCTGGGACACGCCGGTGAGCCGCGCTACTTGCTGGGCGACCGCGACGCGCTCCGCCAGGGACAGCATGCTGCCCCTGGCCAGAGCGGTGAGGTAATTGCCGAACGCGTAGTCGCGCGCCTGCTGGGTGACCTGCTCGAGGGTCAGACTCTGAAGATCGGCGGGCAGTTTCTTGTGGTACCAAGCTGTCGCGGTGTACGTCGGGAGGAAGCACACGAACGCCATGTCGTTCGACGGCGCGGGCCGAATGTTCTGAAAGTCGAGCACTGTGCCGAGCAGCATGATGCCGTTCAGCTCGATGCCTTCGCTGCTCTGCAGCTCGGCCGCGAGTCCGGCCGAGCGAAACGTGCCGTAGCTCTCACCGAAAAGATATTTGGGCGATCCCCAGCGATCGTACTTGTCGAGGTAATCGCGAATGAACTGCCCGAACATCTTGATGTCATTGTTGGCGCCGGTGAACTCGGATGGTTTCACTCCCGGGCCGGGACGCGAGTAGCCCGTCATCATGGCATCGACCTGAACGAGATCGGTGACGTCGAGCGGTGAGTACGGATTGTCGACCAGGTTGTACGGCGGAGCCGGTTGGCGACCGTTCGGACCCATCTCCGGATGGCGCGGACTCATGAGTCCCATGCTCAGCCAGATCGACGCCGAGCCTGGGCCACCGTTGAAGAAGAACGTGACCGGCCGCGTCGGCGGGTTCTGTTGGTCGCGGGTGTACGAGATGTAGAAGATGGAGCCTTTCGGCTTCCCCGCATCGTCGCGAATGACCATGGTGCCGGCACGAGCAGTATAGGGGATGACCTTGCCGTCGATCGTGACCGTGTGTTTGGTGGTGGAAACCCGTTCGGTGGCGGGAACGCCGATGGAATCTCTGCCCGCCGCAGTCGAGTCGGGTTGGCCACGTGGTCCCGGAACTGTCGGCCGCTGTGCTGTGGCGGTCCCGAGGGCAAGGCAGGAGAGAGCGGTACCAAGCAAGAGCAGACGTCCATGCATGACGGGTTCTCCATGAGACGCCTCGTTGGTGCGCGCGCGTGCGAGCCGGCGAGGCGGATGAGTTAAGCGGCTCCACGGTAAGGATGGTGTCGCCTGGATGCTCGATCGTTACGGTCTCGAGAGACGACATTCGCAATATAACAAGCGCTCGTCCAGCGGCGCATCGGGCTGCGTCACTGTTTGTAGATCGTCCCGTCCTTCATCACCAGCTGCACCTCGCGAATCGCTGAGATGTCCTTCGTCGGGTCGCCCTTCACCGCGATCAGATCGGCGAGATATCCCTCCTTGACCTGCCCGAGCTGGTCGCCCATGCGCAGCATCTTCGCGTCGACCGACGTCGCCGAGCGGAGCGCGGCGACGGGCGTCATCCCGTAAGCCACCAGCATCTCGATTTCCCTGGCGTTGTCACCGTGAGTGAATACGCCGACATCGCTGCCGTTGCAGATCGTCACGCCCGCGTCGAGGGCGGCCTTGAAGCTCTTCTTCTTCGCGACGATGGACGACGGATCAGGGTCGACGCCCTTCCGCCAGCCGTTGTACTGCATGATCGCATCGCCGGCGGCGAGGGTCGGAACGAGACAGATGCCGCGGTCGGCCATCATCTTGAAGACCTCCGGCGTTCCTCCGTCGCCGTGCTCGATGGTCGTGACGCCGGCGAGAACTGCTCGGCGCATGCCCTCGGGCGTCACTGAGTGTACTGTCACCGGTCGTCCCGAGCTGCCCGCGATGTCGACGGCTTCCTTGAGCTCGTCGAGCGTGAATGTCGGCTCGTTCTCGCCGTTCGGCCCCCAACGGTAATCGGCATAGATCTTCACCCAATCCGCGCCGTGCTTGATTTGATCGCGCACCACCTGCGCCATCTGCTCGAGCCCGCTCGCCTCCTGGCCTCCCTGCGGAATGTCGTTCGCGTACTCCGGAGTGAAACCAGCCGGTCCATAGGCGCCCGTGGCAACGATCGCTCGTGTGGAGACGAACATTCGCGGCCCCGGGATGATGCCCTGATTCACGGCCTGCTTGAGCCCCACGTCGGCGTAGCCGGCGCCCTCGGTGCCCAGGTCGCGGAGCGTGGTGAAGCCGGCCATCAGCGTCGCTCTCAGGTGATTGACTGCGCGCGCCGTGCGGAGCGCCAGCGATTCGTGCAGCACCTGGTCGTTCCATGAAGTTTCGTTGTAAGGATGGAGCAGCACGTGCGAGTGCGCGTCGATCAGTCCCGGCGTCAGTGTCGTGCCCGGGAGATTGATCGTCGTCGCCCCGGCGGGCGCGCTGATCTGACCGCGCGGACCGGCGGCCACAATCCGGTTGCCGGTGACGAGCACCGCCCAGCCGGAATGCGGCGCGTCTTCGACGCCGTCCCAGACGCGGTCGGGAACGAGCAGGGTGGCGGTTTGCGGAGCGGCGCGCTGTGGGGCGCGGGCCTGCGCCGGGGCTACCGACGGGACGGTCGCAGCAGCGCCTGCGACCAGCAGTATTAAAGAGCTTGCACGCATGAGAGTGGTTAGAGGGTTAGACCGTACGTCGCGCGGCGGAGGCTTCCCGTCCAAGTCCGCAATTTACGCATATTTCATCCATGCGACTCCTAACCTGCCTCGAACTGGTAACGTCAATCGGCCTGCTTTCCTGCGTTCGCGCTCAGAGTCCCCTCCCCCTTCCGACGTCCGCTGCATCGCGCGCGCGGCCGGTGCCCGGACCGGTATACGCATCTCCTGAGTTCGCCGCCGCCATCGCGCGAGGTACACGCACGCGGTCCGGGCAACCGGGCCCGGGCTATTGGGTGCAACACGCGCGTTACTCAATCGACGCGCGGCTCGATCCCACGGCCGATCGTGTGACTGGGCACGAGCGCGTCGTCTACCTCAATAATTCGCCGGACACGTTGCGAAGGCTCGCCATCCACCTCCGACAGAACGCGTTCGCCGCGGGCAATCCGCGACGGCAAGCCGCGCCAATAACTGGTGGCGTATCGCTCGAGCAGGTCGTAGCGAATGGACGTGTGATCCCGCCGCGGTCAAGCGGCAACACCGCCGTGCCAATCACCGACGTCGGGAATCAGCGTCTCAACGACCAAGGTGGGTACACAGTGGATGGAACCGTAATGTGGCTCCCGCTCGCCTTACCGCTCGTGTCTCACGACAGCGTTTCTATCGAGCTCGCGTGGTCCTACGTGCCGCCGGAATCGCCAAGCGATGGACGGCAGGGGCGCGAGGGGCACCACTTGTATTTCATGGGCTATTGGTATCCGCAGGTCGCGGTCTACGACGACGTCCACGGCTGGGTCGCCGATCCATATCTGCTCGAGGCCGAGTTTTACATGGATTACGCCGATTACGACGTCAGACTTACGGTGCCGCGCGACTGGGTGATCGGCGCCACCGGTTCGCTGGTGAACGCTGGCGGAATCTTCTCCGCGGCGACGCGCGCGAGCCTCGCCGAGGCACGTCGCACCGGCGCGGTCGTGCACGTCGTGGAACCCGGCACGTCGTTCGAGTCAGACCCGGACGGGACGGTGACCTGGCACTTCGTCGCGCCGGCGGTGCGGGACTTCGCCTGGGGGACGAGCGATCAGTACGTCTGGGATGCGACGCGTGCGCTTGTGCGCGATAGTGGTCGAAGCACCGCCGACACCGTGAATATCTACAGCTTCTATCGCCGACATGCTCCCGCGGCCGCGTGGGCACTGGGCGGCGCGCGCTTCACGCGCGACGCCGTCGAGCAACACTCGCGCTATCTCTGGCGCTACCCCTGGCCGACCATGACGTCGATGGAGGGAGTGCTGGACAGCGGCGGCATGGAATACCCGATGTTGACGCTCATGCAGCCCTGGGGGGATACTCTGTCCCTCGCCGGTGATCTCATGCACGAGACCGGTCACATGTGGTTCCCGATGCAGGTCGGATCGAACGAGACGCGCCATCCGTGGATGGACGAGGGCTTCACGCAGTATGATGTTGCTCAAGCGATGCGTCCGCTGTACGGCGAACCGCGCAGCGGTGGACGGCCCGGCGACTCCGAGCCGGGTCAGCGTGGGTTGTATGTTGACGCCGCACGTGGCGGTCATGACATGACGCTCATGTGGCCGGGCGATCTGTATCCGCAGGAATGGTATTTCGTCATGTACTACGACAAGACCGCCGCTGTGCTCGCTGCGCTCCGCGGCTTGCTCGGCGAGGAGACGTTCCATCGCGCTTATCGTGAGTACGGCCGCCGATGGATCGGCAAGCACCCGTATCCATACGACTTCTTCAACACCTTCAGCGATGTCTCCGGGCGTGATCTGGACTGGTTCTGGACGACGTGGTTCTACGAGCCATGGCCGCTGGATCAGGCGATAGCGTCGGTCAAGGAGCAGGGCGATTCGACGGCGATCACGATCGAGGACCGTGGTCTCGCGCCAATGCCGGTGGAGCTGGCGATCACGCGCGAGGGCGGCGCAACGCAGCGCCTGACGCTGCCGGTCGATGTGTGGCTCACGGGCGCGCGCCGTTACGTGGTGCGCATCGCGTCGATTCCGAGAATCGCGAGAGTGGTGATAGATCCCGACAGTCTTTTCCCGGACATCGATCGGGACAATCAGATCTGGCCGTAACCAGCCCGCAACAACATGGAGATACCGCCGCCACGAATTGTCAGGGAACAGCTCACGCGCTCGGAGCTGGTAACGATCGCGTCGAACCAGTTCGGTGATATGGTGAAAGCCGTGGTCGACGTCGAGCGGGAAATCATGGCGCTGGGAGGCGAGCTGCACTCGGACGAGGAAGCGCTACTCCTCGACGACGGGTCCTCTCAGAGCAACCTGTGGGGAATCAACCTTTACCCCTCCGCGGACGAAGCGGATTGGATCGAATACGACTCGATGATCAATGTACGGCCGTCGCAACGGAACCGAACGCGCGGTGTTGAAGACGCCGCGTTGCGCGCCAAAATTCGGCGGATCGTGAATGAGTTGGTCAAATAATGGAGACATCCGCGCGGGGCCACGCCAATCTCGCCGCCGGCCGGTGGAAATCGCTGACCCTTGTCGAGCAGCTCGCGAATGTTGGGAGTGAGGTGGAACGGGCGATCAAAGCTCATGAGGCCGGCCACGCCGAGCGGCGTGACGCGGCTGTGAACCGCGGCCTCGAGCTGTTCGATCTCACCGCGGGTGATCACCGTTGGAGAGGGTCGCGACGCCGCGAGATTCTAAGGGCAAGAGAAGAATTCTGTGCACTCTTCTGGGGCGTCGCCGAGCAGCCCGGTGCGGCTGCGTCACTGAGCCGGTATTTTCTCCACTTCGCTGTCGCTGCACGACACGCCTCGGGTCGCGACTGAAAGCGCTCTCTGGCAGCCGAAGCACTCCGCGTTGCGCGTAACCGGAGCCTGGCACCGAACGCCCGAACAACCCGATGCGGTAGCCTAAGCGCCGACCAGCTGTTTCACCGCGCGATCCGCCTCGCGAATCGAATTGCGGTGATCGCTCGCCCCCGCGAGATCCGTGTTCGCAAACGCAATCCGCCCATGCGGCTGATTCCTCAGTACATCCCTCGGCGCCGGCCTGCCGTTCGAGCCGAAGAAGAATCCCGGCTGCGGATTCACGTACGCGTGTCCCCAGCGATTGAGGATGATTCCGGCGATGTCCCGCCGCGGATCGAAGCCGCCGGGCGCGAACATGTCGCCGAGCTGCTCCCGGAACGCGCGCTCGTACTGCGCGAACGACGTGCCGAGCAGCTGCGCGCGTCCTCGGCTGCCTTGCTCTCCTATAGGTAGTCCGGGTTGTGCGAACAGGACCTTGATGGTCAACACCGTTGGTGAGTCCGGTCCGATGCTCGAGGGCTCACCGTCAATCAGTGCCATCTTGCGCACCGAGAGATAATCGCCGAGTCCGCCGAACCAGCGGCAGCCGGACATCCCCATCTTGTAGAGGAAGCGCCAATTGCGCACGGCGATGTTCGCCATCAGGCATGGCGATCGATAGAACTGCGCATAAGCTTCGCGATGGCTTGCCGGGAGATCGTGCACGACGTGCTTGGTCATCCAGCTGCCGCCCGCCATGACGACGCCGCGCGCTCGGACTTTGAATAGTCGTCCGCCTTTGACGTAGGTGATGACGACGTGCGGCGCGCTGGCCGGATCGCCCGCGTGTTCGACGCGCACTACTGTGGAATTGAGCCGGAGCCGTGTTGGTTGAGCGGCGCGATCGAGCGCGCCGAAGTTCACGCGATTCTGCCACACCGCGTCGACGGTGCGCGGTCCGGCGAAGGCGTCGGGGATGAGCGTCTTCACCATCAGTCGCGCGAATCCGCCGTTGCCGTCGGGGAACATCTGGTC
>DATBZT010000054.1:0-6281 GCA_036513055.1 Gemmatimonadaceae bacterium | reverse complement strand
GCCGAAACAACGCCTTCGCTTGATCTTGAGCAGGAAACAATGCGGGCGGATCCACTGGATCCGCCCGCATTGTTTTTTCATAGCTTGGAGTGTTGCCTGTACTTACGAGCACGCCTGAAGCGGCTGGATCAACTCTCTCTGCGGAGCGAGGCGCAGGTGATCACGTCGTTCAGCTGCGTGCTCGATCCCCGAAAAACGTCCACGTGATAGCTGCCGTTGTCGGGGATTATGAAGGGGATGTTCGCGTTGATGGTTCCTTGTCCGTTCGAGCCCAGTTGAATTGCTGGGAACATGCTGGGGGGAAGGACCAGCGGGTTTCCCGAACCGCAACGACCCTGGCTTAAACCCCAGCCCACGAGATCCATACCCGGCTCCAGGGGGATCGAAACGGTCAGGATGACGTGCGTGAGCGTTGTAGTGTTCGGCGACACCGTCAGCTCTACGCGTCCATAGCCATTCTGGCGTTTGCTTGCCGCAGCGGTCGCGTCGTATGACTGCGTTGGATTCAGCGTGCCGGTCCAGACCTTCACAGTCGGATAGACGGCCGCACTCTGGTCACTGACAGACTGCGGCGCTGAGCTCACAGGTGGCGCGCTTGCACAATTGGTGAGCGCGGTCGAAACAACCGCGGCCGCGAGGAACTGTCGAAGTAGCATGGTCTCGCTTCCTGAAGTTGGAGAATGATGCCACTCGACATTGTCAGGTGGCGGCTTACCATATACCTACCCTTAGTCCCGGAGGTTGTCAAATCACCAGTTCACGTTTCTGCGGCTCTGAGTGAGTCGTCGCGATAGGAGCGAAGTTCCTCCTTCCGTTTCCCCTTCAGTGGCTAGCAATCTCTCGAGGCGAAGGTACGCTCTTCTCCTCGGCGTGACGCTCGCCTTGCCGCTTCTGGTGATTGGCGGCATCGAAGTAGCGCTACGGCTCGCCAACCCGAACGACGGGCTCCCGCTTTTCATTCGTGCTCCGGCGGTCAAGGGTGACTATCTGGTTGCCAACCGTTCAGTTGGCGAGCGTTGGTTTTCAGGCATCGATAACCCCCCTGCGCCGGCACACGAGGCTTTTGCCCGTGAGAAGCCCAAGCGGGGTTTTCGAGTCTTTGTCATGGGAGAATCAGCTGCCGCCGGTTTTCCGTACCCGCGGAACGTAGAATTCTCACGCCTGCTCGCGGACGTGCTTCGAGACGTGCTCCCGCGAGACTCGGTAGAAGTCATCAATCTGGCCATCGCGGCAACCAATAGCTTCGCCCTGCTCGACATGGCGGAAGAAGTAGCGGCACAGCGTCCCGACGCCGTGCTCATCTATGCCGGCCACAACGAATACTACGGCGCACTCGGAGCGGCGTCGCGCGTCACAGTTCCTGGCGGGGTGACGGCCGTTCGTTTGTACATGCGGCTTCTCCGTCTTCGGTTGGTTCTTGCGCTGAGGAACGGTATCGCGCGAGTGATGGCGCGGGAAAAACCCCAAGGTGATCTGGAGGCAGCAAGCCTCATGGAGATTCTGGCTCGCGACCGGCAAATTCCTCTCGGGGGCAGTCGCTATGAGGCCGGCGCGCGCCAGTTCGAGAGCAACCTGGACGCCATTTGTCGGCTCTTCAAACGCAAAGGGATTCCCATTTTTCTGGGAAGTCTCGCGAGCAATCTGCGAGATCAGCCACCCTTCGCAGCTGACGCAAACGCGGCGCCCGGCTCCGCCGACAGCACGTTCGCGGCGGGCCGTGCTGCTTTCGTCGCTGGGGACAGCGCCCTTGCGGACAGCCTCTTCACTCGTGCGAAAGATTTGGACGTCGTGAGATTTCGCGCGCCGAGCGAGTTCAACCGCATTATCAGGCGCGTCAGCACGCGCACCGGGGCGATGTACGTTCCCGTAGCTGAGGCTTTCGCGGCGGCGTCGCCCGGCGGTGCTCCCGGCTCAAACATTTTTCTCGAGCACGTTCATCCAACGCGCGCCGGGCAAGCTCTCGTCGGACGCGTATTCTTCGAGTCGCTGCTCGGGAGTGGCCTGCTCGGAAAGCAAGCCGACACTACGCGACTGCGTTCGTGGAACGACTACTCCCGCGGCACCGAGTTGACTCCCTTTGACGAGCGAATCGCATATCACACCACGCAGACCCTGAAATCACGATGGCCCTTCGTTCCGGTGTCTCAACAGATTGACTATCGAGGCCAGTACACTCCCACAAGTCTGCTCGACAGCCTGGCATTCGGGGTCTCGGCCGGAGCGCGCTGGGAATTGGCGAAGCTCCGGCTGGGTGGCGACTACGAGCGCAGAATGCAATTCGACTCCGCCGTCGCGGAGTACGCGGGCCTCGCTCGTGACGCGCCCTTCAACAGCGAGCCCTGGCTTTTGACCGCGCGCGCCCTGGGACGCGCGGGCAAGACAGCCGAAGCGGAGACAGCCCTCGGACGTGCGGTGGCAATTCGTCCGACGCCCGGGGCGCTGAACGTCCTTGGTACGCGCGCGGCGCAAAAGCGCGAACCTTTGCGCGCCATCTCGTACTTCGAGCAGTCACTCGCCCTCGAGCCCGCGCAACCCGAAATACTCTATCAGCTCACCCTTTCCTACGGAGTGACGCGGAACCTTGCGGCTGCGCGAGAAACAGCGCTGCGCCTCGCCCGAATCGCACCCGGAGATCCAAGGTTGCCAGTGCTACTCAGGATTCTCGGATTGCAACAGTAGCGCGCACCGCGTTGGTTATCGCGGCTTCCGCCGGGAATACGGTACTCTCGATCTGATCAGAAGATGGAGTAGATAAATGGCGCCAGCGCGGTGCCCTGGGCGATAAATAGAAGTCCACTGATCACCACCAGGACTACAATAATGGGTGCCAGCCAGAGTTTCTTTCTCTCGCGCATGAACGCCCAAAGCTCTCTGATTACGCTTAGCACTATCCGACCTCCACTAGAACTGGCGCTCCATGCGCTTCCTTGGCGGGAGTGGCGGGCGCTGATGCCAACGTGAATCCTTCGCCGGCTCGCGTTGTAGGCCCAGCCGCCTCACGATGGCGATCGGCGTCAGGAACACATAATAGACGATTGCCATGAGGATAGGGGTAGTCACGTAGCCGATGGCTTCGCCGAGTTTCATCCATGCGCGTCTTGCGGGTCCGAGCCGCCCGGGGATCATTAGCGCGGCCAGCACTCCAATCGCCGACACGGAAAACGCAGCGGCTTCAACTCTGTACCCGCCCCTCCGCATCGCCAAAAGCGCGACGACCAGAAACCCACCGGCGACGGTGAGGGCGAAGATCCGACCTTCGCGGATGTTGTTCTTGTCCGTGATCGCCCCGTCGGTGCTACTCTGAGTCGGAATCAATCGCGGCTGACCACCGCAGATCCCGCGGCCGCGAGAGACGAGTCAGTCTGCATTTCTCGGCGCACCACGAAGGGACCAACTATGAGAGCATCGATCGCAGTTCGAGCGAAGCACGCAAAAGCGTCCGCGGGACTACAGACGATTGGCTCGCTGCGAACGTTGAAGGAAGTGTTCACGACCAGCGGACACCCCGTCCGGTTGGCGAACGCAGATAGCAATCGATGAAACATGGGACTCTCCTCGCGGGCAACGGTCTGTACGCGGGCTGAGTAGTCGAGATGCGTGACGGCCGGGATCTCCGACCGTACCTCTGCGACGCGTTCCAGCCCCGTCACGTAGCTGCTTCCAGCGGGTAATCGACGCGCCTCCGAGACGGGCACAACGAACGTCATGTATGGGGACGCATGCTCGATGTCGAAATATTCCGAGGCGCGTTCGCGAAGGATGCTGGGCGCGAAGGGACGAAAGCCTTCGCGAAACTTGATCTTCTGGTTGAGCCGCGACTGCATGCCGGGCTCTCGCGCGTCGGCGAGGATGCTTCGGGCGCCCAGCGCCCTCGGGCCAAACTCCATGCGGCCCTGGAACCACCCGACGATCTTTCCCTCTTCTATCATCGCCGCCGCGTGGTCCTCGGGTCCGGAGTCGTCGACTTCTTCATATTCGGCACCTGCCGCGCGAAGATCCGCTCGGATCGCATCGACGTCGAATTCCGGCCCCAGCAGCGCCGCCTCCATCGAATCGGTTCCGGAGTGCTGGCTCCTCGGCTGTCCAAAGTATTTGTGCGCTGCGGCAAACGCAGCGCCGAGCGCGCCACCGGCGTCACCGGCAGCCGGCTGGACCCAGACGTGGTCAAAAGGTCCTTCTCGCAGTAGGCGGCCATTGGCGACTGCGTTCAGCGCAACTCCGCCGGCCATGCACAAATTGGGGAGCCCCGTTCGTTGGTGAGTGTGTTTCGCGATGCGAAGCACAACGTCTTCGCAAACCTGCTGAACGGAACACGCGAGATCCATTTCGCGTTTAGAAAGCGGACCGTCCGGATGTCGGGGTGGCCCGTCGAACAATCGATCGAATCTCCGATTCGTCATTCGCAATCCGCCGCGGTAGTCGAAGAATCGTTGATCGAGCTCGAACGACCCATCGTCGCTCAGTTTCAGCAGGTTGGAATAGATCCGGTCGACGTATCGCGGTACCCCGAAGGGCGCGAGCCCCATCAGTTTGTATTCACCGCTGTTCACCCTGAAGCCGGCGTGATACGTAAATGCAGAATAGAGAAGTCCGAGCGAATCGGGAAAGCGCATCTCCTCCAACAGCTCCAGTTCGGCGCCTCGCCCTACACCGATGGTGGCGGTCGCCCATTCACCGACTCCATCGATGGTGAGTATCGCCGCCTCGTCGAACGGTGACGGGTAATACGCGCTCGCGGCGTGGGACTCGTGGTGCTCGGTGTACAGCAGTTTCCCCTTGTAGCCTTCCAGTCCGGAGCGGATGGCGCGTTCGACGTGAAGACGCTCCTTCATCCACAGGGGTCCGGCGCGGCGAAAAGAATCGAGTCCGCGAGGGGCGATGTCGAGATACGTCTCGATAAGCCGCTCGAATTTCAGCAACGGCTTTTCGTAGAAGACGACCGCGTCCAGCTCTAATGCAGGAATGCCGGCTTCGGCAAGGCAATACCGCGCGGCGTGCCGAGGAAATCGTTCGTCACCTTTCACGCGCGTAAATCGCTCTTCCTGGGCGGCAGCCACGATCGTTTCGCCGGAGAGCAGGCATGCCGCGCTGTCGTGATAGAAAGCGGAAATGCCCAGTACGTAGCCGCTAGGCATCGGTGGGCTCTACGATCGAACAACCGTCAGTAAACTCGCTGATCCCTGCCTTTCCATATTCCATCCTGTATGAAGTGCCTAGTATTTTACCGAAGATGCAGTGCGGTTGGCGACACTATTGGAGGTTATTGATGCGGGTTGTTCATCGCCGAATTTGCGTTCACGCTGCACTGGCCGTGCTTCTTGCGACTCTGGGCTGTAGCCGGCCGAGCACGAAATATCCCCTTGGAAAGCTGTCGGTTCGGGTGATCGACGCGCAGAATAAGCCGGTTCGCCTGACGGCCGTGGACCTTTACAAACTGACGCCGTCGGGGAAAGTCTACTGGAGGGCGAGCTCGACGGACAGCGCTGGAATCGCTGTTCTCGGGGCGAAGAATGGCGGAGTGATCGAAGGTGACTACGTGATCCACATCATCGATAGGACGTGGCACAAACTCGCTCCCGGAGAGACCAACGATCGACCTGTGACAGTCAAGGCTGGTGACGACACTGTCGTCACGTTCCGGGTAGTGCCCAGGCTTCCCGTGAGAATTCCGCCGAGCGCAAAGATTTCGCCATGAGGGCGCCTATTATGGTAAGATATTCGTATCCCACCCTACTTCCGGGTCGCCGTATATGAAAGGAACCCGTCTACGGATCGTCGCTGTCGCTGCTTTCGCGTGCGTCCTTGCGTCTCTGGCTTGCAGCAACTCTACCGCGGTGTCGGCGGTCGGCAAGCTATCCGCAAAAGTAGTCGATGCGAACAATGTGGGAATCCAGGGCGCCAACGCGGATCTTTACAAGCTGATCGGGGGCGGCGCGCTTTTGTGGCGTGCGGGGTCCACAAGCAGTGACGGGATCGCGGTGTTCGGCGCGAGCGAAGGGGGAGTTATCGCGGGAGACTATTACATCCACGTAAGCTTCATAACGAATAATCAGCTCGCCGCCGGTGATACCAACGACAAGCAAGTAACGGTCAAGGAAGGCGACGACCTCGTCGTTACGTTCCACGCGGTTTCGGTGGGGCCGGGCCATTGATGTAAGGGACTCGAGCGCGACGGACAGGCGCATCATGGGATGTTGACCTCCGTCATGGCGCCCGCCACGTGGATTCTCGGAGTCACTCTTCTCGCCGCTCTGGTCGCGACGGTCGTCGTGCGCCTGGGC
>DATBZT010000053.1:0-7520 GCA_036513055.1 Gemmatimonadaceae bacterium | reverse complement strand
CCAGACTTGTGGCTCTCAGCACAGGATTTGGAGAATGTAACAGGGGAAACAGACGCATCACGCACCTCCCGAAATGCAACATGTCCCGGCCTCACGAGCCGGTGTCGCTCCTCTTTCGGCAGTTGGGCACTTCTCCTGGGGAGAAGCCCAAACTTTGCGTACTGGCCTCGCGACCAGGTTGCCTTTTTCAGAAGGAGAAAATGGATTTTGGAAGCTGCCGTGCGCAGCACGCACGGCACGTTTCCGAGAAGGATTATAATTGGGTGCACAGTTGCCCGCAAGCACATCTTGTTACCTGTTACATTTGTGATGTCTAAAGGGGGGCGCCGCCGCAAACACCGGAAACACGGGCGGATCAGCTGAAAACTTCTTCCGGCTTCATCTGTTCTCGCGCGCTACAGGCGTTCCGCACACCGACATCACACTCACCGCCTGCTACGTCTGTTCCGTCAGTGGCGTCGTTCCCGCCGAAATTGGCATCGAACGCCTGAACAACAGCGCCAGCACGCCCGGCGTCAGCGCCTTCATCACTGCGTCCACCTTGAGCGAGCCGGTCACACTGCGCGCCTCGGGCCCGTGCCATTGATGCCACGCGTAACGATCCAGGCGAGCCGTCCTCCCACCGGGATGGTGAAACACAACCATCGCATTGCTCGAGCCCGGCACCTTGACCTCGGCCCCCCACCTCGTGCCGTCCGGACCAGTGAATTCTCTTATCTCATGCGCCATTCAGTTTACCTGTAGCTCGGACAATGGTTGTCTGCCGATGAATCCCGCGTCCCGCTCGTGCCAGTATCCCACGCTTTCCTCGCCGAGCTGCCAGCACAAAAGCACTTGCCGCCCGTCAATCTCCGATGCGAAGTCCACCAGACCGGTATCGAATCCCTTGAACAAAACACCGAGATCGTTCAGCTCCACAATGTAGCCGTCAATCTCCTCGGCGAGACGGGTCACTTCGACCTGAAGCTGTTCGGCCGCCTCATCCGGATTGTCGATGGTGCTGCGGAGAGCCGCCACCTCGAACTCCTCAACCTTGTTCTGCCAGCGCCAGTAGTCGCGCACCGCGTCGCTTACAATCCGGCGCACGAGGGGCAGCATTCGGTTGGCTTCGTCGACGGTGAACAGGCGATCCATGCGGCAACTCTGCGCAGGCATCATGCCGGGGTCAAGTCGCGGCGGCTATCTTATGCGGGGACAGGAGCCGACGTCCGACTCCGAGTCCCCAAGCGCGTGACTCCTCGCGGCCCCCATCCGATGCCCTCGCCCGCTCCCGAAGCGCCGCTACTCAATGAGCACCAGCACCGCCACTTCGAGGTCTATCTCAGCATGCTTCAGGATGCCCTTGCGGAGATAGAGGCTCTCGCCGCACCGGCCGCTGGACGTCCGGACGGACTCATCTGGTATCACGACGATCTTCCATCCGGCTTCGACACGGCGATACTACCGCTGCTCGTGTCGCTGCGCGAAAGCATTCGCCAGCTCGCCATGCTTCTCGACGTCGCTCCGCAGCGCCGGTCTCGGCTGCGCCTGATTCGCGCGCTGGCGACATCGGCGATTGTGCGCCTCGACGACAGCTATGCCGAAAAGCTTCGCGGATACGGCGCAGTTGATCCGCGGGCGGGCCCGCGAATCAATCCCATACTCGACCAGATCCGCACTGATCTCGGTCAACTCCTCTCCAGCTCCGCCGTCCGGAGAGCGGAGTCGTCCGCATCGCCCGAGACCTCGGATCCCGGATGAGCAGACTCATGCCGGCGCGTTCATCTCTTCGATGTCTTCTTCCGTTGTCTCGAACATCGAGCTGCGCGGGAGGAAGAAACGCTGTGCAATCAGAGTCGGCACAATCGCGCTGGCGATCACTGTCGTCACCAGGATGGTGTACTGCTCCTGAGTGATTATGTGATTGGTCAGGCCAAAAAGTGCGGAGATCGTGCCGAAAGTCAGCCCGGTGGACATCAGCAGAGTCGTAAACGCGCCTTCCTTCCTGTCGAAATCGAACCGCCGTGTCAGCGGCCATACGCCCACCAGCTTTGACGCCAGCTTGATCGCCAGGAACACCGCAATCAACAAAGCGCCACTCACGACCGCCGGTACAGAGACGTACAGTCCCGCCTTGATGAAATAGAAAGGCGTGAGTATCGAGAAAGCGATCGAGCGCATCCGGTCCATCAGCATCCGGTCCCGCACAAACACCCCGGCGATGACGAGCCCGACAAGGTAGGCGGGCAGCACAGCTTCGCTCTGGGCGATTTTCGCCAGGCCCCCGAGGAGAAAGAGGATGAGGAAGACAAACTTTACCTCAGGCTCGCTGACTCGATGACCAACGCTGGCGATGACATACCTCGTGAGGCGAGGCAGATACCAGAGCATAGCCGCGGTCACCGCGACGAAGAGCGCAAGCCAACCATTGAAGTTCGCGAAGATGACGCCGAGGGCGAGCACCGTACCCAGGTCCGTGACGAAGCACGCCGCAAGAATCAGCTTGCCGAGCTCAGTCTGGTTGAGTCCGGTCTCGATCATGACGGAGTAGACCACCGCCACCGAGGTGGTCGACAAGGCGATCCCGGCGATGTAGGCGGCGTGGCGCTCCCAGTGAGCACCCCAGTAAGCAAAGGCGGCAGCCGCCAGAAACGGAATGAAGAAGCTCGCAGTTCCAATCGCGAGCGCCGGCTTGAGGTGGCGGCGCAACGCGCCTGGATCTATCTCGGCCGCGGCCAGGAAGGTTAGAAGTACCGATCCAAAAGTCGCCAGAAAATCGACCCAGGGAGCGGACCGCATACCAAATGCATTTCCCGCGATTACGCCGACAAGGATTTCGATCAGGGCAACTGAAATGCCCACCTTGATCGATATGATGCTCGCCAGAAGCGCGAGCGCCATCCACACGGCGGCGATCAGCCAGATGTTCGAATCCACCGCAAGCTCCTGGTTGAGAAGAAAAAAGACTCCCACCCGGACCCGGACTGGGGGAGGGTAGGAGTCATTAGCGCCTCTCACGAGATCGCGATTGCGGCGAACTCCATCGCCGTTTGGTTTTCCTAGTTTACACTTGGAGGCGTCGTGAGGTCAAGCGATCAGGATCACTGCCGATTCGGCTCTCCCGCTTCCGCGTTTCTCTCCTCCAGCCGGCGTCGTCTCCGTTCCTTCGCCGCGGCGTTGCGCCGGATCTCCTGCTCAGTCTCGAGTCGCAAGCTCGGCACTGGAATCGGATGTCCGTCCCTGTCTATCGCGACATAGGTGAGGTAGCAGGAGTTGGTGTGTCGGCGCACTCCGGTGAGGAGATGCTCGGCCTCCACCCGCACTCCGACTTCCATTGAAGTGCGCCCGACGTAGTTCACGCTGCACTTCATTATCACCAGCTCGCCGACGTGGATGGGCTCCCGGAAATCAACCCGGTCGACAGACACCGTAACGCAGCTCGCGCGGGCGTGGCGAATTGCCGACACCGCCGCTGCCGTGTCCATCATCGCCAGGATCACGCCCCCGAACACGTTGTTCAGGTTGTTCGAGTGCTGCGGCATCATCAGCTGTGACGTTTCGTTCTGCGTCTCCCGAACAGTGCGGGAGAGCTCGGCGTCAGTCACTGCAGTCGAGTAGTGAGCGGCTTGTGGGTCAGCTTCCGGCGAACGAGCTGCGTGTTGTCCTGGTCCGACATGGCACCCTCGAACGCGTGCGAGATGGCCGTGCGGACCCGCGGGTCTGCGCGCGGCTCATCGAGCCAGTAAATGCGAGGTGCCGGTGAATTCACAAAGCCGAGAGCCCATTCGCGGCGGCGGCGATCTCTGAGAACCACCTGAGTTTCCTGCCTCGTCGTGTCGAATCTGGCGATGACGTCGTACGCCGCATGTTTCCACCGCACGATGCCGCCTTCGTGGACGCCTCCGTCAGCAAGCGCAGTGCTGTCGCCGGCAAGAGAGGCGAAGGCAACCGGCTTGCCGACGCGAATGTCGATGACGCCGCGAGCCGTGTCGGCCTGTTCCGCCTGATTGTTTTCCAGCGTCGAGCGATGCGTGTACAGAACGTAAGGACCCACGACGCCGAGAATGTCGGCCTCACCGGTGGCGGACAACGAAACATCATCGCCTTCATCCGAGTCCGGATCGACGAGCTGCGCCCCCGGGTGGCGGGCGAGGTAGACCTTTTCCCAGGCGTCGATTCTCTGGTCCTGCCAGATGAGCGTCGAATCGCCGGTCATGAGATCCCGACGATAGATCGGCTCGGCGGTGAAGACGGCATCTTCATATGACCGCGTGTTCTCCCCAACGAACACTTCATAGTAGCGCCCGCCGGCGCGAGTAAGTATCAGCGGCGAGACCCTCGCGTGAATGCCGGCGGGCCCGCTCTTCACCCAATAAGTGGAGCTTGCGTCCGCCACAAGAAACTCGGCCGGGGGCGGCTGAGGGGCCGGCAACGAGCAGCCAATCAGGGGTATTACAGCAAGCCAGTATCGAATTCGCATTGTTGGCAAATATAGTGCATCATCCGCGATTCATCCCTCAGACTTTTACGATCCTCACGACCACATCAGATGCGTTTCCTTCTTCTGGCCCTTCTTGCCATCCCGGCCTGCGCTGCCGGCCACGATACCGCCAAGAATGGCGGAGTCACCGATTCCGTAACGGCCTCACAGATCGGCACCCGCTCGCCCGATTCGGTCAGGCAGGTGATGACGACCGGAGTCGCTCTTCCAAGCGGCGCCCCCAAAAACACTCCAACGGGCGCTCCGCCATCCGCCGCCCCGGCAGCCGCCGCTCCTGCGAGTGCGGCTGTTTCGGCTGAGATCAAACGCCTCCGAACCGATCCATCAGCGCCAATTCGCGGCCTCTACGTCAATCGCTTCGCCGCTCAGAGCGCAAAAAAGATGCGGCACCTGATCGCGATTGCCGATTCCACCGAGATCAATGCTTTCGTCATCGACATCAAGGATGAGTTCGGGCTCAACTTCCACTCATCCGACCCGCTCCTTGAGAAGAACGAAGGTACGACGACGAAGGTTTCCGACCTCAAGTCGCTGGTGGACACGCTGAACGCCCACGGGATCCTTCCGATCGCCCGGATCGTCGTGTTCAAGGACTCGGTGGCGGCGCGGGAGAATCCGGAGCACACCATTCGCAAGGCCGATGGCTCCCCATGGCGCGACAAGAAAGGCCTCATGTGGGTGAACCCGTACGCCAACGCAATCTGGGAGTACAACTTCCGTGTCGCCGAGGAAGCAATTCGGATGGGGTTCGGAGAGATTCAGTTCGACTACATCCGCTTCCCGGAGCCGTACAAGAGCCTGCCTCCCCAGGTTTTCCCGGAATCGAACGGCAGGACCAAGGCGCAGGCGCTCGCCGAGTTTCTGAATGACGCCAACAAGCGCATCGACAAGTACGGTGTGCGGACCACGGCCGATATTTTCGGGCTTGTCACCACCGTCAATGGCGCGCTCGAGGTAGGTCAGGCGTGGGAGCCGATGACCAAGGCGGTGGACGTGCTATTGCCGATGGTTTATCCGTCTCACTATCCGCACGGTTCGTTCGGCATCAGATCGCCCAACGCCGAACCGTACAACGTGATCCACATCGCCATATCCCGCGCGCGCGAGCGCAACGCTGCAGTGGGAATTACGGGGCAGCGTGTCCGCCCATGGCTGCAGGGTTTCACGCTGGGTGCCCCGCGCTATGGACCGGCGGAGCTCGAGGAGGAAAAACGTGCCGTCTACGATTCCGGATTCGACAGCTGGGTGATATGGCACCCGGGATCGCAGTACGACATCATGGTGCCCGCGCTCGAGAAGACGCTCGTCTCGCGCGCGAAGAATCCGCCGGTTCCTGCGCCAAAAATCAGTCAGGAATAGACGAGATTATTTCTTTGGCGGCGGCGCGGGATTTTTCGGAGCGTCGGGAGATGGCAGCGCCGCCGGGATTTTGGACGCTGGTGTAGCTGCCGGAGCGCTGGCTGGCGGGAGAGCACCCGCCTTCGCAGGAGTAGAGGGTGCGGCCGGCCCTGGGTTGTCGATCACGATCTTCCGCCCGTTCGGGAGTATGATAGTCACCCGTCCCGGCCCGTGAGCTGACGTGCGTGAAGCTACCGAGGCGCGGATTGAATCCTTGACTGCGGTGCCGACCGCACGCACTCCAAAATAAAGTGCCAGAGTGACGAGCGCCCATCCAACGAGGACCTTGCGGGAGAAAAGTCTTTCTCTGCGGACCCGCGGCTGCGCTACCGGCGCCAGGGCAGCTTCATGCCCCCAGTCGCCACGCCACGGCTGCTGAAGCTCGTGAGTCAGGAGCCTTGGTGCTTCGGCAGGTCGCTGTACTCCGGTCTCGCCCAACGGGGGCTGATTCTGCGGAAGCTCGGTCATCATCGATCTCGCTGTTCTCTTTCAATACGGATTGACGCTGAACAAAGTGACACCCGCGAGCTGATTTTGCACGCGCGCGAAACACTGTCTTAATAGTATATTCTTCGCCCATGGTCAGCACCGTGATTATCTCCGGAATGAGCTGCGCCCACTGCACGCGCGCGGTATTCACTTCCCTCTCGGGAGTGAAAGGCATCTCGCGCGCCGATGTGTCGATTGGCAAGGCGGTGATCGAGCACGACGGCAGCGTCAGCGCCGAAGCCGTGCGTGAGGCGATCTCCATCGCCGGGTACGAGGTCGTCGATGTCCGCGACGACCGCCGCATTCTCCCGGTGGTGTGATGAAGGACACCCGGCACACTCCCCTGCACACGCCATTGCGCGATGATGAAGTGCGGGGAGTTGCCGCGTTGCTTGCGCCCGACATTCTTCACCTCCTCGACGAGCAGCCCGAGAGCATCGCCGCCGAGACGGAGGAGATGCATCCGGCCGATCTCGCCGACGTAGCGGAGGCGCTGCCCCGCGAGCGCGTTGCCGACCTGCTGAGCGCGCTGCCATCAGACCGCGCGGCCGACGTTCTCGAATACCTGAACGAAGACCTGCGAAGCGAAGTCCTGGATGCGATGAGCACCCGCCAGGCAGCGGAGCTCGTCACGCAGATGACGCCGGACGATCGCGCCGACGTCCTCGACGAAATGGAGGAGGAGCGCGCCGACGAGATCCTTTCGGAGATCCCGGAACAAGCGCGCGAGGAAACCGAGCGGCTTCTCGCCTACGAGCCGGACACAGCCGGTG
Source organism: Gemmatimonadaceae bacterium (assembly GCA_036513055.1). Taxonomy (GTDB): domain Bacteria; phylum Gemmatimonadota; class Gemmatimonadetes; order Gemmatimonadales; family Gemmatimonadaceae; genus UBA4720. The sequence goes on along the minus strand of DATBZT010000053.1, from coordinate 380 downwards.
GTCTGATGACCACCGAGTTCGTGTCGGTCGCCGAAGACACGCCGGTGGAGGAGGCGCTCGCCGGAGTGCGGCGGATTACCCGGGGCGGCCGGCGCGAAGCCATGCACGCCATCTACGCCACCGACCCGCAAGGACGGGTGAAGGGAGTGATGTCGCTCCATGAGCTGCTGGCCGCACCGGAAGGCGCGCTCGTCAAGGATGTGGCATGGGAGGAAGTCGTCACCGTGCCTCCCACCGCCGATCGCGAGGAGGTCGCGCAGCTCACGCAGGACTACGATCTCGTGGTGCGCTCGTGGACGTGACGGGCCTCAGCATCTACTTCTATGTCGCGCTCTTCTTCCTGCGCGGGACGCTGCTCTAGGCGAGTCTAGTGTGCCCCC
>DATBZT010000052.1:0-11091 GCA_036513055.1 Gemmatimonadaceae bacterium | reverse complement strand
GGACACCGTGCGGGTGCCCGCAGATACATTGCGCGCGCCGATCGACACTGCGAGAAGACTTCCAGGCGTCCGCATTCGTCTTGGGGGCGATTCTCTCGCCCTCAAGCTGCCGCCGGTGCTGTCGCGCGCCGACCGGGAAAGCTACCGCCAGGCGGCCGCCCAGATCGAGGCGGCGCGGGCGACAGCGTTTCAACAGAATCGACGCGCGATCATCGAGGCGGTCTGGGGGCAGGTGGCGACATCGAGCTTCGCCACCGCCGCGCAGCCGCCGTCATACGCAGGTGAAGCTGCCAAGCCACCGAAGACCGTTGCTGCGCGCGCCGGCGATATCATTGCCGAGCATACCGACCTGGGCCTGCAGCTCAACGGGCGGATGGAATTCCGCGGCGAGAAAAACGAAAGTGCTCAATGCGCGGCGGGAGGGTTCAACGCGGTTTTCAACTGCCGCAGCGCGTTCGAGCCGCTCATCGACTTCCAGTTCAACACGCGCTCCGGCGGCGTCATTGCAGACCGCGTTCACGTTGACGTCGATTACGACACCCAGCGCGAATTCGACGGGTCGAACAACATCTCGATCAACTACGAGGGGAAGGGAAATGAATTACTCCAACGCCTCGAGATCGGCAACGTCACCTTTCAGCCTCCGGTGTCACGTTTCATAACCGCCGGCATTCCGAGCGGCAACTACGGCATCCAGGCAATCACTCAGCTCGGCCCCGCCCGCGTCCGGGCGATATTCGCTGAGCAGAAGGGGAATATCGTCAGCGACAGGGTGTTCACAGTCGGCGCGCAAACGCTGCAGGCAGTCGACAGACGAATCGAGGACCACCAGTTCGAGCCTCGCCGGTTCTTTTTCACTGTATCGCCGAAGCTGTTCGGAGCCGCGTATCCCAACATCGACATCCTCGACAGCCGGCACATGACGACCCTGGCGATGTCACTGCCTGATACGCTCCGTCCGACGAAGATCTTTCTCTATCGCCTTCTCATCGGTGGCCAGCCGCCATCGCCCAATGGGCCGCAGTTCCGCATTCTCGGCGATCCGCTGTCGCGCCGCGGGCAGGTGTACGAGCGGCTTCGCGAAGGGGTGGACTATTACGTGGACCCATCGCAGTTGTGGGTGGCCCTGGTACGCCCGCTGTCACTCAACAGCGAGCGGCTCGTAGTCGCTTACCGCGTGAAAGTAAACGGTCGCGATACCGTCCACGTCACCACCGGAGGAACTCCTGATCTCGAGTTCCGCGCCGAGGCGGAACAGTTCGCCAATCTTCTCTGGGATCCGCGCGTGACGCCTGGAGACGCGGCGTTCGACCGCGAAATTCGCAGCGTCTACCGGCTTGGCGGACCCGAAGTGCGGCGGCAGAGCGTGGTGGTAAAAATCGTAGCCGGCATCGGCGACGACCAGGAGAAGACGGCAGATGCGACATTGAGCGGCGCAGAAACCTACCTTCAGCTTTTTGGGCTCGCCCAGAAGACCAACAGCTCCACTTTCGATCTCGAGAACCGTCTCTGGCCGCGGCCCGCCGATCCGAACTTCGAGCTGAGCCTTGGCGCCTCGTTGTCCCACATGATCCGGGATCAGTTTCTCGTATTCCCATCGCTCCGGCCGTTCGCAAGTGACGGCTTGGCAGGCCGGCTGAACCCGAGCAACGACACCATTTACTCGACTCCATCGGAGTACGTGAACTCAGCGCAGCGACCGCTGTCGGTCTATCACATCCGCGCCCGCTATCAGGCCGAAGGCAACGGCGAAGGCGGCACGCTCATGCTCGGCGCAGTTCAGGTGCGGCCCAACTCCGAGCGGCTGCTCATCGACGGCATCCCGCTCGTGCGTGGCACGGACTACACTGTCGACTACGATCTCGGGCGGGTTTCGTTCGCGCGTCCCGACACGCTGTTTCCCCGACCGCGCCAGGTGACTGTGCAGTTCGAGGAAAATCCGGTATTTGCGGAGACGCCGACGTCAATTCTTGGCGCGACGGCGGAAATTCCGTTCCCAAGTGGAAGCCTCGATTTCACTGCCATCTCCCAGACGCAGAAGACGACGTTCAACCGTCCCCCGCTCGGATTTGAACCGGCGGGTTCCCTGGTTGCGGGAGTGACCGCGCTCTTCAATTTCGACGCGTCGCCACTGACGTCGCTCGTCTCGCGGCTGCCGTACGGCGAAACCACGGCCCCCTCGCGCGTCAGTGTATCCGGCGAATTCGCTGCCAGCCGGCCGCAGCCGAACGCCGCCGGCCAGGCATACATCGAGTCGTTCGAGGGAGAGGGCGGAATCCAGATACCGCTGCTCGACGCCCAGTGGTACTACAGCAGCCAGCCCGCGCTCGGCCGCCAGTTTCCCTTTCGTTACGGGGCACAGTCCCTCGATCTCACTCGCGCCGCGACTCTCGCATGGCAGAGTGACGGGCTCGACGCCTCGGGGAGTGCAGTGCGTTATACAATCGAGCAGATCGATCCTCTAACGACACTCATTGGCACCGGACTCTCCGGCCCCGAGCCGATACTATGGATGACGCTTTATCCCCTGGGAATCGGCGGTCTGCGAGGGGAAGGGGACTTCAAATGGACTGTCGGCAACATGCCGACAGGCCGGCGATGGCGCTCCATACGCACGCCGCTCGGCCCGAGCGGATCCGACCTGTCCCATGTGGAGAGCATCGAATTCTGGGCTCAGATCAGCGTATTGCCTGCAAAGCGCAGCAAGAACCCTGTACTGATGCTCGATTTCGGTGATGTGTCCGAGAACTCTGTCGCATTCTCTCCGGACACACTTACCGTTCGCCGGATCGCGGGCACGCCCGACGGACGTGACAGCGTCTACACGGGGCGGAAGATCCAGGGATTCGATCGCCTCGACAGCGAGCGCGATCCGTTTTCCCGGGCGTTCAACGTCGGCGCCAACGACAACGGCCTTCCCGGCGACGTCGCCAGCGAGATCACGGTCATCACCGACACTCTTCCCGGCGTTCCACCCCACGTCACGTCAGTCGCCAACTTTCCCACTTGCAAGGGCGGATACTCGTTCGTCCGCGTTCTTGGCGACTCTCGCGTGGACTGCACGATTGGGAACAATCGCCTCGACGAGGAAGACATAGACGGCGACAATGTGCTCAACCTCACCAGCGCCGAACGGGAACAGGAACAGCTGCGCCGCTACATCGTGAATCTCGCGGACGAATCGAAATACAATCGCATCGGCAAGTGCTCGCTGCCCAAGCGCGTGGTCGTTGGACCGCCGCCCGACAGCGTCTGCTGGGTTCTGTTCCGGATTCCGTTCCGGGCACCCGACGACTCGCTCGGCGCGCCGCTTCTCCGGCGCATCCGCGCTCTGCGCATCACGATGCTCTCCGGCGACGGCGCGACGGACAGCGACTTCAGCCAGGTAGCGATCGCGCGGCTCCGTCTCACTGGCGCTCCGTGGATCAAGCGCCGGGACACCGGACTTCGCGGAATTGGCGCGGAGCTGGCGGGCACGGGATTCGTCAACGCCGGCGTGATCGGCACGCAGGACCGCGGCCTCGCTTCGGGTATCAGCTACGAGTCCCCGCCTGGCGTGGTGGACCAGCCGGACATCAAGCAGACCAATTTTCAGACGAATCTGGTTCAGGTGAACGAGCGATCCCTCCGGCTGACAGCGGGCGATCTTGGTTTATATGATCGCGCCGAGGCCTACTTCCGGTTCCCCGAGGGCGACAAGAACTTCATGGCCTACAAGGAGATGCGGCTCTGGGCGCGGGGAGTCCGCAACGGCTGGGGCCTTGGCGGAGACCTGCAGTTCTTCGTCAAGATTGGCCGCGATCCCAATAACTTCTATCTCTATCGCACCCCGTTGAGCGGCGGCAGCGGAAGAGACGCGTGGCTGCCGGAAATCCGCGTCGATTTCCGGGAGCTTTTCAACCTGCGCGCCGAGATTCAGAACGCGTATCTCCAGGGCCGCACGCGAAACAGCTGCACCGGTATCGATTCCGTCCTCATCGCCAACACGCCCGCTCCACCCGGTGGCATCCGGTACGTCGCCTGCGCGAATGGATACATCGCGTACACGTCCGACCCGGGCGTCAGCCCTCCCAACCTCGCCGCGGTGCAGGAGCTGTCCGTCGGAATGATCCGCACCGGGGTGGCAAACTCCTCCCGTCCCATCGCACCGGGCGATACTCTCGAGCTATGGGTAGATGACATTCGGCTCGGAGGAGTCGTGGATGCCGCGGGCTTCGCGGGACAAATGGCTGTCTCCGTTCTTGCGGGCGACTTTGCCGACATTCGTCTCAACCTGAGCCGGCGCGATCCGAACTTCAGGCAGCTCGCCGAGCAACCGACCTTTCTCACCGACAACAGCGTCAACATTTCATCCGCGTTCCATCTCGAGAAGCTGCTGCCGCGCTCGTTCGGCGTGGCGATTCCGTTCACCGTCAACTACACGTCGGCGTCAATCGATCCGCTGTTTGTTTCCGGCTCGGATGTGGAGGCGGACATTGTTGACGGACTCCGCACGCCGCGCTCGAGCGCCACTTCGCTCACGCTCGCGATTGCGCGTGCGACACCGCTCAAGGACTCTCGTCTCGCGCCGCTATGGAACAACCTGAGCCTGATGAGCACCTACACATCGGCGTCGGCGCGGAGCGAATATGAGGATGGAAAGGCCCACAACTTCACGGTTGGGCTCGACTACAACCTATCCAACGCCCTGCTGCCCGGGATGTCGCGATGGGCGCCGGCCGAGCTTCATCTGACGAGCGTCTACACAAATGGCAGCGACCAGCGGTTGGCTTTTCTGAAGCCCGCATTCGCGCGGGACGACAGCCCGCGACGGATCCACGGCCTGACGAACAGCTGGCGCAACGGCACTTCATTCCAGCTTCGCCCCACGAAGACCTTGAGCGGGCGACTGGATTTCAGCTCAGTGCGTGATCTTAGGGGGTATGGCCTCGATTCTCCGCTTGGCATAATCACCACCGGTGAGCGCGACAGGATTCTCGGTGCCGATGCCGGCCTGGAACGTGAGCGCGACATGCAGGCCGCCATCAACTTCACGCCTCTCATCTCGTCGTGGCTCAAGCCGCGGCTCGACATCGGCAGCACCTTCAACCTGCTGCGTGACCCGAATGCGCTGAGCTTCGAGCGAGCGAGCGACACGACTGGCGCGTTAAGTCTCCCCCTTCGGCTGGCCAGCTCGCAGACCACAACCGCAGGTTTGACAATCGACCTGCCTCGAGCGGCACGTCTGCACCTCGACAGCACCGGGCTCCTGCACCGGATCTTCACTGCAATCCAGCCCATCGACATCAACTACAACCGGAGCGTCGTCTCAGCGTTCGAGGGAACCCCGATATCACCCCCGCTTTCGTATCAGTTCGCGCTGGGCGGGATAGGCGGCCTGAGGGAGCTTGGCGGCCGGAAGGCCACGAGTGCAGGGCTCATCGACCAGATTTCGGCGACGCATTCGATTCTGCTCCCATTTGGTGCCAGCATTTCCAACCGGTATCAGCTGATAAATGCTCGTAACTGGACCCAGCGCGCGGATAGCACCAATGCAATCACCGATGGAACGCAGCTGATTTTTCCGGACGTCTCGCTGCGGTGGAGTTTCAAGCCAGACCGGCTGCGGCGGGTCATTGCAAGCGTCGGCGGGAGCGCGAGGGCGGTGCAGACCCGCCAGATCAATTCTCTGGAGCCCGACATTCAGACCACCGCAACCGAAGCTGCGCTGCCGGCGGCAAGCGCCGTTGTTCCTGACAGAGGAGAGATTGTAGTGACGAGCTTTCCGGCCAATCTTTCCCTGGTCTTCGCGGGTGACAAGGCCGTTTCGACGACGGTGGGGTATGCGCTTTCACGTCGCCGCGAAATTCGGCCTGGTCTCAGCGCGAAAAGCGCTGACGCCGACGTCAACGTCGAAATCTCCAAGCCGTGGACTCTTCCACCATCGTGGAAGCCGCGCAGCGATCTCCGCACGCGCATCAGCTATCAGGACACCCATGGCGACAATTTCGTTCTCAACCCGCTCTCCATCAGCCGGGAGAGTCGCCTGAGCGACAGTGGACGACGGGCGTTCAGTTTCAGCGCGGACACCGACGTCGCCGAAAATCTCTCGTCGAGCTTCGTCGTGTCGCGAGTGGCAAGCTTTGACAAGAACCTCAACCGCCGCTTTACCCAGACCGTTCTGAGTGCCGTGCTGCACCTCCAATTCTATGCCGGAGAAATGAAATGAAAGTGGTGGTTGGAGAACGCAACTTGCGCTCGCTTCGGCTTGTTTTTGGCGCGCTCGCGCTCATTCTCGCTGCAGCGTGCGAGCGAGGCGGCCCGCATCCGGGAAAATTCGACGGCGAGTCGGCGCTACGTTATGCCAGGGCGCAGGTGGACATTGGGACTCGCATTCCGGGAACGCCGGGCGGGCAGCGCGGCGGCGACTGGATCATAGCCCGGATGCGGGAGCGCGCCGACACGGTGATCGTGCAGAGCTGGACGCAGACTCTTTCCGACGGCCGGCAGCTCCCGCTGCGGAACATACTGGCGCGCTTCCGCCCGGACCTTCCGGATCGCGTGCTCTATGTGACTCACTGGGATACCCGGCCGGTAAGCGACGGTGAGGAGGATCCGGCGCGCCGGAAGCTGCCAATGCCCGGCGCCAATGACGGCGCCTCCGGAGTCGGCCTCTTCGTGGCGCTCGGCGACGCACTGAAAAAGACGCCCCCGGCGGTCGGCGTCGATCTCCTGTTCGTCGACGGAGAAGACTACGGAAGCTTCGACACGATGAAGGATGTTCTGATGGGCTCGACGTATTTCGCGGCGCATCTGCCGAGGCCGGGGTATCGTCCAATCTTCGGAATTCTGTGGGACATGATTGGAGACAACGATTTGGCTCTCAAGCAGGAGCAGAACTCGGTGGCGCAGGCCCCCGAGGTCGTCAGGCGAGTGTGGGATCAGGCGAAAGAGCTGGGGCACGATGACGTGTTCGTCGAGCAGCAGACGGCCTATCCAATCACCGACGATCACATCCCGCTGCTCAATGCCGGGCTGCGCGTGATAGACGTGATCGACCTCGAGTATCCGTATCACCACCGGCCTACTGATACGATGGACAAGATCTCGGCGCGATCGTTGTCAATTGTTGGCGACGTTGCGGAGGCGCTGGTCCGGTAACCGCTACCCGGGCAGCGGGAAGCGGAAACGATGACGGTCCCGCTAATCCGGTACTGCTCAATCGCGGGGGGATGCTTATCGCTTAGCCCCATGCCAACCCCGGGCGAGCGCAAAGCCCTTCTTTTCCTTGGAACTGTAGTTGCCCTCGGCGCTGCCGCGCGGGGTGTGGCGGCCCTCCACAGCTCGCCGCCAGTCGATGCCGCAGCACGTAGCGCTCTCGATACCCAGATCGGGGCCGTGGATTCGGCGCGACACGGCAAGTCAGCTCGAAAGGGAACAGCCAGGAAGAAGCGGGCAAAGGGCGCCGACCACCTGTCGAGCCCGGAGTTTGACTCCCCGGCCGGCCAGAACGAGTCCCCGCCCGCAGCTCCGGCGATTGTCGATCTCGACGTCGCCAGCGCAGCCGAGATCGAGACGCTCCGGGGTATTGGGCCGGCGCTGGCCGCAAGAATCGTCGCCGACCGCGATTCCCTTGGCCCGTTTGGCAGCACTGGCGAGCTCCAGCGGGTGCGGGGGATCGGCACGCGTCTGGCCGAAAAAATCGGCCCGCAGGTAACCTTTTCGCTCCTTCCGCGTCATCCCCGTACAGCAGGCGACGAGACGTCCGCACCACCCAGGGGCAGACGGAAATCTCGCCGGGGGGAATCGCACAATTGACAGCTCCAGCAGCCAATTCCGAGCGCGTCGGCGAGATGCTCGTTCGGGAAGGGCTAATCACGCGCGATCAGCTCAACCTCGCCCTTCAGGACCAGCGAGACAGCGGAACACGACTGGGCTATAGCCTGGTCGCGCTCGGTTTCGTAAAGGAAATCGACCTCACCAGAACGCTGGCGCGTCAGTACCACATGCCCGCTGTCGACCTCACGAATTTCGAGGTCGATCCGCGCATCGCGCGTCTCATCCCGAGCGAGATGGCGTCCAAGCACCTCGTGCTCCCCCTCAAGCGCGACGGACGCACGCTCACAGTCGCCATGGCCGACCCCACGAGCACCGGCGTGCTCGACGACCTCAAGTTCATCACCCGCTGCGACATCTTCCCCGTCATCGCCGGCGAGTACACGATCCGTAATGCCATTGAGCGCTATTACGAGTCGAACGAAGCGCAGATGGAGAATCTGCTCAAGGACATCGCGAAGTTCGGTGATACCGACATCGAGCTCGTCGAGCAGATAGAAGAGGACATGACGGCGGCGGCGCTGTCAATTGCCGTCCAGGAAGCGCCGGTCGTAAAGCTGATCAATGCTCTCCTCACGGATGCGGTCACCCGCGGGGCGTCGGACATTCACTTCGAGTGCTTCGAGCACGAGCTCCGCGTGCGATACCGCATTGATGGAGTCCTGCAGGAGATCATGAAGCCGCCACTCAAGCTCCGGTCGGCGCTGATCTCCCGGTTCAAGATCATGGCGAATCTCAACATCTCCGAGCGCCGCATTCCGCAGGACGGACGCATCAAGCTCAAGATCATGAATCGCGTGATCGACTATCGTGTGTCGACGCTCCCGACATTGTTTGGCGAAAAAGTCGTTCTCCGAATTCTCGACAAGGGCAACCTGAACCTCGATCTCACGACGTTCGGCCTCGAGCCCCGCGCCGAGCGCGAGATCATGGAGGCGATCGCCAATCCCTACGGGATGCTGCTGGTCACCGGACCCACGGGCTCGGGGAAGACGACGACGCTTTATTCCGCGCTCTCCAAGGTCAACAGCATCCACGTCAACATCATGACGGCGGAAGACCCGGTCGAGTACAACCTGTTCGGAATCAACCAGGTGCTGGTGCGGTCGGAGGTCGGCATGACGTTTCCCGCTGCCCTCCGGGCGTTCCTGCGGCAGGATCCGAACATCATCATGGTCGGCGAAATCCGAGACTTGGAGACGGCGGGCATCGCCATCAAGGCCGCGCTCACCGGTCACCTGGTGCTTTCCACTCTCCACACCAACTCCGCTCCGGAGACGGTCACCCGACTGATGGACATGGGGATGGAGGGCTTCAACGTCGCGTCAGCCGTCAACCTCATCGTCGCCCAGCGGCTGGTGCCACGCATCTGCCTTCACTGCGCCGAGAAATTCATTCCGGGGGATGAGGAGCTGGCGGCAGCCAAGGTCGGCCCGCTGACGACGCTCCGGGAGCTCGAGTTCACCGATGTCGCCCTGGCCGAGATCAAGCCACGCGCAACGAAGCACGCCTTCCCGTATCTGCAGAAGGTCACGCTCGACACGCCCATCAAGGACCTGCCCTTCTTCCGCGGCGTTGGCTGCGAAAACTGCCAGGGTACGGGGCTCAAGGGACGGCAGGGATTGTACGAGACGATGAACATGACCCCCCGGCTGCGCAAGCTGATCATGCAGAACGCCGGCGCGACGGAAATCGCAAAGGCGGCAATCGCCGAGGGAATGCTGACCCTTCGCATGGACGGCTGGCTCAAGGTCATCAAGGGAATCACCACCCTCGACCAGGTTGTCCGCGAGACGAGCGTCTGATGCAGATCACCGGACGGGCTTACCGAAACCCACCGACAATCGTCCCTCTGGCGGGACTACCGGTTCAGGAGACTTGACGATGACCGCAACACAGCCGCCCGTGGCGCTGCTGGATCTGCCCGCCATGCCGGGCTCGGCTGGCGCACCCGCGGGAGCCGCTCTGGCCCCTTCGGAGCCACCGCCACCGCATCCGGTGGCAGGGCGGGCGCCGCCGGCCTTGGGGCTCAACCTCCGCACTCTCCTCGACGAGATGGTCGCGATGAATGCGTCTGACCTTCACATCGTGGCCGGCGAGCATCCAAAGCTGAGAATCGACGGTGAGATTACGAATGCAGCCACCGGCGGCATTCTGACCACCAAGGATACGATGCAGCTCGCGTATTCGGTGCTCACCGAAAACCAGAAGAAGCGGTTCGAGACTGAGGACGAGCTCGACTTCTCGTTCGGCATCGCCAACCTGGCGCGCTTTCGCGGCAACTGCTTCCGGCAGCGCGGCTGCGTCTCGATGGTCATCCGCCAGATCCCGTTCCGGATCAAGAGTTTCCAGGAGCTCGGTCTTCCCAACGCAATCGCAAAGATGGCGGAGAAGCCGCGCGGCCTCGTGCTCGTCACGGGTCCGACCGGGTCAGGCAAGTCAACGACGCTGGCGGCAGTGATTGACAAGATCAATCGCGAGCGCAAAGGCCACATCATCACCGTCGAAGACCCAATCGAGTTCATCCACAAGCACCAGGGCTGCCTCATCAACCAGCGTGAGGTGGGCACCGACACCAAATCGTTCGCGAACGCGCTGAAATACGCGCTGCGAGAGGATCCGGATGTGATCCTCATAGGTGAGATGCGCGATCTGGAGACGATTCAGGCGGCGCTCACAATCGCCGAAACAGGTCACCTCGCGTTTGCGACACTGCATACGAATTCGGCCGCTGAGGCGATCAACCGCATCATCGATGTTTTTCCGCCGCATCAGCAGTCGCAGGTGCGGGCGCAGCTGGCGTTTGTGCTCCAGGGAATCGTGACGCAGACGCTGGTGCAGAAAGCAACGGGTCGCGGGCGCTCGATGGCGGCTGAGGTGCTGGTGGTGACGCCTGCCATCCGCGCACTGATCAGGGACGACAAGGTTCACCAGATCTACTCGTCAATGCAGTCGGGCAAGAAGTTCGGGATGCAGACACTCAACGATTCGCTGTATGCGCTGTACATCAGCCGCGAGATAACGGCCGAGGAGGCGTTGAGGGTAACGAGTGCGCCGAACGAGTTCTTGCGCATGATTGGCCGCACCACGGACGAACACGACGTGCCGCCACCCCCGCCGACGCGCCCTCAGGTGGCATCAGGCGCTCGGCGGTAGTTAGCGGGTAGCGGGCACGGGCAGCAGGTACCGGGCAGCAGATAACGGTTTTTTTAACAGGGAAGATCTCAATGGCGAGTTTTACATATACTGCGCGCTCATTCTCGGGTGACTTGCGTA
>DATBZT010000051.1:0-5384 GCA_036513055.1 Gemmatimonadaceae bacterium | reverse complement strand
GCATTACGAAACGAGAAAGACGCATGAGCAAAACTCCCAAAAAAAAGGCGTAAGAACTTTGGAGCGGCAGTCAGGACTGACTGCCCTCTCCTTCGAAAAACCGATGTTATTGCCCCGTGCCTCCACCATCTCCGCCCGGCGTCGTGCCAGGACTGCCCGAGCCGAGAAGACTTCGTGTCAACGCGAAGGCGAGCACCCCGCCCACCGCAAGTCCCGCCGCGAGGGCGGTGCGTGATCGGGAGAACTTCCGCTGCTGTGTCTGACTTACAAAACTGTTCAACACCGACAGCGGTTCGTTCGTCCACCTGTTTGTCTGTCCGTTCATGTATGACACCGCAGTGACGCTCAATTCGTATGATGTATCCGTCCGCGATTCCAGTACTCCTTCGACAGTCGAGGCCGCAGCACCAATGCGCGGACCGAGCGCCACGCGCCCATTATCGTTCAGGTCGAGCACGAGCGTATTGCCGGCAACCGGCGTCGTGGCAACAGGAACATTCATGTAGCATCCCGAGCCAATTCCGCTGAGGAATGCGAGGAGGCACGCACCGGCCGCCTTTCGAGCACGGGCCATCGGGAGCGCGCCCGGCGCGCCCCCGAATAACCTTGACCACCTCGAAGGAGCCATTCTCCTGCGTCCAGCCAGCACCTGCACCTCTCAGAAACCGTAAGTACCCTTGGCGGCCTTCGCCGACGTGGTGTAAGTCGGACCAAAACGCGCAAAGATCTCCTGATACGGGACTGGCCATTCAAGCGCTGTTCCCTGTACAAGGTCACCCCAGCCCCGCGCGTCGATAAACCACTGACTGTAGCCCGTGAAGCTCGTCTCCACGCGCTTCTCCCATTTCATCGCTTCGAAAATCGTCCCGCATGCCGTGCTCGTGTAGTTGGGCGGCTGAGGAACGCGTGGAACGCAGGCGCTTCCGCCTGGAACCACCTGGGTCGCGCTGGTTATGCCAGCGACGGACGGGAGGCCCGAACGGATGCGCGTCTTGTCTATGAGTGCCGCGGCCTGCGCAAACTGGTTGTTGCGGAGGTAGCCTTCGGCCGCGAGCATGTCGCTCTCTGTAACCGACATCACTACGAATGGACCGTTTCCACTGGTGGCTCCGATCGCCCAGAAGCGCCAGTTGTCGTAGTACCATGTTCCCCACGGCTCAGCAGGTGTGTCCTCTCCCTCCGGACGATTCCGGAAGTAGAGAATGCTGCCCGGCGCCGGTCCACCTTTATTGGTCCCAGTGACGGCCGTCTGGAGTGCTCTGGTCTCGCCTGAAGGGAAGCGCTTGTCGGGCGTCTTCATGAGGAAGGCGGATCGCGTCGAGATAGGCGTCGCCAGCCACGCATCGTAGTTGCCAGTGGTGTCTGCCATGCCAAGAATCATGGGCGTCATCTGGCTCCACCCGCTCGAAACCCTCAACTGTTGAATGGGCGCACTATTCCACCCGCCTGTCACGCTGGCCAGAATGATAAAGTCGGACGTGATGCCGTTTGTCGCATCAGCAACCACGGCATTCCAGTCCACCGCTGCCCGCTCGGCTGGCGTGCGTGCGATGCCCGCGCGGTATCGCGCCTTGAACGACCGGATGATCTGCTTCCAGGTGGCGAGATCGGGCCCGCTTGCGTTAGGGCTCGACACCCAGTCGGGGGGAATTGGCCAACCGCCGGCCCCGTTGGTGGCGTCGGCACTATTGGCGATTGCCAGTGCCGAGTCCAGTGCCGTCAATGCCGCTGCCACAACCGCCTTGGAGGCAGACAGAGGCGGCACCTCTTCTATGGCAGTGTTCTGGGTTATGATCGCTGCAGAATCGTACAGCATCGCCAACTGCCCCATGGCATAGCCAAGTGAGAAATAGGCGAACGATTTCGCCCGCGCATCACGAGCCACCGAGCCGGCCGTAAATCCTTGTGCCAGGTACTTGTTGACCGCCGCAATTCCGTTGGCGGCACTTCTCTCGTTGCGGCTGAGGAAATCGAAGTCACGGAAATTCCCGGTGGCCACCGTGTTGCCGATGGAATTGTCGATCGGGCTCCGCGGGATCGCCGCTCTCGTTCCCATCCCGAAGTTTCCGAGCTGAGAGTGACTCTCCATTGACATCGTCATGGCCTGCGTCCAGATGTCGTCGGAAGCTCCGTATTGGCCGTTGTACATCTGCTGATAGAGCTTGGATATCAGACTTTCAACGTTCACCGGAAGGGCAAAAACCTGCGAAACGTTGGGGTTGTCTGTGTTGTTAACGGCGAGCGGATTGTCGCGGCAGGCGGTCATGAGACCCACCATCGCGAGAACCATCGCTGACACGTATCTGACAGATGTTCGATGATGCATCAATGCCTCACTGAAGACTGAAAGGGAAAGGTGGGGCGAGACGCGATTACTTTGCGCCTCGCCCGCACTGGATTTTGTATCGCTCGCTCTAGAACGAGGTGGAGATCTGTACCGTGAAGGCACGCAGATTCGGGAATCGGTACCCCGCCACCGGCGTGAGCGCCGACGAATTCAGCGGACCAGTAGGATTGCCCGCTTCCGGATCGAAGCCGCGGAAATCCGTCCACGTTTTCAGATTGCGACCCACTACGCCCAGCTTCCAGTCGCCCGTCCCGCCAATCTGGCCGAGGCGGAAGTTGACCGTCAGCTCGCGAAGCTTGATGTAGCTCGCATCTTCCACGGAGTATGAGCTCGGATTGAGAGCATCGTAGAACCCGCCCACGCCGACGTTGCCGCCTGGTGAGTTGGAAGGGCCGCGGCGCCAGTAATAGCCGATCGGTACGGCGTCTTCCACCGACTTGCCGTTCTGATCGATCGCCTTGCTCTGGAAATCGCCGAGCGACCAGTGATAGGCAATGTTCCAGAGCTTCTGTCCCATCGTCGCGTCGAGCAGCCCGTAGATGCTGAGCCGCTTGTAGTCGATGTTCTGCGAGAGGCCCCAGTGATACTTGGGCAGTCCGTTGCCGATCGGCACGAAGGCAATGTTGTTGACGGAATCCCGGAGCGTGATCGGCATGCCCCAGTTCGTGCGGTCTCCCCACGGGCCTGTGCCCTGCGGGAGGTTGGCCGTCCACAGGTTCTTGGTGATGCCTTCGGTGAGCTGGTTGCCAGCCCCAACCCAGACGATGTAGCCGTCCTTGTTCATTCGGAAGGCGCTGTTGGCACCGCCGCAGTCAGTCTTGAACGTCCCCGGAAGCTGATCACAACTCTTGACGAAATCGAAGCCGTAGATCGTTCCGATCTTCTCGCCGTTGCGGAACTTGAAGATATCGAAGGCGTTGTTCGCGGTGATGGTTCCGACGAAGTCCGGCACGTCGAGCCGCGTGATGACGGAGCGCGTCTGATCCCAGATTACGCGTGACGTCCAGCTCAATGCGCGACTCTGAATGATCGGAACTGTCAGCGTGGCTTCCCAGGTCTTGTTGGTGATCTCGCCGGCATTCTGCCACTGGCTCTGGAATCCAGAGGCCGTTGGCGGGCGAACGGGCAGGATCTGATTGTTGATGATGGCCTTGGCGTACGACACGTCGAGGCCGATGCGATTGAAGAACTGTAGTTCGGTTCCAAGCTCGGTCTCGGTGTTGATCTCCGGTTTGAGATTCTTGTTACCAAGCGTTGCCGGGTTGAGAGTTCCCCCGGTACCGATGGTGAAAGTCTCGTACTGGGAGTTGAAGGCCGGGCGCTGGCCGGTGGACCCGCGCGAGGCGCGGAGCTTGAAGAGGCTGAGTGCATTTGGCGCCGGCCACCATGGCTCGCGTGACACAATCCAGGCGGCGGACCCGCGGCCGAACGTCTGCCAGCGGTTCCCTGCCCCGAACAAGGAGCTTCCATCGCGACGCACCAGGCCGCCAAGGATGTAGCGGTCCTTGTAGTCGAGATCGACGCCGCTGAAGAAGCCCATGTCGCGAATCGTCTGGTTCGACGATGCGATGGAAAAGTTGGTGGTCGCGGCACTTGCGGTCTGCAGTCCTGCGACGGCCAGAACCGCACCGCTGAAATCCTGTGACCGAAGCGTCTGGTCGCCGTAGATGAAACGCGACGTCCATGTGGAGACGAGGTCACCGAAGAAAGTATGGTTGGCCGCGGCGCTCATCGACGTGGTGTATGTCTCATTGTCGATGTTGCCGTTGCCAATGGAACCGGCCGACGTCGTCGGGTTGGAGCTGGTAACGCGCCAACCTCGATCGCGCTCCACGATGTAGATGCCAGTCGAGCGATCGTAGCCGAGATTGGCGTCGAGGTTCAGCCAGTCAACGGGAGTGTACTTGACCGACGTTCCGCCGACGAAGCGCGTGCCGCGATCCGTGCGCTTGTTGTAGGCAGCGGCATACAGCGGATTGTAATTCTGATTTCCCTGCGCCAGCGGGGTGCTGAGCACATCCACCCGGCCAAGATTGTCGCGAGCCGTCAGGTCCGACATCCACGCAGCGCGGGTGACGGCGAACCATAGGTTATTGTTCCCGTCGTCGAGCTGTGCGGCGTGATCGACAGTCTGGCTGAAATAGCTGTTGATGTTGGCGCTGAGCCTGTCACCGAACCGCTGGTCGATGTTCACGCGCGCGGAATTGCGGCTGAAGCCGTCGAGGAAAGTGATCGCTCCCTGCTGCTTCAGATTCGACAAGCTGGCGAATATCGATGTCCCCGCGACTTTTCCGCGCATGTCAACGTTCGTGTTGGCATACGCCGAGGGCGTCACCACCTGGCCGATGGGGTCTCTCATCACCGGCCACGGAGTGGTCAGGTATAGACCCGTCAACGCCTGATAGTTTGGAGCGCTGGAAACTCCGAAGTCGCGCAGGAACAGCTGCGGTGGCAGCGCGTAATCCTGGCCCGAGTTGTTGATGCGCTGGACTTCATCATCCCACTTGATGTAACGGCCGCATGGTGACCCGCCGACGACTTCCTTCGTGCAGAAGTATTGCCCCGTCGGATCCATCGCCAGAGCGCTGCGCGTGGCCAGCGGGAATGCCCCTTCTATATCTCCCTCGCCGACCTCTGTGCGAAGCCCGAAGCGGATTCCCTGAGGCGCATTCTTGCCGCTCTTGGTGGTGATGTTGATGACGCCGGCGCCAGCCCGCGCTCCATACAGCGAGGCGGCCGCGGCGCCCTTTACAACTTCGACGTTCTCGATGTCGCTCGGATTGATTTCCGGAAGTGCTCCCTGGAGCGGGATTCCGTCGAGCATGTACAGCGGCTCCTGGCTGCGGCCGGTGGCGTTGAGCGAAACCGGTCCGCGAAGAACGACGGACGGCGACGAGCCCGGCCGGCCGGTTCCGCTGACGATCATCGCGCCCGGAATCTTTCCCTGAAGCTGGGCGATTGGATTCGAGCCGGCGACGGGCATCTGCGTCGTGTCGAGCTTGGTCACCGTGAACGGAAGTTTGATCGCCTCAGTCGC
>DATBZT010000050.1:0-2035 GCA_036513055.1 Gemmatimonadaceae bacterium | reverse complement strand
ATCCTCCCGAAGCCCGATGCCCCATCGTCTGCTCCACCGGCGGCCAACCTTGAGCGGGCTTGTCTCGATCATCTTGCGACCGTTTTTCAGCAGATACTGCTGCGCCGAGGCGCCAAGAACGCCAAAGACACCTGCGCACGCGATGACGACGACGATCTTCCACTCCGATGTGGCCGCCGCCATGGGACCGATCTGCCACGCCAGAATGACAAGTGCGATGAACGCCGCGTTGAGCATTGCGCTCTGCGCGATCGATGGCGCTACGTAGCCGCCGTAACAGCCACAATCAGTGGTGTGGCCACTCTTTACTCCCCACCAGCTCACTGCCGTGAGAACGACGAGGAGAACGGCTGTGAGCGGCAGCACCAACTGCGGCGCGAGGCCAAGAATCAGCATCATTCCCAAACCGGTTTCGAGTCCGGCGGCAGCTGGAACGAGGTAGCTGATGGAGCCCAACGGTATCCACCCGAGACGGGCGAGATGCTCGCGAAAGACGTGCGGCGCGAATGCCTTGATCGCCCCCGTCCACAGAAACGTCGCTCCCACCACCAGTGGACCGAGGGCAACCCATGCTGCGCCCGAGCGGAAATCCGGAAGTGCAATCATCGGAAGAGCATCGAGATGAATGTCTCGTGGAAGGGAAGACGTGCCGGTTTGCGTGAGCGGATTGAGCGCGCACTTTCCAAACACTGGGTGACCGGTGATTTTTCAGCCATTGCCCGGTCTGAAAGGTAAGTCGTCCGCAAAGCCCCGTCGCCGCGATCAAGCCATGCAAAAAGAGACGGAGCTCGTCATCGCTCTCAGCCGGACCCCGCTTCGCGCTGGCGCGCATGATCGCGTCGCGCGCCTCTTGACCGAACCGGTCGACTGGGATGCGATTCGCAATCTTGCCGTGCAATGGCAGGTGGAACCGACCGTGTGCGGTAATCTACGAACGGAGTTTGCCGCGGCAATGCCGCGACCGGTGCTCGATGATTTCACGGCACTGGAGCGAAACGCACGAACCTACGCGGTGACGCGTACTCTTCTCCTGGTCAATCTGGTGCGTGACTTTGACCGCGCCGGCATTTCGGTGATCGTGCTGAAAGGTCCCGCGGTCGCCATCGCCGCATATGGCGATTATTCCCGCCGAACATTCGGCGACGTGGACCTCCTCGTTCGGCGGAACGATCTTCCGGCGGCGCGCGATTTCCTCCTTGCCCGTGGTTTCGTACGCGACTACGCCGACGGAATGGAGCCGGCCCTGATTTCCGACCAGCACGCCCTCGAGTTTTCCGATCAACGAACCAAGGTCGAGCTGCACTGGTCTCTCCTTTCGCGACATCTCCGCTTCGACCTCGGCCCGGATCAACTCTGGGATCGAGCGGAAACCGTGGCCTGCATGGACGTCGACATCAGGGTGCTGGCTCCCGAGCACCTGTTTCTCTACCTGTGCGCCCACGGTGCAAAGCACGAGTGGATGCTCTTCCGCTGGATACTCGACGTCGTGCAGCTCGCCCAGCGAATGACTCCAGCCGAGGCGGAACGAGTCATGACGCTGGCTGAGCGGAGCAATACGAAGCGCATACTCGCCCTCGCACTCCGCATTGCAGGGGAAACGTTCGGGGAAAAGGAATTTCCTTTTCCTCCCGGCGCGATGCTCCCGGAACGCGATACACGTGCACTCGCTACACTCGTCAAAGCGCGTCTGGATCCCGGGGCTACGGGTGGAACCGAGCTGCTGCCGCCCCGCCTTGCGCGGATTCATCCTTACATTGGCACGCTCGCATTCTGGATCCGGGCGCGCGAGCGAACGCGTGACCAGGTGGCTTGCGCGGCCAGGTTTCTGTTCGTTCCGGCGGCAAGCGATACGGAGAGCGGAGTGTTGTACGGATTGCTGAGGCCCGCGCGTCTCGTTGTGACAGCACTCAAGCGCATTGTGCATGCCTCCTGATGGTTGAGGCTTATATTCCGTGCCGATGCTCGACTTTCATAACCATCTTATGCCCGGCGTCGACGACGGCGCCGTGGACCTGGACGAATCACGGGTCGGGCT
>DATBZT010000049.1:0-2653 GCA_036513055.1 Gemmatimonadaceae bacterium | reverse complement strand
TACTGACGCCTCCCGCCCCGTTCAGTTTCAGTTTGTAGTCTTTCTCCGGGCACCCTATAGTAGCGTCCCATGAAGCACGAGGAACGCCACCGAGAAGTAGATCACCAGTCCAGTGACGTCGACGAGTGTCGCGACGAACGGCGCTGAGGCGCTCGCGGGGTCGAATCCGATCCGTTTGAGCAGGAAGGGCAGCATCGATCCGGCCAGGGATCCGAACGCAACGATTCCGACGAGCGAGAACCCGACGGCGATCGCCAGCAGGAAGTAGTGGGGCCCGTAACTGAAGATGTGCAGGTTCTGCCAGACCACGATTCGGATGAAGCCGATTACGCCAAGGATGCTGCCGAGCACGAGTCCGGTCGGCAGCTCGCGGATCGCGATCCGCCACCAGTCGCGGAGCTTCAACTCCTGAAGTGCGAGCGCTCGTATCACGAGTGAGGTCGCCTGAGAACCGGAATTGCCGCCGGAGCTCATGACGAGAGGAATGAACATCGCGAGCACCGCGGCGTGCTCGATCTCACTCTGAAAGCGCTGCATCGCCGTCGCCGTCAGCATCTCGCTCAGGAATAGCGCGCACAGCCAGCCCGCGCGTTTCTTGATCATCTGCACGAATCCGATTTCCATGTACGGCGCGTCGAGGGCCTCCATACCTCCGAAGCGCTGGACGTCTTCGGTGGACTCTTCTACCAGCGCGTCAATCACGTCGTCGACCGTGACGATGCCGAGCATGCGTCGCTGATCGTCGACGATAGGGATCGCCAGCAGGTTGTACTTCGAGATGAGGCGGGCTGCTTCCTCGCGATCCATGTCCGCCGTCACCGCCAGCGGCGGTCTCCTGTTGCCGACGTCGAGCACGTTATCCTCGCGTTCGGCAGTCAGCAGCTCGCGCAGCGAGACGACGTGGACTAGTTCCTGAGTCGTGGGGTCAACGATGTAGATCGCGTACACTGTCTCCTTACGGCCACCTACTTGTCTGATCAGCCGCAGCGCCTGATCAACGCCCCAGTCCGATGGAACGCTGACGAATTCGGTGGTCATGATTCCACCGGCTGTCTCCGGCGGATACTGAAGCAGCTTCTGGAGCGCCGCGCGAGTCGGCTCACTGACGGTGGCCAGCAGGCGCGGCCGCTGCTCGGGAGGCACTTCCCGAAACAGATCCGCCTGCTGGTCGGCGGACATTGCCTCGATGAGCGGCCCGACCTTGCGCGGCTCGATCAGCTGGATGATCGCGCAGCGATGGCGAGTCAGCTCCGGCTCGTCGAACACCTGGACGGCGAGCTCGAATGGAAGCGACGCCATCACCTTCGCGGCGGGCTCCGGTGGAAGCTCGCGCAAAGCCTCGGCTATGTCAGGAGCGCGTAGCTCGCCGAGCGCTTCCCCCAACTCCTCCGGATCGGTGTGAACCAGATAGAGGAGCTGCGCTATCGTGTGTGCGGGGATCTCAATCATTTGAAGTGATCGGCAGTAGTTTGATCGAAGTATTCAGCAGTAGATTGACGAATCGGCGTATCTAATGGAACCGGACCGGTTCGTCTTCAACCGCGGGAGCCAAATGACGAAGAACTTGCTTGGGACGTCTTTGCTGCTCGGGCCATCGCTCGCTCACCCCGCGCATGCGCAAGCGGGGTACAGAAATCTCGATGCAGGTTTCCCCGTGCGCGTCGAAGACGCGACCGTCACCGAGCGCTACGCGTTCGATCTCGACCTAACGAGCGTCGAAGAGTGGAAATCGATGGCCGAGTCGATGGGCGCCGCCAACATGGGCGGCCCGGCACCGGTTACAGCAGGAAACGAGCGTTGAACGTTATGCCCGCCGCACCGCGCTGAAAACGCCCACGATGGCTAGCAGCAGGCCAGAAGCGACCACGATGGCGGCTCCGGTCGGCAGATCCATTCGATACGATGCCCACAATCCGAGCAGGCTCGCAGCGGCAGCTATGCCCCACCCAATCGCCAGGCGCTTCATCCATTCCTGGGCCAGCATCGTCCCGCAAACTGCCGGCACAATCAAATACGCAAATGTCAGCAGCACGCCGGCAAGGCGCACGAAGCTCACGACTACGAGGGCGAACGCCGCATAAAACAGAAAGTCCCACAGACGCACGCGAATGCCGTCCGCGAACGCCTTTTCCGGGTCGGATGAGATGAGGACAAACCGTTTGTGGTAGGCCGCGTAGAAGGCGCCCAGCGCTGCAAATACCAATAGTCGCTGGCCGATTTCCCCTTTCGTCACATTCAGAATGTCACCCGTCAGCAGGTTCTCTAGTTCCTCCTTCCCACCCGCGACTCGGCTCAGTAGCAGAATCACTCCCGCCGCCGCTACTACGAACGTGATACCGATGATCGCTTCCTGTGGTACTTCGCCTCTCCTGGTGCTGCGCGACCAGCTGAAGAACGCCGCCCCGATGAACGTTACGCCGAGCGAAATCCAGAATGTGATGCGGTCATCGAAGTGATGCCCCATCAGTAATGCCACGCACGTCCCCAGCGTCGCGACCTGCGCCAGCGCGAGGTCCACGAAAATCACTTCGCGCTTCACCACGTGGAGACCGAGGTACACCAGAAGTGGCGGAAAAAGGAGGCACGCCACGAATGGCCATCTCATGACTTCCCATACTACCTGAAGATCGGTGCTCATTTCAGCGTCCGAAAC
>DATBZT010000048.1:0-6101 GCA_036513055.1 Gemmatimonadaceae bacterium | reverse complement strand
GAGCTTGCGCCGGTCGCGAATGAACGGACAAGTTTTCATCCTGAGCTGGTGAAGCATTCCAGCGCTCAGACACAACTCTTCCCGTCAGGACACAACATGCGCCGCATAGCACTCGCTTTTTCTCTCGTTGCAACTGTCGGGACTGCGGCCGCCGCCCAGGCGCCTGTGCCGCGCCCGCTCGACTGGGACGCCATCGCCAGGGAAACCCAGCAGGTCCTGCAGGACTATCTCCGCATCAATACCACAAACCCTCCCGGCAATGAGATGAAAACCGCGCTTTTTCTCAAGAACATCCTCGAGAAGGAAGG
Organism: Gemmatimonadaceae bacterium; assembly: GCA_036513055.1. Classification (GTDB taxonomy): domain Bacteria; phylum Gemmatimonadota; class Gemmatimonadetes; order Gemmatimonadales; family Gemmatimonadaceae; genus UBA4720. Next base: position 5,793 of record DATBZT010000048.1, on the reverse strand, counting down.
GTTCGAAGTTCAGCTCATGGACTCGACGGAGCTCGGAGCCGGACGCGTCAATCTCTATACGCGACTCAAGGGCAACGGCAGCAAGGGGGCGATTGCGCTCGTTCACCACATGGATGTCGTCCCCGCGGCCCCACAATTCTGGGATGTCGATCCATTTTCTGGAGCGGTGAAGGACGGCTACATATGGGGCCGCGGTGCGCTCGACATGAAAGGAGAAGGAATAGCCCACCTGATGGCGATGATCGCCCTCAAACGCTCAGGCGTTCCGCTCACCCGCGACATTGTTTTCATTGCCAACAGCGATGAGGAACTGGGATCGACCGGCGCCATCGTCTTCGTGAAGAACCATCCCGACCTGCTGAAAGGAGTGGAGTATCTCGTCACGGAAGGCGGCGACAATCTCGTGACCGAGGGAAAACTCCACTATTTCGGGATCGGCGTCGCCGAGAAAAGGACGTTCTGGCAGCGGCTCTCGGTGAAAGGTGTGCCGTCGCACGGGTCGAGACCGACGAAACAGAACCCGGTGCCGCGACTGGTGGCCGCCCTCAATCGCATCGCCAACTACGAGACGCCACTTCACGTTACGCCGGGCGTCGACAAGTTCTTCCGCGACATAGCGCGAATGTATCCCGAGCCGAGGAAGTCCTGGCTCGCAAATGTCAGCACAGCGTTGAAGAATCCTGCCGCGAAGGAGTGGATTCTGAGCGACGTCTACTGGAACGCGATTCTCCGCAACACCATCTCGCTCACCGGACTGAGCGGATCGAACAAGACCAACGTCATCCCTCCGGAAGCCACGGCGGAGCTCGACGTCCGGCTGCTGCCCGACCAGAATCCGGCCGACATGCTGGCCACGCTCAAGCGGGTTGCGGCGGATACGGCCGTTCACTTCACGACGCTGCTCGAGCCAAAGGCTCCCCTGGAAAGCCCGGTTAACTCGGATTTCGTGCACGCGGTGGAAAAAGCGGCGCACGATCGCGATCCGAATGTGTTCGTGACGACGCCGATGCTCACCGGCGCGACCGATCGACCGAGCTATCAGAAGGTGGGGATCAAGACATACGGGCTCGATCCGTTCAAGGTCGAGAAATCAGATGCGCAGCGGGGCGTTCACGGCAACAACGAGCGGCTGTCCGTGGAGAACGTCGGATTCGGCGTACGCTACATGTACGACATACTGCGCTACGCGCAGTAGACCCGAGCTAGTTCTTGTGGCGGAAGGTGATGCGTCCGCGGGTCAGGTCGTAGGGGGAGACTTCGAGAGTCACCCGATCGCCGGCGAGCACACGGATTCGGAAACGCCGCATCTTGCCGGCGATTGTCGCGTGTACGTCGTGGCCATTGCTGACGAGCACCTTGAAGGTCGCATCAGGTAGTACTTCGGTAACGGTTCCTTCGAGCTCGATTGCTTCTTCCTTTGCCATACGCCTCCTTGGTTGGGTGCTGCGTTACGCAAAAGCTGTAAAAACGGGGCCACTCTGGTTTCCCAGAGTGGCCCCGCCTGTGCTACAGTTTCGCTGCGAAAGTGATCAAGCGTTGAGCCGGGTCACATTCTCGGCGGCGGGGCCCTTCTGGCCCTGCACGACGTCGAACTCAACGCGCTCGCCCTCGGTCAACGACTTGAAGCCGCTGCCGCTGATCGCCGAATGATGAACGAAGCAATCCTTCTGTCCGTTCTCGGGGGTGATGAAGCCAAAACCCTTGGCGTCGTTGAACCACTTCACAGTTCCGGTGGTACGCATACTGGTACTTCCTCTTATTGATGTAGGTCGTCAGTCCGGTATGGCCGTACCTGCCGACTTCGGTGTTGACTCGCCATACGAAAAGAGACCCGATTTTATCCAGGTCCCCATTGTGTGTTCGCTGGCTAGTCGTGCACAACGATTTGTGCAGTAGAACAGAAATGTACGACATCCCGACCCATTGTCAATGACGCCTGCCCTTACGACCGCCTCCCCGCCGATTCTGCCCCCCTACGAGCCCTCAAAAGGAGATAGACCACGTGCCATACAAGTATCACACGGCTGACGTCTTCACCGATGTACCGTTTGGCGGCAACCAGCTTGCGGTGCTTCCCAACGCAACGGGCCTCGACGACAGGCAGATGCTGGCCATTGCCCGCGAATTCAACTACTCCGAGACGGTGTTCGTTTTTCCCGCGGAAACACCGGCGGGCACGCGAAAGCTCCGCATCTTCACGCCCGGCAGCGAGCTTCCTTTCGCCGGCCACCCGACCGTCGGCACGGCGTATGTGCTCACCGAGACGGGAGAGATAAACCTCGATGGTGATGAGACAACGATCATCCTCGAGGAAGGGGTTGGGCCGGTGCCGGTTCTCATTCGCGCCCGTGACGGTAAGCCGGTTTTCATGCAGCTCACCGCGGCGCGGCCACCTGAGCGCGGCCCGGCGCCTACCGATGTCGGGGCTCTTGCCGACGTGCTCTCGCTCGAGCCGTCGGACATCCTCTACGACAGCGTCTTCACTCCCGAAGCCGTATCGGCAGGCGTGCCCTTTCTGTTCGTGCCGTTGAGAAGTCTCGAGGCGCTGGGCAAAGCCCGGGTGAGGCAGGACGTCTGGGAGCGGACGGTGAAGGGCTCGTGGGCTTCGGAGATCTACGTCTTTGTCGAGGACGCCGAGTCGGCGAAGCGGGGTGGTGTTCGCGCGGGTAACGGCGTCGTGCGCTCGCGCATGTTTGCGCCCACGCTTGGCATCGCCGAGGACCCGGCGACGGGCAGCGCTGCGGCAGCGTTCGGGGGTTATCTGGCGTGGCGCGCGACGGTTCACGATGGGACGCTCAAATGGCTCATCCATCAGGGAGTGGAGATGGGGCGACCGAGCCGGCTGGAGGTGGAGACCGACGTCACCGGTGGGACTGTGACGGCCATACGCGTTGGCGGTGCGTCGGTGCTCGTGAGCTCCGGGACGCTCTTTTATCCCTGACTGATCCCGAAGCCGGCCACTCTGCCGGTAAATCGGAATTGGACAGGAGACCGGTGAAGACCGATGAGACCGTGCACGCCGCCAAATACGGTGGCCTGTTCGCGTAAGAAAAGTCCGGCCAGCTATCCCGGCCGGACTTTTTTCTGTGCCGGACGCAATCCGACGAAAGCGGCGTTACTGAATGAAGCCGTAGAGTCCGTACAGTCCGACGGCAGCGCCGGCCACGGCGATCAGAATTCCAGCCGTGCCACCGATGATCGCGCCGACAATCAGTGCGGCTCCGCCCACAACCATGAGGGCGATGTTCGTGCCGGCACCCATGTGCGGGTCACGTGAGGCCGTCGCAGTCGTCCTCGCTGCCACGGATGGCGCGCGGATGCCCACGGTGCTGGCGGCGACCGTTGGCCCGGCAGCGTGCTCTGCCCGGCTGTGTGATGCCGCTGGCGCCTGCGCGGCCGCAGCGGTCGATATCACCATGACAACGATTGCCGTAGCGAGAGAGATCAGTTTTCGGTTCACTTTTGAAACTCCTGTGTTCGTCGATGGGTACGAGAAGAACCCCTTCCCGCGGCCGTGCTGGCCAGTCTGATACACCTCAGTCTGCACTCTTCACGCCAGAGACTGCCAGCCCCACCAGAAGGGCTTGTCGCGGAAACACTCGTTGTTGACTTGCGCCTCCGCTCGGGCGGCTAACCGCGAGACCGCCTTTTGCGCTCCGGAATGGTCACCGCGCCCTTGACCGTGTCGTAGCTGATGGAGCCGCTGCCCTTCGAGTCCACGACGAAGTCACCGCCGACCCTGCTCACGTTGACAGGCCCCGACCCTTTCTGGTTGATGCGCATCGTACCACCAACGCCCACGATGTCGACGGTGCCGGAACCGTCGTCACCAATCGTAAAGTTGCCGGTGACGTTGTTCGCGTCAATGTTGCCCGAGCCGTCATCCACGTAGACATCGCCATCGACTCCGCGAATGGTGATGTTCCCCGATCCGTCGGTGATATTGACCTTGCCCCCTATCCCCGACAGCTCGAGATCGCCGGAGCCGTCGACAATCGTCACCGGGCCGGTTCCCTTGATCGTCGTCTCGCCGCTGCCGTCGCTGACGTCCAGCGGAAGACCGGCCGGAACTTCTATCGTCAGGTCGAGAGCCTGGTAGAAGTTGCCGCGGAGAAGATTCCAGAAAGAGCTGGTCTCCTCCGGCACAACCATCTTGATCATCACCACGTCTCCCTGCCGCTCGGCCACAAGTCTGATCTGGTCGAGGATCTGTCTGCTCGAGGCGCGGGCGACACCCGTCACCTGAACTTGCGTTGTTCCGGATCGCCCGTTGATGTGCAGAAAGCCGGCGCCGGCGCTGACTTTGATCAGCCGGGCGCCGGCCGTGTTCACCACTGCGTTTCTCGGAGCGGTGTAGGCGTCGTACTGCGCTCTCACCCTTCCCGGGATGAAGACTGCGAGGACGACGGCGGTCCACGTCGCGATCCGTCTGAGCATTCGTATGCCGATCATGGGGACACTCGTGGTTGATGGTAGCCGTCCGTTTGGACAGCCATATCTGCCGTACGGTTTGCACACAGACCGGTTTCACACTGGCAGGAGCCGGTGCGCAACGCGTAAGATTGAGGTAGCACAGCAGAACGACGGGCTGTCGGCCAAAGGGCTGACAGCGTTTTTTCACTATGGTGAGCCGCTATGCAAATGACTGGTTCGAAAATGGTCCTGGTGATGGCCTTGATGGCGACGCCACTAATCGCGGCCGCGCAGGTGGCGCCCCCGCCGGCTGCGCCGGCCCCGGGAGCCAACGGGCCCGCGGTGGGAAGCATTGCGCCTGATTTCACGCTTCCCGGATCAACGCGCTACGGACTTCTGCGAACTCCGGTGCGGCTCTCCGATTACCGCGGTCAGACTGTTGTCCTCGCATTCTTCTATCAGGCGCGGACAAAAGGCTGAACCATCCAAATGGAGGCGTACCGTGATCAGTACGCCACGCTATTCAATAACGGACGCAAAGTCGCGGTGATCAGCATCAGCGTCGATGCAGACACCACGCAGGCGTCGTGGGCGCATGACGAGAATTTCCCGATGCTCTTCGCCAGCGATGTTGGCGGCAAGGTGGGGACTCTCTACGACACCTACGATGTGACGCGGAAAACGGACACCCGCACGCTGTTCGTCGTGGGCCCGGACGGGAAAATTGCTTTCATCCAGCGGCCGTTTCACGTGCTCGCGGCGAAGGACTACACGGATCTTGGCGCAATGATAGACAAGCTTGAGCCGGTTCCTGCAGACACGGCCACTCATTAACGGGAAGCGGCCGCACAGCTTGCCAGGAAAAAGGCGCTCTTTCTAGAGCGCCTTTTTTATCGCCGCTTCGAGATTCTGGTCGCCACCGAGCCCGGTGTAAACAACCTTGCCGGTGCGATCCACGACGACGACATACGATGTGCCGGGCGCGTCATAGGCGGTGGCGGCGTTGCCCTCAGTGTCGAACACTATCTGGTGCACGAGTCCATGTTTCGCTGTGTACGCCTTCACTCGCTCGGGCGACTGGTTGATCGCGACCGCGACGCCGATGAATTTCACTCTGGACCCGTACTTCTTTTGCGCCGCTATCAAAGAGGGCTCGAGTTCGCGGCACAGCGGGCACCATGTCGCCCAGAACTCGATGAGCATCGGCGTCTTGCCGACGTACTGCCCGATGTCGAGCTGTTTTCCGTCCAGCGTCTGCACAACCGCGGCGGGCGCACGCTTGCCGACGTCGATGCCCAGGTCCTGGGCCGGAAGGGTATGCACTGCAGCAACGGAAACCATGCCGGCAAGGAGGATTGCGAAATCGAATCTGAACGTCAT
>DATBZT010000047.1:0-2067 GCA_036513055.1 Gemmatimonadaceae bacterium | reverse complement strand
GCCGGACGAGATCACGTTCGAGAAGGCGTTGTCGGAGGCGATCGAGGAGTCGTTGTCATCGTTGAAGGAGCGCGAATCCAAGATTCTCCGTCTCTATTTCGGGCTCGATGGCGCCGAACCGATGACGCTCGAGGATATCGGCACCCTGCTCCAGATCACCCGCGAGCGCGTGCGCCAGATCAAGGAGAAGGCGCTGCTCAAGCTGCGCCATAATTCGCGCCGACGCTCGCTGGAATCGTTCCTCGGGTAGCTGACTCTTCCGTGCGCCACCGGAGAGGCAGATTCGGTCCTGTAGTTGCACTGACATGAGGGTAGTCGAGTATTGCTAACGCCCCTCCACAGGCCTTCTGAACAACCTCGAAGGCCCACACAAAAAACCTCATGATGCGCTCATACTGTTCGACCCTGGTCGCAGCCGCAGCCATGGCTTCGCTCGGCGCCTGCTCGAGCGCTACAACCCAAGGTGCTGCACACAACAACCGGGCGATCGCGACCGGGAGCGGTGTTCGTCAGACGGACGCCACCCAGACCTCTGATGCGACAACTGTGAACACACCGCCGGCTGCGATGATGTCCGGGCTCAGCGCCGCGTACGCCGATCTTGGAATAGAAGTGAAGCTGTGGAATCCGCAGACTGGCGAAGTGGGCAACAGAAACTTTACGAAGATGTATCGGTTGGCCGGTCGGCCGGTCAGCGACTATCTCGGATGCGGGACGACAACTACGGGGCAGGCGGCCGATAACTATCGCATAACGATGTCGCTCGTCTCGCGCGCGACGCCGAACGGGAGTGGCTCGAAAGTGGAGACTACGCTCACTGCGTACGCCGAGGACATCAGCTCGAGTAAGGGCACGCTGTCGTGTCTGACGTTGGGGACTCTCGAGCAGCGGCTTCAGCAGCTCGCGCTCCGGCATGTAGGCGTCTGAGCAGCTGATGGGGCGCAAGATCGCCTGGGTTCTCTCACTCGCGCTCCTTGTCTTCACCGGTGTCGTCGGGATCTACAACGGGGTAACGGAGTGGGATCCTTCTCGAACTCCTGTCCAAAAAACCGTCACCGCGGGCGTATTTCTCTATGGCGTCATCGGCCTCGCTGCGGCTTATGGACTCTTCCGGCGGCGCCCCTGGTGCGTTGCGACCGCGATCGCGTGGGCTGTTGCCGTGACTTATGTCCCTGGAGTCGCGGTGATGGCATTTGGCGGTGAAGACGCGATGATGAGCTCGGATCGATGACGGCACTCATTCTGCGTCGGTGAACAGGGCAATGACGCTAAAACTCACATCCTCCGTGTTCCAGCCGGGCGGATCGATTCCGTCCCGATACACGTGCGAAGGCCAGGACGTTTCGCCGCCACTCTCCTGGTCGGGTGCGCCCGCGAACACGAAGACATTCGCCCTCATCGTCGACGATCCTGATGCGCCGGACCCCGCGAAGCCGCAGCGCGTCTACGTGCATTGGGTGGTTTACAATCTGCCGGCGACAGCAACAGCGCTGTCGGAGAACGCAGCGAAGGCCGCGCTGCCAAAGGGAGCAGTGCAGGGGAAAAACGATTGGGGCAAGGCGGAATACGGCGGGCCCTGCCCGCCAATCGGGCGACATCGCTACTTCTTCAAGCTGTACGCTCTCGACGCCGAGCTTGCCGGGTTGTCATCTCCGACCAAGGCAGATCTCGAGCGGGCGATGAAGGGCCACGTCGTCGATTCGGGAGAGCTGATCGGAACATATCAAAAAGCGGGTCGCAAGTAGGGCTCCTCTGCACTCGCGAGTTACATTTCCCGCATGGCTCAACAGGCTTCATTCGACGTTACGACGGGGGTCGATCTCCAGGAGGTCGACAACGCCGTCAATCAGGCGCAGAAGGAGATCTCCCAGCGCTACGACTTCAAGGGATCACCGGCGACCATCGAGCTCAAGCGGGCGGAAGGGTTAATCGCCCTCACGGCCGAGAACGACTACAAGATGCAGGCGCTCTGGGACGCGCTTGAGACCAAGCTCATAAAGCGCGGAGTCTCTGTGAAGAACCTGGATCCCGGTGAGATCAAGCCCGCCGGCGGCGACACCGTGCGCC
>DATBZT010000046.1:0-6996 GCA_036513055.1 Gemmatimonadaceae bacterium | reverse complement strand
ATCGTTCGGCCTTGCTGGAAGTGGCGAAAACACTGTTCTGTCGAACTCCTCGGTTATGGGCGCAGGCTTGGTGTTGAGCCGGGCGAGCACTTCGGGACGAACCTCCCCGTTGGCGATGCGAATTACTTCGCCGGGATAGATCCAATGCGGATTTTCGACGACATCGGTATTCCGCTGAAAAACCTCGGGCCACCTGAATGGATCCTTGAGGTAGGCTTTGGCGATGTCCCACAGCGTGTCGCCCTTCTTCACGAGGTGCCTCACCTCACCCTCGGCTGGTGGCGACTGAGGGACAATCGTTGGCGCCGGCTTCCGTGTGGAGTCAGCGAGCGTCGCGGGCTGCTGGGCCGACAGCGTTCCTGCCGTTCCGGTGAGCGCAACGATCGAGACGAGAGAGACGACACATCTTGCCCGATTGCGTCCGCCGGTCATGATGCGTGGACGGACGATGAACGACTTCATGAGATTCTCTCCGCGAAAGATCGGTGCCCGGGCGGTTTTGCGGCCAGGCAAGGGTTGTCCCTGCCGATAACTAGACGTTTTCCGACCGCGCACGTCACGGAAATTGGGGCCGCGTCATCGGACGGCCGCCTCTGCGTGGCGCCCCACGTGCTTCGGGAAGGAAGTCTGCGACGGATTTATCCTCCCACCCAACAATCAGGCGGGAACGGCCAGTGCCGGCTCGACTGCGAGTTCACCGATGGCTGCGCCAGTACGACGTCGTCAATCCGTCCTCAAAGGGTTCGTGACGAACGCGCGTGGAGTGCCGATTGAAGGGGCAATAGTTGCGGTAGACGGCGCATCGCCGGGCGGGATCACTGACGCCTCGGGAGCCTTTACTCTGCGCGACCAGCCCTCTGGCTCGCACCGATTGACATTCCGAGCCGCTGGCTACGAGCCGTTCGACATCGGCGTCAACCTTAACTCCATGCGAGTGAGCCAGATTCGGGTTTCGCTCACGGAGTATGTGCCGGTCGACAAATAGGAGCGGTCGCGCGCCGCGACTGATGCGGCGCGCGACCACCTGCGGCTAGAACGGCAGGTCGTCGTCCTGATCTTCGAGCGCGCTGGGGAAATCCTCGAAGTTCGTGTCCTTTGGCGCCCCGCTCTGCCCGCTGCGGCTGGCCGAGCGTGCCGGCGCGCGGCTGCGGGAGCTGTCCGAGTCGGAGTCGAAATCAGCGCCCCGGCCGCCACCCTGCCCGCTGCCGAGCATCAGCAGCTCGCGAACGTTGATCTCGGTTGTATAGCGGGTCTGGTTCTCCTTGTCCTGCCATTGCCTGTACTCGATTCTCCCCTCGACGTACAGCTTGTCTCCCTTTTTGCAGTACTTCTCCACGACGTCGGCGAGACCCGACCCCTTGGTATTCCATACCACGCAGCGATGCCATTCGGTTTTCTCTTGCTTCTCTCCGCTGGCGCTGGTCCATGACCGGCTGGTCGCAAGAGAAAAAGTCGCGACCTTGCTTCCGCCTGTGGTCGTGCGGATTTCAGGATCGTTACCAAGATTGCCGATCAGACTTGCCTTGTTCAGACTCCGACTCACGATGCCTCCCGGCGAGGGGTTTCGCCAGCAATTGTAAACCTGCGTTGTAGACGGTGCTAACGCGAAAAGCCGCCGCCATCATCCTTCAGTCGCGCACCTGAGCAGAAGCGCGTCTTCAACCGGATTTCGATAGTACCCTTTGCGTCGCGAAACCACCGTGAATCCGCGTGACCCGTACAGCGTCAGGGCGGCCACATTCGACTCACGCACCTCGAGAAACACTTCGCCTGCGCCCCGCTCGGTGACCGCAGCAAGTCCCGCATCCAGAAGCTCCGCGCCGAGTCCACGCCGCCGCTCGGACGGCCTCACGGCGAGGTTGAGTACATCAGCTTCGCCAGCAACCACCCTCGCGATCACGTAGCCCGCAACCGTCTGGAGAACGCCGCGCGTGGCGACAAGAAAGATAGCGTCACGCATCTCGAGAAGCTCTCTGAACGCATCCGCCGACCATGGATCGCCAAATGATTCGCGCTCGATGGCAGCGACGCCGCCAACGTCGGCCGCCGATGCCGGGCGAATTCTCGCCGGCGCTTCGACGGCCGCGCTCAAGCTCCCGTTCCAAGCGGCCGGCCATGCGCCGCTTCCCATTTCACCTGCGCTTCGGCGAGACGGCCGTAATCCGGCTCCCACGTATCGACCGGAACCGGCTCGGCGGCGAGGATTTGCGGCAGCAACGCCGCCGCGGCGCGCGCGTGAGGCCGTGCATCGACCGCCTGCTCCGGCCCAAGAAGTGTCGCCGCGAAAACCTTTGCCACGTGCGACAGCTGCGCTCCACCGATTATCGAAGCACTGCCCCGCGCCTCGATGGAGGCATTCGGACCAACCTCGACGAGCAACGCAAACCACTCGCCGCGCATCGCCGGCAAAACCGACATGTAGAGCCCGTCCTTCAGCGTCTCGCGCACTCCGGCGACCGCGAGCAACAGCGACGACACAGAATAGATCGGACAGCCGACGCCAACGGCTATCCCTTTTGCGACGGAGGCCGAAATTCGCAGACTCGTGAAGCTCCCCGGACCAGCGCCGCAGATGACGCGGGTGAGATCGCCAACCGGAACGCCAGCGTCCTCGAGGCACTCCGCAACGGACGGAAGCACCCTTTCCTCACGTCCATCCTTGGCGGGAATACCAAGATCAACCAGCGTTCGCTCGGCGATCACGCCGGCGTCGCTCAACAGGGCCACGCTGCCGCCATAAGTCGAGCCTTCGAGCACCAGTGTGCACTCGGGCATCAGCCGGCCAGCAGAAGTCGTTTGTCCGGATCGTCGGCTGCGTAATCGATGTCGATTGGGAGATGATCGGCCGGCATTCTCCATCCGGCGCGCTCCGGCCACTCAACGATCACGAGGGCATGCTCCGACAGAATGTCATCCCATCCAATATTCGTCAGCTGCAACGGGTCGTCGAGCCGATAAAGGTCGACGTGATAGACCGCCGAGCGCGGCGCGGTGTATCTGTGCACGAGCGCGTACGTTGGGCTCGTCACCGGCTCGGTCACGCCGTAACCCTCACAGATCGACTGTGCGAGGGTTGTCTTCCCCGCACCCAGGTCGCCGGTAAGAGTGATCAACAGGGGAGGCACGCTGGCCTGGCCAAGCTCTCTTCCCCATTCTCGCAGCTCCTCCTCGTTCAGAACGAGGTGCCCCTTTTCCGCGAGAGGCGGTACGACGTGCCGGTGGGCGGGCACTACCGGCGCACCTGGATACCAGTCAGCGCGCCGCGCGATCGAGCGCGATAGCCGTCGGCCTTTGCCTTGATCTCGAACAGTTGATCGCGGAGGCGCGCGGCGGTCTCGAAATCGAGCGCCGCTGCCGCCTCCTTCATCTCTTTTTCCAGCTCCGCAATGAGCACGGCCGGATCTTTTGTCCCATACGACGCCGGCGACTCCGCCACACGCCGCGAGCGATCTTCTTCGCGCGCCTCTCTCGCTTCACGTGCATCGGCCACCCGGGTAATGAAACGCACCTGCTCGGTGCTTTTCGTAACGCTTCGTGGAACGATTCCGTGTTCGGTGTTGTACGCTCGCTGCGTCTCGCGCCGCCTGGTGGTCTCGCCGATTGCCCTTTCCATCGAGCCGGTCATGCGATCCGCATAGAAGATCGCCCTGCCGTTCACGTGGCGCGCTGCCCGGCCGACGGTCTGAATGAGCGACCGGTCGCTCCGCAGGAATCCCTCCTGATCAGCGTCGAGTATCGCCACCAGCGACACCTCCGGCATGTCGAGCCCTTCGCGCAGCAGGTTGATTCCAATCAGCACGTCGAATTCGCCCAGCCGCAGTCCGCGCACAATCTCCATTCGCTCGATGGCGTCGATGTCGGAGTGCATGTACCTCACGCGAACCCCCATCTGCTGGAGATAATCGGTCAGGTCCTCGGCCATGCGCTTGGTGAGCGTCGTTACGAGTATCCGTTCTCCCTTTTTCTCGCGGAGTCGAATCTCGTTGAGCAGATCGTCCACCTGGCCGCGCACCGGGCGAATGTCGATCTCCGGATCCACGAGGCCGGTCGGTCGAATGATCTGCTCGACCACGGCGCCTTCCGAAAGTCGCAGCTCGATCTCACCCGGCGTGGCCGAGACATTCAGCGCCCGCGGCGTGAGCGAGAGAAACTCATCGAACATCAGCGGTCGGTTGTCGAGCGCGCTGGGCAGGCGAAAGCCGTACTCGACCAGCGTCAGCTTTCTCGCCCGGTCGCCGTTGAACATTCCGCCTACCTGGGGAAGAGTCACATGGGACTCGTCCACCACCACGAGAAAATCCTCGGGGAAGTAGTCGAACAGGCACGCCGGCCGCTCTCCCGCGGCGCGTCCCGAGAGGTGACGCGAGTAGTTCTCGATCCCCGCGCATGTGCCGATCTCGAGCATCATCTCGATATCGAAGTTGGTTCTCGACTCGAGCCGCTGCGCCTCGAGCAGCTTGGCGGTGTTCCGAAGCTCGCTCAGCCGCTCGGCCAGCTCGGAGCGAATGAGCTCCACCGCGCGCTGAATCGTCGGGCGCGACGTGACGAAATGCTTTGCCGGATAGATGGCAGCCTTCTCGAGATTGGCGATCACTTCGCCCGTCAGCGGATCGATCTTGGAGATGCGCTCTATCTCGTCGCCCCACATCTCGACGCGCACACCCTGCTCCTCGTACGCGGGCAGGATTTCGACCGTATCCCCGCGTACCCGGAATGTCGCCCGGTCGAACGCGACGTCGTTGCGGGAATACTGGATCTTGACCAGCGAGCGCAGAATGTCGTCGCGCGGGATTCGCTGGCCCCTGGTGAGCGTGACCATCTGCTCTCTGTAGCTCACCGGATCGCCGAGTCCGTAGATCGCCGACACGGTGGCGACGATGATGACGTCCTCGCGCTCCATGAGACTCGACGTGGCGCGCAGCCGGAGGCGATCGATGTCCTCGTTTATCGAGGCGTCCTTTTCGATGTATGTATCCGTCGTCGGTACGTACGCTTCCGGCTGGTAGTAGTCGTAGTACGAGATGAAGTACTCGACGGCGTTGTGCGGGAAGAAGCTCTTCAGCTCGCCGTAGAGCTGCGCGGCGAGTGTTTTGTTGTGGGAGAGCACGAGCGTCGGCCGGCCGTGATTCCGGATGACGTGGGCGACGGTCATCGTCTTGCCGGATCCGGTCACTCCGAGGAGGGTTTGAAAGCGATCTCCGCGGTCGAGCCCCCGGGTGAGCTCCGCTATTGCATGGGGCTGGTCACCGGCCGGCTCAAACGGGGATACGAGATCGAATTCGACCCTGGGCATCCATCAAATATAATGGATGGTTCCGGTGTTTGTTCGGGGCGCTCGACAGGCATCCATGACGGAAGGTTCAAACGGATTCCGCGGATCTGGCGGATTCGGCCGATCGGACCGGCTGGCTCGAAAAGCATGCGAATTGGCGACATTTTTTTTATGGGAACGACGGAACCGCAGTACCCATAGAAAAATCCGCCGAATCCGTTAGATCCGCCGAATCCGTTTGAAACTTCCGACATAGATGCCTGAGAATCACGCGGGCGTAAGATCAAGCGCGCCACGTCAGTTATCGCTCGCGAGCCGCTCCTTTCGCGTAACCTCTGTAACCCCTTTGACTTTGCGCGCGGCTTTGAGAATTCGCTGGAGGTGCGCAAGGTTCTCGACCTCCACTGCCAGCGCGCCGGTGACCTGGCCGTCGGAGCTCTGGAGCTCGAAGCTACGGATGTCGGTATCGGTGGCCGAGACGGCCTTCGCGAGGTCAGCATACAATCCGCGACGGTCGGTTGCATCGAGAACGAGACGCACCATGAACCGCTCGCCTTCCAGCTCCTTCCAGTCAATCTCGAGCCGGCGCTCGGGCTCGAGCACGAGCATGAGCAGGTTCGGGCAGTCCGCGCGATGGATGCTCACGCCGCGTCCCCGAGTGACGTAGCCCACCACCGGATCGCCGGGCACCGGCTGGCAGCATTGCGCGTAGCGAACCATCAGTCCGTCCACGCCCTGGATGCGCACGCCTTTCGGGCTGCCACGCATCTTGTCCACCAGCCAGTCGAGCGGGCCCGCCTTCGCCGGTGCACCGGTCATATCCGAGTCCGGGTACAGGTGCTTCAGCACCTGCACGATCCCCAGGTCGCCTTGTCCGATGGACGTTATGAGATGGTTCGCATCGTTGAGCCGCAATGCCTTGGCGGCAGAGGCGAGCTGCTCATCATCCGGCTTTGGCAGTCGCCGCCGCTTGACCTCGCGATTCAATATCTCGCGGCCGAGTTTCTCCGAGGTCGTCTGCTCCTCGAGCCTCAGCCGCTGGCGGATCTTGTGACGCGCGCGCCCCGTGCGAACGTGGGAGAGCCAATCGCGACTGGGGCGCGCCGACGGAGCGGTCATGATCTCGACGGTGTCCGAATTCTTCAGCTCGCGGGCGAGCGTCGCCTGGCGACCGTTGATGCGTGCACCGCAGGCGTGCAATCCGACCTCGGTGTGCACGGCGAAGGCGAAATCAATCGGCGTCGCTCCCTTCGGGAGCTGGATCACATCTCCCGTGGGTGTGAATACGAAGATCTCGTCCTGATAGAGATCGAGCTTCAGGAACTCGAGGAACTCATCGGGAGTTTTCGCGTCGAGCTGCAGCTCCAGCACCTGGCGGAACCAGTGCAGGGCGCGGTCGAGCTCGTCGGCGCTCTTCGCATCTTCCTTGAATCGCCAGTGGGCGGCAATCCCATACTCGGCCGTGCGATGCATCTCGCGCGTTCTGATCTGGATTTCGAACAGCTGCCGGTTCGGGCCAAAGATGGTCGTGTGAAGAGACTGGTAGCCGTTCGACTTGGGTTGCCCGACGTAGTCCTTGATGCGCTCCTGAAGCGGCGTGAATTGATCGTGGATCACACCGAGCGCGTGATAGCAGTCGGGGACGGACTCCACGAGGACGCGGATCGCGAGCAAGTCGTAGATCTCCTCGTACGGCTTGTCCCACTTCTTCATTTTCTTCTGGA
>DATBZT010000045.1:0-3247 GCA_036513055.1 Gemmatimonadaceae bacterium | reverse complement strand
GAGCCCCGTCGGCTCTCCACGAAGCATTGCGGCGCCCCATTTCTCCACTGTGGGCAGGTAGACCAGATCGTAGTTCACAATCGGGCAACCGGGCAGCATCTCGCGTAGAAGCTCGACGTTTTTGAGGCTGTCTCGCGTAAGACTCAAAGGTACATGGGCAACCACGACAATCGCGTCGACGTCCCGGAGCCGCTCGACAAACTCACTGAGCCGCCGGCGATTGCGCAGAAGCCGCAAGGCTGTAGACGCGGCCGAGCGGGGAGATCGCCATGTCATGTTGACCGGCAACGACAGCATTGCCAGACCGTCGTAATGGATCTCCGCCGTCGCCCCGCATCGCGTCGCCATCCTCGCCAGGCCTTCGGCGAGCGGACGGACAAAACTGTTCTTGTCGTTCGCGAGAATTGCCAGCCTCATGCAGCCACCTCGAAATCTTCCATGACAAAGCGCCGGCCCAGCTTGTGGAGGGTCGGTTCGACCCAGCGCAGCGTGGCGGAGTCGAGGAGCCCAAGCGGATCCTTTCGCATTTCTTCTACGAGGAACTGCGTCAGCGTCGATGCGGATGAAGCCAGAACCTCGGGATGACTGTCGAGCCGAACGCACGCTCTAGCATCAAGTGCGCGGGAAAGAATTGCCGGCCAGTCATACTCCAGGCCCATGCCCAGCGGCCGCACGTGGTAGTTGAGTGATCCGGGAACAATCGATCCATCGTGGCGGGTGACCGTCCCCGGGAAAATCTTGTCGTAGCGGTATGGTGGTCCGCCTGTCAGGCGCTCAGCGTAGTGCACGATTGTGTTGTAATGAAAAGTGTCACCGTAATAGAAAATCACGCCGTCTGCTTCGACCAGCCTCGCAAAGATCGACTCGGCGCCGAAGGGATCGGTCATATCCGACCATGCAATCGGTGGACACAACCCGGTTCCAGCCGCCGAAAAGATTGGGATTTCCGTTCTCCACTCCGCCCTGGTAACGCGAAATCGCTCCGGGATTGGACCGAGTTGTGAAGGATCGCGGGTCACGTCGAACGATCGGGTGCGGGAAAAATCGTAGTTGAACGCAGGCATCCAGATCGCTCTGTCCAGGGCTCCGGCGGCGATCAGGGCCAGATGCGAATCGACTATCGCGTCGCGGTCGCGTGACCGGACCACGAGTCTCGCCGCGCGAAACGGGTCAGAGTGTACAAACATCGGGCCGCTTCCCAGTCGCGATAGCATTTCCGAGATGCGAGCGGACAGCTCCTGCTGCTGGCTTCCGGGCGTGCGGGCGTCGTTCACTGCTGCTTGAAACGGTGGCTGACCGACACCTGGCCAATTGTTACCCTGGATGGGCAAAGCTGCTTCTGGAGGTGGCGGCGAAAGTGCGCCATGAGCACGCGGCGGTCGAGCGATACGCCGGACTCCGGTTCGACGGTAATCTCTATGTGCTGGCCGGTGATGGGGTTGGCCACGCCGTGAGCCTTCGCTCGCACCACTCCGGGATAAAGGAGGGCGACCCGCTCCACCTCTCCGGGAAGAATCTTGAGGCCGCCGACGTTTATGATCTCCTTTTCGCGCCCCACGACCTTGATGTATCCGTCGCTCTCCTCGACTATGTCGCCCGTGTCATACCAGCCGTCGACAAATGGCGACGGCGCGTTCAGGTAGCCGAGCATCCGATTGGCAGACCGGATGTGAAGCACGCCGTGCGTGATGCGCGTCTCGATTCCGTCACCGCCAATGCGCATCCAGAGACTGTCACGGGCCTGGGACTTCACCTGAAACACGCCCAGCTCCGACAGCCCGTAAGTCTGGCGAAAATCAACTCGCGGCAGCTTCGCGCAAAGCAGGTCCAGCGTGCCCTGGTCCATCCTTTCGGTACCGTACGTAATCACGCGCAACGTTGCGTAGCGATCCTCGTCGAATAATCCGCCAAGGAGCATCATCCGCAGAAACGTGGGCGTTGCGGGTAGCAGCTCAACAGAATGCCGCCTGATGTCGGCCGCAATCGCGTCCGGCGTTCGCTGCGAGGGAACAACGACAACGCCGCTGTTGAACAGGGTGTAAAGCAGCGTGTTGATCCCGCCAGCGTGGTCGAACAGCAGAAAATTGAGCGTTCTGAGCGCTGGTCGCGGCACCGCGTAGCGCGCGAGGAAATTTCGGAAGTCGTGAAGGATTGCCTTGGGACGTCCAGTGGTGCCCGAGGAGAAAAATATTATCCCCGGATGGCCGCGCTGCCGCAGCTCGGCAATCAGTGGATTGGGCGCCTGCCCCGGCGACTCGGAGCGACGTTCGACCTCAGCTCCGCGAATGACCCACTGGGCGGTTCCCGACTCCAGGAAGTACTCATGGTCCGCCAAAGTTCCGGCAGTAAGCGGCATCAGAATCGCGCCAAGGTCGAGAAGGCGGAGCGAAAGGGCGATGCTGTCGGCGTCAAAGTCGCCAACGATTGCCACCACGTCGCCGGCCTGGATGTCGCGCACGCGCAGGTCATCGCGCCGGGCCGTCTCCTCCACCTGCCCGAACGTGAGCGACCCTGACGGCCCGATCAGGAACGGCTGCTCACGATTCGACTGGCGACTGGCCAGCTCCTCCAGTATTCCCACTACGCCCCGCCGACGTGGATAGTCTGTCCAGTGATCATCGAGCTCTCCGCCGACAGCAGCAGCGACACGATGTTCCAGACATCCTCCGGCTCCCCCTGCCGAGGTATGAGTTGGCGGCCGACGACTTCGTCGATCTTCTGCCGAGGCACCTTTTCGATGAGCGCCGTGTCGATCGGGCCGGGCGCGATTGTGTTCACCGTCACGCCGTGGGGCGCCATCTCCCGTGCAAATGCCCGTGAGAAGCCTTCGACTCCGGCCTTCGACGCGATGTAGACGGCTTCTCCCTTGATGGCGAGCGGAACGCCAAGCGTTGAGAAGTTGATGATGCGCCCGCCGCCGCGCTTCACCATCGCCGGCGCCACCGCCTGGCAGCAGAAGATCGTGCCGATGAGGTTGGTCTCGATTATCCGGCGAACGGTCTCTGGCGGTGTGGTGATCACGAGATTCATCGAGGCGATGCCGGCGGCGTTGATGAGGCCATACACCGACTTGTCGCGCTTGAGGTCGCCGAGTGCCGCGCTCACCGACGCCGCGTCCGCAACGTCAGCCACACGCATCTCGAAGGGCGAGCTCTTTGCCGGCTTTCTTCCGAGACCGACCACGCGATAGCCCGTCTCGTGCAACCGGAGCGCACAATGTGCCCCAAGGCCGCGCGATGCCCCCGTC
>DATBZT010000044.1:0-7053 GCA_036513055.1 Gemmatimonadaceae bacterium | reverse complement strand
TCGCGAACAGCTCGAGGGCCGCCCCGTACTCGCTCCAGGGGCCGCGTCCACGCTCGATGCCAGTCACGCGCTGCTGGAGGCCGAGCTGGGCGACCTTCTTTTCGCCTGCGTCAATCTGTGCCGCAAGACCGGCGTGCACGCGTCACTCGCGCTCGATCGCGCAAACGCGAAGTTCGAGGCGCGGTTCCGGCGCATCGAGGAGATGTGCCGCGAGCGTGGAATCCCGTTGAGTGAGGCCGGACTCGACAAGCTCGATGCGCTGTGGAACGAGGCGAAGCTCGCCGAGTGACGCTTAGGGCTTGAGCCGGTTCATCGTGCGGGGGAACGCGATGGCTTCGCGGAGATGCGGGATGCCGCAGATCCAGGCAACTGTCCGCTCGAGCCCCAGGCCAAACCCCGAATGGACGAATGTCCCGTACTTTCGGAGGTCGAGATACCAGCCGTACGCCTCCACGGGAAGATTCTCCTCGTTGATGCGGTCGAGCAGCTTGTCGTAGTCGTCTTCACGTTGCGACCCGCCGATTATCTCCCCATAGCCTTCCGGCGCCAGACAGTCGTTGCAGAGAACCGTCCGGGGATCATCCGGGTTCTCTTTCATATAGAAGGCCTTGGCCTCCCTGGGGTAGTTGAACACGAAAATCGGACGGTCATACCCGTCGACGAGGAGTGTTTCGTCCTCCGCCCCCAAGTCGTCGCCCCATTGAATTGCGCTGCCTTTGGCTTGAAGGGTCGCGACCGCATCGGAATAGTTGATACGCGGAAACGGCGCCGTCACGGTCTCCAGTAGCGCGAGATCACGCTCGAGTTCCGTAAGCTCCGGCCGGCGGCGGTCGAGGCAGCGGTGGACGAGGTACGAAATGAACTCCTCCTGCAGCCGCATGTTGTCGTTCGAGTCGTTGAAGGCTACCTCCGGCTCACACATCCAGAACTCGGTCAGATGCCGCCTGGTCTTCGATTTTTCGGCGCGAAAGGTGGGCCCGAAGCAGTAAATCCTCCCAAAGGCAGCCGCCGCCGCTTCTCCGTACAACTGCCCCGTCTGGGCGAGATAGGCGGTGCCCTCGTCAAAGTACTCGGTGGCAAAGAGACCGCTTCTCTCTCCGATGGCAGCGGTGAGGATGGGGGTATCGACGAGGAGAAACTCGCGCTCGTAGAAGAAGTCGCGAATTCCCTGCTCGACCTCGGCGCGCACGCGCGCAATTGCCCGCTGGCGCTCGCTGCGCAGCCAGAGGTGCCTGTTGTCGAGCAGGAAATCCACCCCGTGCTCCTTGGGCTGGATAGGATAATCCGCGGGGCTGGAACCGGTGATTTCGAGATCGCTCACGGACAGCTCATAGCCGCCGGGGGCACGCGCATCAGGTCGTACCCCGCCGGTGACCACGATCGTCGTTTCCTGTGTGAGTTCGGCGAACCGTTCCCACGTCTCGGGGGCCAGACTACCTTTCACCAGCACGCACTGCAGCGTTCCACTGCCGTCACGCATGACGATGAAGGCAACTTTACCTGATGAGCGTAAGTGCGTAACCCAGCCTCGCATACGGACGTCGTGTCCGGAGTGAGCGCTCAGCTCGGCAATTCTTGGCGTTGGGAGAGTCATTGCGGATTAGATACAGACGGCAAGTGCGCGGCAAGCTAGACAGGGCCCAAAGAGGTGTCAACAGCGCATGACACTGCGAACGCGCCTTGGAATCGGGATCGTATCGATCACGATCGTTCTGCTCGTTCCTCTTCTGCTCGCGCTCCGTTCTCTGGAGAGCGTGCACCAGACAACAAGCAGTCTGCGCGACCGGGAGTTCGCCGGCTCGCTCCTGCTCGGACGCTTCCGTCAGGTGACGGACGAAGTGAGACGAAGTGAGGATGCTCTCGTGCTGCTGCACGACAGTGCGAGCCTCGCGCGGATGCGCGGCAATCTGGGGACGCTTTCGTCAATTGGCGATTCGCTCGACAGATTCAAGCTGAGCCCGCCCGGCGAGATCAGGAGCGCGATCCTTGCGCTTCGCGCATCCACCGACGCCGAGTACGCCGCCGCGGTGGCGGGCAACGGAAACGTTGCGGAAGAGATCTCGATGCAGCGCACGCGCCCGGCGATGCTGACGATCGACCGGCTGATTGCCCGCACCGAAGCCCGCCTGCGCGAGGAGACGCGCGACAAGGCCGACAAGGTCGCCGGCGTCACCGATGACGCCCAGCGAACGGCAGCCGGGTCGCTGGCCATTGCCTTGCTTCTCGCGACGCTCATCGCAATCTGGCTGACTCGGTCGATCAGCCGCCCGGTGCACGATCTCGAGAAAGGAATGAAGGCTGTTGCCGACGGCGATTTCACACACCGGCTGCCGATGGCGGAGAGCCGGAACGACGAGTTCGGCCGGCTCGCTGGCAGTTATCAGCGAATGGCATCTCAACTGGCCGAGCTGGACAAGCTCAAAGCCGAGTTCGTCTCTGTTGCATCGCACGAGCTGAAGACCCCGATCAATGTGATCGTCGGCTACCTCGAGCTGCTTCAGGAAAACATCTACGGTGAGCTGAGCCCGAAGCAGCGAGAGATCTGCGCAACACTCGGCAAGCAGGCGCAGACACTGACGCGGCTGGTGAAGCGCCTGCTCGACATCAGCAGGTTCGAGGCGGGCGGCGGCAAGCTCGAGCGCCGGCAAATCGACCTCGACAGGTTTCTGCACGCGTTCGAATCGTCGTTCCAGGTGCTTGCCCTCCAGCGTGAGATCTCATTCCGTGTCGCTCGCGGCGACAATCTCCCGGCTCACGTTCTGTGGGATGAGGACAGGATCAACGAGGTGCTCGGCAACCTGCTGTCCAACGCTTTCAAGTTCACCGATCGCGGCGGCACCGTCGAGCTGGCCGTGGAGGGAATGGACAATGAAGTCACCATCACGGTGCGCGATTCCGGTGCGGGAATTCCCCCGGAGCAGATTCCGCACATATTCGAGAAGTTCTACCAGGCGAATAACCAGGCCCAGTCGTCGGCGCGCGGAACCGGTCTCGGCTTGGCGATTGCAAGGGAGATAGTCGAGGCGCACGGCGGGACCATTTCGGTTTCCAGCAGTGTAGGTGTCGGCACAACGTTCACGATTACTCTTCCTGCCCGGGCGGTGGTAACTCGCAGAACGCCGTTCCGGCGGACACCGGTTGTGGAGGAAGTCGTTTGAGAAGATCGGGATTGCTGGCCGGGGTTGTACTGGTAGTCGCCGCATGCGCTGGACATCAGGCGGCAGCGCCGGCGCCGACGCCCGCAGCCGGCTTTGCCGCTGCGATCGAAGGTGCCCGGACGAAGGTCGACGCCGGCGATTATGTCGGAGCTGATCGTGTGCTCGCTGAGTACGGGCTGCGTGTTCCGGGTACGCCGGAGGCCCGCGAGGTGTCGTTCTGGCGGGCGATGTACATCGTCGACCCGGCAAACCGGACGGCGTCGATCGCCCAGGGAATTCGCGCGCTCGACATCTATCTGGCGACCGAAGGCACGGTCTGGTACCGGCCGCAGGCAGAGGTGCTGCGCCGCTCGGCGCTGGTAATTCAGTCCGTCCGGCAGGCGCAGGCGCCGCGCCAGGTGAACGGCCGCGATACCGTGTTCATCTCGCGTGAAGAAGAAATTGCGGCGCTGAGGGATCAGCTCGCGAAGGCCAATGCCGAGCTGGAGCGCATCAAGAAGCGCCTGGCGAACCCCGGTCGATAGGCGGCCTCAGCCGACTCTGAAGAGCTGCATCGCTCGCGAATAGCGCGAGGAAAGGACCCGGCGGATTCCTTCATGCGCCGGTTCGCTGAGCTCGGGATCCGCATGCAGCAGGAGCTCCGCGGCTTCCCGCGCGAGGACGTTCAACGCTTCGTCGCGGATCGGATCGGCCACTCGAAAGGTCGGCGCGCCGCTCTGTTCTTCCCCGAACAGATTTCCCATGCCGCGGATGCGAAGGTCTGCGCGCGCGATCTCGAACCCATCTTCCGTGCCCGCGAAAATGCGAAGTCGCTCGGCCGAGTCGGGGCCGTAGTCTCCCAGGAGGATGCAATAAGAGGCTTCCGCCCCGCGGCCCACACGGCCGCGCAGCTGATGAAGCTGCGACAGGCCGAATCTCTCCGGATGTTCGATGAGCATCACCGTGGCATTGGGCACGTCGATTCCCACCTCGATCACTGTCGTGGCAACGAGGACGTCGATCAAACCGTCGCGGAACGCCCGCATGGTTGAATCGCGCACGGCATATGGCAGCCTGCCGTGCAGCAGCGCCACGCGTTTGCCGGCAAAGACGCCTTCCGAGAGCTGCTGAAACATCGTCGTCGCCGCCTTGAGATCTGTTTTTTCCGACTCCTCGATCACCGGATAGACGATGTACGCCTGACGTCCCGAGTCCGTCTCGCGGCGGACGAACTCGAGAACTTTCTCGCGCGTTTTCTCCGGCCGCATCACGGTCGTCACAGGCTGGCGGCCGGCGGGCCGCTCGTCGAGTGTGCTCACGTCCAGGTCGCCGTATAGCGTCAGTGCGAGTGAACGCGGAATCGGCGTCGCACTCATCAGCAGAACGTCGGGCGCTTCGCCCTTTGCAGCGAGTGCCGCTCGATGCTCGACGCCGAAGCGATGCTGCTCGTCGATTGCGACGAATCCGAGTTTCGCGAAGGTCGCGCTCTCCTGGACGAGCGCGTGCGTGCCGATGACGAGTACCGGCGCGTCACCGGCCATCAGGCGGGCGGCCTTCAGCCGCTCCGGGGCAGGCATTCCGCCGGTCACGAGCAACGGGCTGATCGCGAGCGGATCGAGCAGTCCCGATATCGTTTGGAAATGCTGTTCGGCAAGCAGCTCTGTCGGCGCCATCAGCGCCGCCTGATATCCATTCTCCATCGCCAGCAGCGCCGCGAAGAGACCAACGATCGTCTTGCCGCTTCCAACGTCGCCCTGCAGCAGACGGTGCATCTTGCGATCGCTGCACATGTCGGCGACGATCTCTCGTATCGCCGTTGTCTGAGCGCCGGTGAGCTTGTAGGGCAGATTGGCCTTGAGAGCGGTGGTGAGCTCCCGACGGTTCTCGAAGGCAATCCCTCCGCGCCGTTCGCGGGCGAGGGCGTTCGCGCGGCGGTGAAGGATGTGCACAAACAAGAGCTCCTCGAAGGCGAGTCGCGATCGGCCCCTGAGCGCTTCGGCAATCGTTGCCGGCCGGTGCACCATCCGAAGGGCATCCGGAAGTGGCGGGAGAGCTGCGACGCGGAGCATGCCGGCGGGCAGATACTCCTTCACGGAACGGAGCAGCACGTCGAGATGCTCGTCGACTATTCCGCGAATCACCTTGAATGACAGACCTTCCGTTGCGGGATAGACGGACAGCACACGTCCTTCCTTCAGACTTCCAGATTCGCTCCCGAGATTGATGTACTCGCGCGGCTGCAGCTGGCGGCCGTGAAAGAATCGGACGGTGCCCGTGAGAAGCAGCGTGTCGTCCTTGGAGATGGAGCGATCGAGAAATGGCTGACCCGGCCACGCCGCCTCGATCACGCCGCTGTCGTCCCGCACGACGGCCTGAAAGATCCGAAGTCCTCGCCGCGTGGGGATGATGCCCTTCGACACCACGCGGCCCACTATGGTAGCGTCCATGCCCGGCTCGAGCGCCGAGATGGGGCTGACGGTGCTCGCGTCCTCATAGCGGTGAGGCACGTGAAAGAGAAGATCGCGCGCCGTGACAATTCCCAGGCGGCGAAGCGCTTCGGCGCGCCTCGGGCCAACGCCCTTGAGGTAGGTGACGGGCATGTCGAGGTACAGCTTGCCGGACGGTCGCGTCCGCTGCCCCTCCTCGCCCAATCCCTAGCCCTCTACCAGCTCGCGCGCGAATGCCACCGGGTTGAACGGCTCGATGTCGGCCATTGTCTCTCCTGTGCCGATGAATTTCACTGGAACCCCGAGAGCCTCCCTCACCGCGAGTACGATTCCTCCCTTCGCTGTTCCGTCGAGCTTTGTCATCACCAGGCCGGTGATCGGAATGGCGGCAGCGAATGTCCGCGCCTGGGCAACGGCATTTTGTCCGATGGTCGCGTCGAGGACGAGCAGTGTTTCATGCGGAGCACCGGGAATGCGTTTGCCGATCACGCGGTGGATCTTCCGCAGCTCGTCCATCAGGTCGGAGCTCGTATGAAGTCGCCCCGCGGTATCGACGATGACGACGTCACGCCCTCGCGTGACACCTGCATCGATCGCGTCGAAGGCCACTGACGCCGGATCTGCGCCGGCCTTGCTGCCCACGAATTCAGCACCGCTCCGTTCGGCCCAGGTCCTCAGCTGGTCGATGGCGCCGGCGCGAAACGTGTCGGCCGCGCCGACGAGCGCGCTCTTCCCGCGCGCTGCCATGAGCGCGGCGAGCTTGCCGATGAACGTAGTCTTGCCGGCACCGTTCACGCCGATCACGAGAATCACTGTGGGTTTTTCGGGAGCAAAGTGAAGCGACGTGTCGTCGCCGTCGGCGCCGAGCGAGCTGGCCACCGCTTCCTCGAGAGCGGAGAGGAAAGCGTCCTGCGTCCGGAGCATACCCCGCCGTGCCTGCCGCTCGACATCCTCGACGAGCCGCATGCTCGTTGCCACTCCAAAGTCGGCCTCGATGAGTACTTCCTCGAGTTTTTCCAGCGATCCCTGAACCGCGCCGCCACGAGTGACGACGCTCAGGTCCATCAGCGCAATGTCCTTTACCCGCTCCCAGAGCGAGCGCCGGGGGACGTCGTCTGCGCGGCGGAGAATACGGGCCATTTAGAGAATCAGAGGTGGGATGGATGCGATGCCGGGACCGGCTCGCGGTGCAAGATCAAGTTAAGCACGAGCCTGCCACAGAAACACAGAAACACAGAAACACTGAAAACTACTGAATGTTTTTTGTGGACTGCGCTCGTTGCCGACGGAGCGTGGCGCAATCTCCAGTCGCATTTGCCGTTGTAGTTTAAAAGCAACAAAAAAGGGCTCCGTCAAAACGGGCCGGACTCTTTGAAACACCACATGGCTTTCTGTGTTTCGGTGTTTCTGTGGCAGATTTGCGGGCGGGGAACCCGGCTAGTTGGCGGTTTTGTCCGTGAGGCCGAACG
>DATBZT010000043.1:0-9414 GCA_036513055.1 Gemmatimonadaceae bacterium | reverse complement strand
CCGCTCGGAGGCAGATTTGGGAAGTCCCGCCTCGTCGAGGGCAGCCGACACGCGGGGGTCCGCGAGAAATGCGCGAACGGAGCTCTCCGGCAAAGGAGCCACCCGCACCGACACCGCGCGGGATCTGATCGTGGGCAGCAGTGCTCCGGGCTCGCTGGACGTCATGATGAGGGTGGTCTTTGCCGACGGCTCCTCGAGCAACTTGAGAAAAGCGTTCGCCGATTCCTCATTGCCCTCCCGGGGCGCCATCTGCTCGGCGTCGCCAATGACGAACACCTTTTTCGTCGCCATTGCCGGCGACAATGACGCCTGCTGGACGAGCGCTCGAACGGTCGCGACATAGATCGCTTCGTTTCCCGGCGGAGCGGCGTAAAGCCCGCCGTTCGCCAGGCGCTCGACAATCGCATCCTGGTAGTCCGCCACCACGTCGGTGAGACCAGGGTCGGGATCCTTGAGCCGGGGCCGCGGAAAATACCAGTGAAGATCCGGATGGGTAAGATTCCGCGAATACTCGCAGCTCCGGCATTTGCCGCACGGCTTGTTGTCGCCAGTGCACAGGAGAAGCTGGCCCAGCCACAACGCCAGCCGCTGTTTGCCCACCCCGCGCGGGCCATGGAGCAGGATGCTCCCCGGCAGGCGGCCGGCCATCACGCTACGTGCCAGAAGCGCCCGAAGCTCCTCGTGTCCGTACAAATCCACCAATGGCATGAACGAAATATGGCGCTTTGGGGCGCTTACTTCATTCAGGAAGCCGAGTCGGCGTTCAACCCGCCCAAAAGGCCGTCGGTCGGCTATGTTTTGATGGATGGGTTGTGACCAACCATGGCACGTTTTCTGACTCTCTTTCTGACGGACGGGATTCTTTCGTTGGCAAGTCGGGGTAATACGAGCGGGGGAGTTGAATGGTAGGAGATCTGACGGGCCGGAAGGTAGCGATGCTGGCTACGGATGGAGTCGAGCAGGTGGAGCTGACAGCGCCGTGGAAGGTTCTCAAGGAAGCGCGCGCCGATGTCACGCTTGTGTCCATAAAGAAAGGGTCGATACAGGGGCTGATTCACGACGTGAAGGCAGACACCTTCAAGGTCGATGCACTCGCCGCTGATGTGTCAGTCCGTGATTTCGACGCACTGGTCATTCCAGGCGGCCTCAAGAATACCGAAGCGCTCCGCGCAAATACCGCGGCTGTAAGGCTTGTGCGGGAATTCATGGAAGCGGACAAGCCGGTTGCCGCGATTTGCCACGCGCCGAGGCTTTTGGTCGAGGCCGACGCGGTGCAGGGACGCACGCTCACCTCGCACGAGGAGCTGGCCGACGAGATCCGTGAGGCAGGCGGATCGTGGGTGGACCGGGGAGTGCAGATCGACCAGAAGCTTTTGACCGGCAGGAAGCCGGAAGATCTTCCGGCGTTTTCTGCGAGTCTCGTGACGCTTCTGTCCGATGCGATCGACGAGCGTCGGCTCGACAAGATGGTCGAGCAGAGTTTTCCGGCCAGCGATCCGCTTCCGGGTCCAATCTCCATCGGCTGACCGGCTGGCGGTTTGAAACGGGCGCAGGCACGTTTTCACTTTATCGCGTAAAGTACTTGACACTCATCGAGGCCAGGCCGTAGAATATGCGTATGACATCCGTCAGGCCACTGCGTCCGCCCTCTCCCGCCGAGCCCCCCGCGCTGCACGTGCGGGCCATGGACAATCTCGCTTTCATAAGGAATACCATGGAAGCCGCCGGTTCGTTCACCGCCGTGTCGGGGTGGGGAATGGTGGCAGTCGGAGTGCTGGCGGCAGTTGTGGCGGCAGTGGCCGCCCGGCAGCCGACATCAGTTGGCGTCCTTCAGGTGTGGCTCGTATCGGCAGTTCTGGCGCCGGTGGTGATGCTGCCGGCAATCGTCCGCAAGGCGCGTCGCGCGAAAATGCCCCTTCTCTCCGGGCCGGCGCGGAAGTTCGTTCTGAGCTTTTCGCCGCCGATGATCGTCGGCGCACTGCTGACGCTGGTGATGTATCGGGGTGGCCTCACCGAGGCCATTCCGGGCATGTGGCTGCTGCTTTACGGCACGGCGGTCGTGGCGGGAGGCGCGTTCTCGGTTCAGATAGTGCCGGTGATGGGGCTTTGCTTCATGGCGGCGGGTGTCCTCGCGTTGTTCACGCCTTTGTCGTGGAATCAGTGGATCATGGGCGCGGCATTCGGCGGACTTCACATTGCATTCGGCATCACAATCGCCAGGAGACACGGTGGCTAAGAATGGCGCGGCGCGGGATGACGCCCGCACGCATGATACGGCGCGTGGAAGCGGCCTGAGACGCGCGGCAGCAGCAAAGAAATCCGGGGAGATCGACCGGCTCATCCACGAGCGACTGCGGCTCGGCATCGTCAGCGCGCTGGCGGTCAACGATTCGCTTTCGTTCAGCGATCTCAAGAAGCTCATGACGACCACTGATGGGAACCTGAGCGTTCACGCCCGCAAGCTCGAAGAGGCCGACTACATCACCTGCACGAAGTCGTTCGAGGGGCGCATGCCCAAGACGAAGTATCGGCTCACCCCAACCGGACGCCGGGCGCTCGAGCGGTACCTCGACCACATGGAAGCGCTGATCCGCGCAACGCGGGATCGATAGCTCCGACTGAACCCATATCACCCATGAAGCACGAATCTCCGCGCGGCATCCACGTCGCGATCATCATGGACGGCAACGGCCGCTGGGCCACCGCACGCGGGCAGATGCGAACAGCGGGGCACATCGCTGGCGCGCGCACCGTCAAGAAAATTGTCGAGGCCGCGCCGGACTGCGGGATTGGAACGCTGACCCTCTACGCATTCTCGGCCGACAACTGGCAGCGGCCGTCGAGAGAGGTCGGGCTCCTGATGCGGTTGTTCCGGCGGTATCTCGTCTCCGAGGTGGCGCGATGCGTCACCAACGGAGTGAGAATGCGGATCATCGGCAGGCGGGACCGGATCCCCGCGGAGCTGCTTCGGGCAATCACGAATGCCGAGCAGGCAACGAAGCACGGTCGTACGCTCGACCTTCGCATCGCCGTGGACTACTCCGCCCGGGACGCCATTATCCGGGCTGCCGAGCGTCTGATCCGACACCCCGCAGCGGGTGGCAATCTGGACCGGGAGGAGTTCGCCGACATGCTCTCCCACGTTGACCACGGCGTGGGCCAGTCGCGGGATGTCGATCTTCTCATCCGCACGGGCGGCGAGCAGCGACTGAGCGACTTCCTTCTCTGGGAATGCGCGTACGCCGAGCTGTACTTCATGCGGCGGATGTGGCCTGAGTTCTCGCAGGCCGACCTGAGAGAGGCAGTTGAGGAGTTTCACGCCCGGGAGCGTCGGTTTGGGGCGGTTCCCGCCGCCGCTGCCGGTTAACCCCAGGAATCCTCGCCAGCCGCTTCAATCCAGCCTTAACATCTGTTTAGAACCTTCGTCTACCTATGTAACTGCGCGCGTTGTGCGCGCACATACAACAGACGGAGGATTTGATGTCGAGATTTCATGCCGTGGCCCTTGGGGCCGCGTTGCTCATTGGAGTGGCCGGCGTTGCCGGCATTGCTGCCTCGCAGGGTCAGAAGCTGGGTCAACGTCCGGGATTCGGGATGCGCCATCGCGGTGACTTCCAGGGCCGGATGGCCAAGGATCTGAATCTGACGGAGGCCCAGAAGACGCAGATCAAGGCGATTCACGAGAAGTATCGGTCGCAGTTCGAGAGCATCCGCAGTCAGGTCAGGCCGCAGGCCGCGACACCTGGCGCAATGCGTCTCAAGCGCGACAGCGCCCGAGTGCTTCGCCAGAAAGGCGACACCGCATGGCGCGGTGGTTTCGGAAACATGTCGCCGGAGCTCCGTCAGCGGATGCTCACGGTTCGCACGCAGGAGCAGGCGGAGATCCGGAACGTGCTGACGCCTGAGCAGCGCGTGAAATTCGACGCAGCGCAGGCGCAGAGGAAGCAGCAGATGGAAAACCGCGGCCAGAAGGGAAAGGGCGCGGCGTCCCAGCGCGGTTGAGCAGGACAGGGCAAAAAAGAAGGTCGCCGATGAGGCGGCCTTTTTTTTTGCGGTGCGCGTGCTGGCTGGCATCCCGCCACAGCCATACATTTGCCTCTTGATCCACAGACTTCTTCATCAAGAGGAATCGCGCATGCCACTCAAGGACGGAAAGCGTTTTTGCCTGAATCACCCCAAGACCCGCATGACACGCACTGAGCGGTTCAAGGCGCTGTCGAACGTGGAAGGCGCGACGACGGCGGGCTCCGGCGGCAGGATCGATCCGGGCTCGGGTCTCATCGTGATGCCGTTTGTCTGCGAGGAATGCGGTTACCTCGAGCTCTATCTGGCTGACAAGACGCCGACAGAAACGAAATAGCCGCGCTATGGCGACGCAGGTGGTCCAGCTGAAGCGCCGCCGATGGGGCGAGACTCTGCGCCGCGATCCGTGGTGGATTCAGCCGCTGGTTGTGTTCACCGTTCTCTCCGCTTTCGTCGGGTACGCAACGTGGGCGGCGTTTCAAAACGCCCACTTTGCGTTTGGGAATTATCTCTCTCCGTTTTACTCGCCACTCCTCTTTGGCGATTCTCCGGCGAGCTGGTTGGGGCAAAAACCGACGTGGTGGCCCGTGCCATTCTCGCCGGCCCTTCTGATACTTCCTTTCCCCGCCGGCTTCAGAGTCACCTGCTACTACTACCGCGGTGCCTACTACAAGGCGTTCTGGTCCGATCCGCCGAGTGCGCGAAGGGCGGGGCAGCCCGCACGGGGGCGTCTTTCTCGACATCTCGTGGATCAAATCGAAGGTCCGCAACGCTCCGGAGCACATCAAAAAGAAGCTGCCCAGCATGTATCATCAGTTCAAGCAGCTGGCTGACATCGACATCACCGCCGAGCCGATGGAGGTGGGGCCGACGACGCATTACGCCATGGGTGGCATACGGGTTGACGGCGACACGCAGATGTCCACGGTTCGCGGACTGTTCGCCGCCGGCGAATCCACGGCCGGGCTTCACGGCGCCAACCGGCTTGGCGGCAATTCACTTTCCGATCTCCTCGTTTTTGGGAAACGGGCCGGGGAATACGCAGCGAAGTTTGCCGCCGGTACGCCGCCGGTAAGCCTGCAGCCGGAAGCTGTGGACATTGCGGCAAAGGCGGCACTCGAGCCGTTCGAGCGCGCGATGACCGACAACTCGGCCGAAGGGCCATATCAGGTGCAGCGCGCTCTTCAGGAGATGATGCAGGAGCTGGTGGGAATCGTACGCCGGGAGGAAGAAATGGCCCGCGCGCTCGATGGAATCACGGCGCTGAAAGCGAGGGCGGCGAGGGTGAGCGTCACCGGCAACCGGGAATACAACCCGGGATGGCACACCGCGCTCGACCTGCCGAACCTGCTGACTGTGTCGGAGGCCGTCGCCCGTTCAGCTCTCGCGCGCAGGGAAAGTCGCGGTGGCCATTTTCGTGATGATTATCCGGAAAAGGACCCGGCGTACCAGGGATTCAACATTGTCGTCGCCGGCTCGGACATGGGGGGGATGGCGGTTACGCGCGCGTCGATACCGCCGATGCGCGAAGACCTGAAACGGATCGTCGAGGAGAACAGGTGACCACTCCCGCCGGCACGAGCGTTTCACGCGCGATAGTGGAGAGCGGCCAGCGCGCTGCCCGGCGCAGTGACGAGAGCGCGGGTGGAGAAACGCGGCGGGCGACGTTCAGCGTCTGGCGTGGCGACGCTGCGGGCGGTGCGTTCGAGAATTATTCCACGTCTGTCTCCGAGGGCATGGTGGTTCTCGACGCCATCCACCAGATACAATCGGAGAGTGCCAACGACCTCGCGGTGCGATGGAACTGCAAGGCCGGGAAGTGCGGGTCCTGTTCCGCGGAGGTGAACGGGATGCCACGGCTGATGTGCATGACGCGCCTCAACGACCTCGATCTCGACAAGCCGGTGACGGTCGAGCCGATGCGCGCATTTCCACCGGTGAGAGACCTCGTGACCGACGTGTCGTGGAATTTCGCGGTGAAGAAGCGGATCGCGAAGTTCAAGCCGCGGCCGCCGGACGCGCCTGACGGCACGTGGAGAATGGCGCAATCAGACGTGGATCGCGTCCAGGAGTTCAGGAAATGCATAGAATGCTTCCTGTGCCAGGACGTGTGTCACGTGCTGCGCGATCACCAGAAGCACGACGAGTTCATCGGTCCGCGTTTTCTCGTCCACGTCGCTGCCCTGGAGATGCATCCACTGGACACGGAGAGCAGGGTTGACGAGCTTCGCGAAGCTCACGGCATCGGCTATTGCAACATCACGAAGTGCTGCACGAAGGTTTGTCCGGAGAACATCACGATCACCGACAACGCCATCATTCCGCTCAAGGAGCGTGTGGTGGATGAGCATTACGATCCGCTGAGGGCACTTGTCCGCCTGTTCCGGCGGAAATCATGAATGGCGAAGGAGGCCGCGAAATGTTCGAGCTCAAGCCAATTTCGCGCGACACAATACCGCGCGCGATTCAGAAAGCCGAGCGCTACCGGCTGCTCAACCAGTCGTGGGCGGCCGAGAGCATCTGCCTCGACATACTCGAGGTGGATCCCGACAACCAGCAGGTGCTGGTGATGCTGGTTCTCGCCCTCACCGATCTGCACAGCGGCGTGGCTGCGTCGGGCGTCCTGCGCGCGAAAGAGTATCTCGCCCGCATTCGCGACGACTACCAGCGCGCCTATTACACGGGAATGATTGCCGAACGTCGCGGGCAGGCACTGCTGGCACACGGAGGCATGGGCTCCGGCGGCATGGCATACGACTCCCTGCGTGAAGCGATGGAGTGGTACGAGAAGGCGGAAGCGATCAGGCCGCCGGGAAACGACGATGCAATCCTTCGCTGGAACACCTGCGCGCGGGTGCTCAGTGGCAACAGCCACCTGGCACCGGCCGCGGATTCGGGGTACGAGCCGGCGCTCGAGGACTGACGGTTCGTCTCGGCGCGCCTGTACATTTGCGGCATGGGCCTCGCACGCAGAAATGAAACATGCAGCATGGGTTCGTAAGTGAACGCTGAGCTTCGCGCCCAGCTTCAGAAGTTGCTTGGCACGGTCTATACGCTCGACCGCGAGCTCGGCGGCGGCGCCATGGCCCGCGTCTTCGTCGCGACGGAAACGACGCTCGGTCGGAAGGTGGTAATCAAGGTTCTGCCGCCTGAAGTTGCGGCCGGAGTCAAAGTCGAGCGATTCAAGCGCGAGATTCAGTTTCTCGCAAGGCTTACGCATCCGCACATCGTTCCCCTGCTCGCGGCGGGAGGCGACGGTAATCTCTTCTATTACGTCATGCCGTTCGTGCAGGGCGAATCTCTACGCACGCGAATCATCCAACAGGGGGAGCTGCCCGTTGGACCGGTGATAAGAACGCTGCGTGAGGTGGCATCGGCGCTGGCATTCGCTCACGGAGAGGGTATCGTCCATCGCGATATAAAGCCCGACAACGTGCTTTTGAGCGGTGGTTCCGCTATGGTCACCGACTTCGGAGTGGCGAAGGCCCTGTCGGTGTCCACCGGCGACGGCGATCCGAACGCGTTGACTTCGCTCGGCATCGCGCTTGGAACGCCGAGCTATATTGCCCCCGAACAGGCGACCGCGGACCCGGGAATGGATCACCGCGCCGATCTGTATTCACTGGGCGCGATGGGTTACGAGATGCTCACGGGCCGGCCGCCCTTCCTGGCGCGGTCGCCACAGGCAATGCTGGCGGCGCACATCAGCGAGCAACCGGTACCGGTGATCGAGCGACGGCAGGGGATTCCCCCCTTGCTGAACTCGCTCATCATGAGCTGCCTCGAGAAGTCGCCCGACCGGCGGCCGCAACGGGCATCGGAGGTCATCGATCTGCTCGATGCCATTGTCGCTCCGCGTGACGAGGGTTCGGCGTCGTTCACAGCCACCGCCGGCGGTTCCGCGCCCGCCGCGATTCCCCCCGACCTGCATTCCGGAGCACGCGCGGCGGTCGACTCGATCTACAGACGCGTGCTGATAATCGCCGGCGCTCTCGCGATCATTGCCATCGGATACTTCGGGGGGAGATGGATCGTCTCTCGTGGTGACGACAAGCCCGGAGCTGCCCAGTTGCCGGCGACGCCAACTACAAGAAAATAAATCGTGGCGGACGGAGCGCACTGATCTTATTGTAGTCGCCCGCGCACCCACCGATGGAACTGCTTCAAATGAGATGTATGCTCAACCGCCGCCGCGCCCGCTTCGTCTGTTCTCTGCTCTCGACCTTGAGCCTGCTGGTTCCCGCAATCATCGCGGGCCAGACAGGGACGGCCGAGGGCCGAGCCCTCTGGGTCACGCGCTTCGATTACGACTCCGAGGCAAAGATCGCGTACATCATGGAGACGGCGTCGCGCGCGCATTTCAACATCATTTACTTCCAGGCGCGGGCAGCTGGAGACGCTTACTACCGGTCGAACATCGAGCCCTGTGCGGCGCTGCTGTGCGGCACGCTTGGCGGCACTCCCTCCTATGATCCCCTCGAGGTTGCAGTGCGGGAGGGACATCGCCGCGGCCTGCAGGTGCATGCGTACCTCAACGCCCTCACCGGAGAGGCTGCCGGAATAGAAGGTCAGTGCCGAAGTCTCTCCGAGCCGGCGCCGGGCCATCCACGCCACATGCTACTCGATCATCCCGAATGGGCGATGAGCGACCGCTCTGGCCACCGCCTGCCATGTCCGAACGGTGAGGAGTACGTATGGCTTTCTCCGGGATTCCCCGAAGTTCGCACGCGGCTCGCGAGAGTCGCGGCCGACATCGCGCGGCGGTATGACGTCGACGGCATTCATCTCGACCGCATTCGCTACCCTGGCACGGCGTGGTCTTACGATGCGCCGAGCCTGGCAGAATTCGGCCGCGATCCAACCGTGAATCCGGCGGAATGGCTGGCCTACCGAACCGGTCTTGTCAGCAGGATGGTGAAGGAGACGTACGACAGCGTTACAGCGGTGAAGCCATCGCTGGTGTTGTCGGCGGCCGTGTGGGGAGTGTACGACGACAAGTGGAACTGGAAAACGCAGCGTGGACTCGAGGATCTGATGCAGGACGCCCGGGCGTGGGCGAAGAACGGCTACCTCGATGTACTGGTCCCGATGACTTACTTCCGCATCAAGCCCGTTCTCTGCGCGCATGCGGACTGGACCTGCCTGCTCTTCGACCATGTGGAGGGAGGTGAGCGCCATACGGGGCGCCAGATGTATATCGGGATCGACGCCAGCAAGGGAGCCGACCAGATTGTGAAGCAGATCACGTTGGCGCGGGCGGGCGGCGCAACCGGCATGGCAGTTTTCTCGTTTAGTGCTGCGGACCGCGCGGGCGTGTGGCCTCTGCTAACGGCGGGTGTGTTCGCGGAGCAGGCGGCAGTTCCACCTATGCCATGGAAGGCTGTACACGCC
>DATBZT010000042.1:0-5737 GCA_036513055.1 Gemmatimonadaceae bacterium | reverse complement strand
GCTGCCGTTGCCCTTGAGTCGCGTATAGAGATTGACGCGTCCGGCTCCGAGCTCCGTCGAGTCCATGAGCTGAACTTCGAACCCTTCCTTCTCGAGGATGTTCTTGAGAAAGAGCGCGGTTTTCATCTCGTTGCCGGGAGGGTTTGTCGTATTGATGCGGAGGTAGTCCTGTAGTACCTGCTGGGTTTCCCTGGCGACGGCGTCCCAGTCGAGCGGGCGCGGCACAGGCGCCTGGGCGGCGGCCGCGGTCCCGACAGCTGCAACGAGAGAAAGAGCGAGTGCTATGCGGCGCATGTTGTGTCCTGACGGGAAGAGTTGTGTCTGAGCGCTGGAATGCTTCACCAGCTCAGGATGAAAACTTGTCCGTTCATTCGCGACCGGCGCAAGCTCAATGGCAGACGCCAGATCCCGAATCGGTAAAGCTTTGACCGGCGATTGGAATGAACTGCCAGGTGTACTGACCCGGCGAGAGCGTGAGCTTGAGGACCCCGAAGGTCGTCGCGTTGAATATCTCGCTGTTCGCCTCCCTCCGGCCGAGGCGGTAATGGCTTCGCCCGCCCGTGCCGGCGACAAATTCGCGAATTCCCCGTACCGGATCAGCGGCGCCCGCCGGCGTCTGTGGGAGGAACCTCTCGTATTCATGGTCGTGTCCGCCCAGTACGATGTCGGCGTTGGCGTCGTAGAGCGCTTGCCATAATGGTTTGCCGCTGGGGTCGTCGCCGTGCTCGGCGCCGGAACTGAAACGAGGGGCGTGCCAATACGCGAGAGTGCAGAGCGTCTTGTGCGCCGCCAGATCGGCACGCAGCCATTGCTCCTGCGTGGAGCCCGCGGCATGGTCGATGTTGTCGTTCAGCGCGATTATGTGCCAGTCGGCAAGATCGAAGCTGTAATAACCCTTCCGCGGATCACCGGCAGCCGACCCGAAGTATCCGAAGTATCCGGCGGCGCCGGACGTGCCATAGTCGTGATTGCCCGGCACGGGCCGGGTGCGCGCTTTATGCCGGCCCCATGACGGATCGTAACAGTCCCGGTATTCACGTGGAGCGCCCGACTCGTACTCGTTGTCGCCCAGGGTGAATACGGTGCCCGGGATGCTATCGAGAAGTGCGGCCGTTGCCTCGTCGCCTGCCGATTCGCAGGAAGCAATGTCGCCGGCGCCGACGAATATCGCGCTGCCAGCCGGCGCCGGCGCGCTGATTGGCAACGTCGTGTCTCCAGCCGTCGCGCCATTTGGCAGCGCGGTCGCACGCGGCGCATTATCTGAGCAGATCGCCGCAACAGTAACGGCAGAGATTAGAGAAAGGCCCACCAATCGGATAAGCACGCGATATCCCGGGATAGAGTCCGTCGAACTGATAGATCAGTAAGGCAAACCCCGCACCACATTCGCTCCAGCCGACGCGGAAATCCTGCTGGCCTTGCGCACGGTCGGCGGAGGTGGGATAATCGCCGCTCTCCCAATCGCCGCACACCATGAAATCAATCCGGTTCGTTTCTCCCGCGCTGGTTCTGTCGCTTGCCGCGTGCG
Source organism: Gemmatimonadaceae bacterium (assembly GCA_036513055.1). GTDB lineage: Bacteria > Gemmatimonadota > Gemmatimonadetes > Gemmatimonadales > Gemmatimonadaceae > UBA4720. The sequence continues at coordinate 4,209 of DATBZT010000042.1, read as the reverse complement.
CCTCGGCAAATACCCAGACTTCTGGAGGCGCCGCAACTCCAGCACCGGCGCCCGCTTCCGCCATTGCCGTCAAGACTTCCGGCATGGAGCGGCGCGATGGCTTCATCCCGCTTTACGTCGACGCAAAGCAGGGGAAAATCTTTTTCGAGCTCCCCCGCGACTCGATGCACGCATTGATGTTCGTCACGCTCGCCACCGGGCTCGGCTCGAATCCCATCGGGCTCGACCGCGGGTCCGGTGGCGACTCGTACGTCGCGAGATTCGACCGCAACGGTGATCGCGTTCTTGTCGTTTTCGAGAACTGGAACTACCGCACCTCTGCGGCGAATCCCGACCATGCACGAACGGTTCTCGAAGCATTTCCTCCGAGCACTCCCGCTTCGCTGCCGATTATTGCGCAGGAAGGCGGGAAAGTGGTGGTGGACGCAACCGATTTCGTCATGCGCGACTGGAACGACGTGACTGGAACCCTCACCGCCAATAACGAAGGGACGTACTCCGTGGCCCGCGACCGGTCGAGCGTCTACCGCCCGTACACCAAGGCGTTCCCCGAGAACAGCGAGGTCGACGTTGCTCTGACCTTTGCCACGCAGGGCAAAGCCGGCCAGACCGTGGCCTCGATCGTTCCCGACGGAAAGTCGTTCACACTCCGGCAGCACCTCAGCTTCCTGCCGCTTCCCGACAACGGGTACCTGCCCAGAGTGCTCGACCCGCGCACGGGCTATTTCGGAATCACTTTCAAGGATTACGCTCAGCCGATTCAGCTTCCGCTCGAGCAGCGCTGGATCATGCGGCACCGGCTGGAGCGGGTGAATCCCAGCGATCCGAACAGTCCAATAAAGAACCCCATCGTCTACTACATCGATCGTGGAATTCCGGAGCCGATTCGCACCGCGACAAAGCAGGGCGTGAGCTGGTGGATCGACGCCTTTGACCGGGCCGGACTCAAGGGGGCCTTCAAGGTTGAAGATCTTCCGGAAGGCGCAGACCCGATGGATGCCCGTTACAACGTGGTGCAGTGGGAGAATCGAAATGAGCGGGGCTGGTCGGTGGGCGGCGCGATCGCCGATCCGCGCACTGGGGAGATGCTCAAGGCGATGGCACGACTCGATTCTCACCGCGCGCGCACCGACTACAACCTGTACGCCGGGATGCTCGGCGCCGATGCCGCCGCGGCGGACACTGCGTTCGTCCTCGCGCGAGTTCGGCAGGTGAGCGCTCATGAGGTGGGGCACACGCTCGGTCTTTCGCACAACTACATCGCATCGACATACGAGCGCGGGTCGGTCATGGATTACCCGCCGCCACGCGTGCGTCTCGATGCAAATGGGAACATCGACATCTCGAGCGCATATGCCGTTGGTCCGGGAGCGTTCGATGTCTTCTCCATCCACTGGGGTTATGGAATCTTCCCGCCGGGCACGGAGCAGGACTCGCTGCGCGCCATCGTCGCCGACGGCCTCAAGCGAGGGCTCGTCTTTCTCTCCGACGCGGACGCGCGTCCCGAGTTCGCGTCCGACCCGCGAACAAACCTGTGGGACGATGCCTCATCGCCGATGGAGTTTCTCCGCCATGAGATGGGCGTGAGGCGGGTCGCAATGTCGCGGTTCAATGAGCGAAACATCAGGGTTGGCGAGCCGGTCGCTCTGCTCCAGGAACGCTTCGTTCCCGTTTACCTGATGCATCGTTTTGCCATCAACTCGCTGGCTAAAACGATTGGCGGGATGGAGTACGCCAACGCCGTGCGCGGTGACGGGATGCAGGAAACGCATCCAATAGACGGCGCCACGCAGCGGCGGGCACTCGCCGCGCTCATCGAGGCGATGTCGCCGAACGAGCTGGCGATTCCCGATACGGTCATAACTCTTCTCGGGCCCCGTCCGTTTTCCTACAATCCATACGTCGAGCTCTTCAGCAGCCGGACGCGTCCTGCGTTCGACGAGCTGGGCGCGGCGCGCACCCTGGCGCAGATGATCGTGGACGCGATTCTGCAGCGCGAGCGGACCGGGCGGCTGGTGCAGTTCGCCATTCGCGGGGCCGCCCCGCTGACACTCGGCGAGACGATCGACTCGCTCACGGCAAACTGGTCGTCGTCTCGCCAGGCCACGGCCAAGACAGACGCGTTACGGCGCGTTGCCCAGCGATCCGTTGCCGATCGGCTGCTGCTTCTTGCTTCGGACAAGGAAGCTGCGCCTGAGGTTCGCGCCATTGTCGAGTTCAAGATGGATGCACTGCGCCGGCGTGCGCGCGCGCTGTCGGCAAATGGAACCGAAGCCGAGCGCGCGCACTGGATGGCAGTTGCCGGCGATTTCAACCGATGGCTCGAGCGTCAGGAGCTGCCAACGCCTACGCCGGCGCTACGGCCGCCACCCGGCGATCCATTCGGAGTCGAATGGTAGTGCGGACCGACTGGCGGGTCAGCTACCTGTAGGCAAATCGCCGTTACCGCCGGTTCATGGGAATTCCGGTGGTATCCATGCCAGGCGGCGGCGGAGGCGGCTCAGGCAACTGTCTCACCCGGTCTCTGAAGCTCCGGTAGCTCGGAACGTCCTGCACGAGGCCGTTCGTCTGGTCTGCCCCAAGTGCAGCGATTATCGCCTTTGCTTTTGCGATTCGCGCCTCTTCGAGGGGATGTGATGCAAACCAGCCCTCCACCTTGCTCGGCTGCGTTTTGCGCTCCTGCACCAGAACCTCGAACAATGCCGGAATTCCCTCCGGATCTATTCCAGCCCGCAGGACATTCTGGACGGCCTCCGAATCCGCCTGGAGCTCGTCCTGACGGCTGTGCCTGGCCACCACCGCCGTGCCCCCGATGTTGATCGCCGCCTGAGCCAGCCCGCTGTTGCAGATATTGGTGAGCGTGCAGGCAACGGTTGCGGCGATTCCGATTTTCTGCGAGCTCTGCATCTGCTTCACCGAGTGCCGCTGAATGACGTGACCAATCTCGTGGCCCAACGCTCCCGCGAGCTCGTCCATGCGGTCCGTGCTCTCGATCAGCCCGCGGTTCACGTAGACGTACCCACCCGGAAGGGAGAATGCATTCACCTGATGGGAGTTCACGACATAGAAATGCCAGTCGAGATCGCCGCGGCTGGTGAGCTTGGCAATGCTGTCGCCGAGCTGCGTGACGTAGTCGTTGATCTCGGGATCGTCGACGATCGGCAGCTGGTCGTTGATCTCGGTTGCCGTCTGCTCGCCCATCGCCACCTCCTGATCGGGAGTGACGGTGCACGCGGAGAGGACGAGAACTCCCACGAGAGTGATTGCAAATCCATTCATCAGGCGTGGCTCCGGTTGATGATCCACAACCACGAAAAGCAAGACGTGTTCCAGCAGAGACATGTGTGAGATTGGCCGTGCCGCGTTAGACTACGCTGATGTCCAACGAGCATCACATCCATGTGGGGCGTACGGCGCGCTTCCACACAATTGGCGAGCCGGGCGCTGAAACGAGGGACGTCTGGTTCGTCTGCCACGGTCATGGCCAGCTTGCCGGCGATTTCATCAGGGAGTTCGAGCCCCTGGCCGCCTCGTCGCGCGTGATAGTGGCGCCGGAGGCGTTGTCCCGTTACTACCTCTCGAGCGAGCCCGGCTCTCATTCAGCAAAGTCGAGAGTCGGCGCCACCTGGATGACGCGCGAAGACCGGGAGGACGAGATCGCCGACTATGTCGCGTATCTCGACGCTCTCTATGATGAGATCCTGACTCAGGTGAGTAGCCAGAGAGTCTCAGTAACTGTTGTTGGCTTCTCGCAGGGAGGGGCTACCGCAAACCGATGGCTCACTCGGGGCCGCGCACGCGCGAATCGCCTCGTGATGTGGGGCGCACTGCTGGCAAGCGACGCGGATCTCAATCAGGCGGCGACGTTCTTTCGCGACGTGAAGCTCACTATCGTCTACGGCAAGCGGGACCGGTTTGCTGACGAGGGGATGATCGCCGGTTACGAAAAGCTGCTTCGCGAAAAGGGCATTCCGTACGAGCTGGTGACCTTCGATGGCGGTCACCGCATGGACCGCGACACCCTCCTGCGCCTCGCTGCGAAAACTGAAACCGGTTTGGGGAACAGCGGAAAATAGAACAGCATGCAGTTTTTTCTTTGCGATCATGAGTCGTCCTGCCCGGTGATATCCTCGGGCACCTCCGGATGCAAAGAGCCAAGCCGGCGCAGCTCCGGCCACGCCGCCGCCACCGCGCTCACCACCACGATCG
>DATBZT010000041.1:0-2199 GCA_036513055.1 Gemmatimonadaceae bacterium | reverse complement strand
TGCGCCGCGGCGGTTTCGTGATTCGATGTATTACCCGACGCGCCAATGATTTTTTTTGTTCGCGGCCGGTGGTTCATGATCACGAACAATCCGGAAATGGAGGAGCCACTGCAGCGCATGCTCGTCAATTCGAGGATCATGCGCTCTGCGGGCTGACGTGATCAGGCATCCGGCAGTACTCCGCACCTCCGTAACCACGCGGCGTGAATTCTTCGCGCGCCTGGCGATTGGCGCTGGTGCGGGACTCCTCGGCTGCTCCAGCTCCACCGATATCCCAGGGCCACCGACGCCGGCAGACAGCGGGCTGGATCACATCGTCGTGGTGACGATGGAGAATCGATCGTTCGACCATCTGCTGGGCTGGCTGCCAGCGGCCGAAGCGAGGCAGGCGGGCCTCTCGTATCTCAACCGCGACGGTCTCTCCCGGCAGACTCACCATCTCGAGGATTTTCAGGGATGTGCCTTCGTTGATCCGTCGCATTCATTTGCAGGGGGCAGAACGGCGTACAACAATGGTCTGTGTGACGGCTGGCTTCGCGCCGAGAACAACGATGAGTACGCAATCGGATACTACGAGGCGGCTGATCTCGCGTTTTTCGGGCAGGCCGCCCCGCAGTGGACAGTTCTGGACAGATACTTCGCGCCCTTTCTCGGTCCGACGTATCCCAATCGGTTGATCATGCAGGCTGGTCAGACCGACCGGATCGAGAACACGTTAGTCGCCAGTACACTCCCGACGATCTGGGACAAGCTCGGGGCGGCGGGCCTGACAGGACTGAACTATGGTTCATCCTTTGTCTCGGCGACGCTGTTCGGCACCCGTTACACATCGTTGATCCGGCCGATCACTTCGTTCATTGCCGACGCCGCCGCCGGAACTCTTCCCAGCGTTGCGCTCGTTGATCCCGATTTTTCTGCGGACGTAAGCGACAGCTATCACCCGCCCGGAGACATTCGGGACGGGGAGGCTTTTCTCTCGCGCATTTACCACGCGGTAACCACCAGTCCGGCGTGGCGAAAGACGCTTCTTATCATCACGTTCGACGAGTGGGGCGGATTCTTCGATCACGTTCCGCCGCCCGCGGCACCGATTCCGTCAGGAGAGCGAGATGTGGGCAACGTCGACGGGCTGCGCGGTTTCCGCGTGCCCACCCTCTTGATTTCTCCGTTCGCGGCGCGGCGCCGGACGTCGAGCGTTGTCTACGACCACGCTTCGATCCTCGGGCTCATCGAGTGGCGGTGGGGCCTCCAGCCGCTGTCCGTGCGCGACGCCGGCGCGAACAACCTCGCCGCTGAGCTCGATTTTTCAGCGCCACTTTTGACCGCACCGGTAATCGATGTTCCGGCGGGCCCGTACGGGGCGACCTGCCCTGTCGCCGCCTAGACGATTCTTTCGACTCGGCCCGCCTCGACAACACCTTTACGACACGGCTTCGCCCCTCGCGTAGATTCTTATGCGCAGAACACCACTGCGCGGGAGGCAGTGTTCTTTCCGAGTATTACCAGCTGCGCCGCACAGCCATCAAGGACCTCGCGGCCTATTGCGGATTTCTGCTTGGCTTTCTGGGATCCGCCCCGTTTGCATGGGAGCGGCTTGCCGAGCAGCTCGACGCCGGCAATTTCTCGCGGGGCTTGTGGTACTTCCTTCTTTACGTGTCCACGGCCGGCGTGTTCGCCGGCACTGCCGGGCTTGGCGTCGGGTTTCTGATTGGCTGGGTTTGGGAACAGTTTCACCGGCGACGGCGCGCAAGACGTCACAGAGCCGGCAAGTCAACGGATCAGATGCTCGCGGAGACGAGCGGTCCAGAACCGGGCGTCGCCATCGGACGGCCGGCATCTTCCGGCGTCATGCCGAACGGCCCGAGATTGCGCCTCGTTTCCGTTGAGACCACTCCCGACACGCATGTCGTCGGGCGCCAGCTCACCTCTGTCAGATTCCGCGCGCAGTCCGTCGAATTCGAATTCGGGGGAGTCGCCATCAAGCCGGAAGGCCAGGCAATGGTTTCGTCGGGGTCGGAGCGTTTCTGCTATCCTGACGAAGGTTCGCGCGACGCGCTTTGCGGCCTGATCGGCGGAACGGTGAAGCGCATGCGGGTTGCGCCGAATCACGACGTCGAGCTCACCTTCGACGACGGCTCGGAGCTGGCACTGCTCTCGGGTCGGCCGGTACAGCCGGAAGGCATTCTCCCTTCCGGCCAC
>DATBZT010000040.1:0-4305 GCA_036513055.1 Gemmatimonadaceae bacterium | reverse complement strand
AAGCAATAGCCAGCTACCGACCACCGCCGGCTTCCAGTCAAACGTCTTCATGGACCGGCCCCTCCATGTGTCCCTGTCTCTCGCGGCATTGCATCACGGGTCGAATACGACTGAGCCGTCCTGCACGGCATCGAGGATCGTAAGCAGATATGCCTGGGCCTTTGCCGGAGTGTAGCAACTCGAACAGAGAAGCGAGAGCGGCGGTTGGACTTCGTCTTCCATTGAAGCCTCCGAAGGGAAGATCCCTGAAGGGGTTCGGCCGACCTCAAATCTGCGAGTACGAACCGCGACGGGCAAAGTCGCTAATTTCCACGCATGCCGAAACTGTCACCCTACCGTTCGCTCTCCGTGGATCGTCGTGTCATGCTCGTGACCCACGCGATGCAGGCCAGTCGCGAGGGGCGCGACCTTTTCATCCAGCGGCTGGTTGCGCGCGGCGGAGGCTTTCGTGCGGTCGCTCTCAAAGCGTGGCCGACAGATCGCCTTGCCCGGGAGATAGTGCGAATGAAAGCGGAGAGCGCGAGCGACGAGCTGGACCTGCTCCAGCTCTTGTACGTCGACCTCGACCCGTCGATACAGACCACGTTTCTGGAGGCTGCCGGCGTCGCGCATGACGGCGGAAAAATCCCGGAGGCACTCGAGCCTCCGTATGCAGATGCGGACGCGGTGAGGCGCGGAGCGGCCGCCGTGCAGGAACGACACGGTGCCGACGGCGTTCACTACCTCCGGACGATCAGCCGATACAGCCTTTCCGCGTGGCCGGGAGTCGACGCGATTGTCGCCGAGCTTGACGGGTGATCGCCTGCGCGCATGAGCGGATCAGCCGGGCGCCCGCTTTCGGCTGAGCAGCAGCGAGCCAAGCCCGACGAGAATGGCTCCGCCGACGATCGATTTAGCCGCAAGCACGTGCATTCCGGAGATGTTGCGATGCGCGTCAGCTCCATGAGCGGCAAGCGCAATCACAAGGATCACTGCGCCAAAGGCGAGGAAGATGCTTCCTATTCCCATCAAACCTGCAGCTAGGTGCGAACGCATGATCTCCCTCTGGTTGTACCTCTGAAGCGTGGTCGATTGTCGGGTTAAGGTGCTCCGGATGGCGTATTGATGCAACCGTTGGTGGTGGGTCACCCGCGCAAACGTTAGCTTTTCGCCCCTATGACAATGCGGGACAAACTTGCCCTGCTCGAGCGACGCCGGGCCGAAGCTGACAAAGGCGGCGGCGACGCACGCCTCAAGGCCCAGCACGAAAAAGGAAAGCTTTCCGCCCGCGAGCGCCTCGACCTGCTCCTCGACGAAGGGACGTTCGTGGAGCTCGACCGCTTCGTCGTGCACCGGTCGCACGACTTCGGCCTGGAGAAGCAGCGATTTTATGGAGACGGAGTCATCACGGGACACGGCCGCATCGAGGGGCGGCTGGTGTACGTGTTCTCTCAGGATTTCACGGTGTTCGGTGGCTCTCTGTCGGAAGCGTTCGCGGAAAAGATCTGCAAGGTCATGGATCTCGCGATGCGAAATGGCGCGCCGGTAATCGGTCTCAACGACTCCGGCGGCGCGCGCATCCAGGAGGGGGTCGTGTCACTCGGCGGATACGCCGAGATATTCCTGCGCAACACACTCGCATCCGGCGTAGTGCCGCAGATCTCCGCCGTACTTGGTCCGTGCGCCGGCGGCGCCGTGTACTCTCCGGCAATCACCGACTTCACGTACATGGTGCGCGGCAGCTCGTACATGTTCGTCACTGGGCCCAACGTCGTGAAGACAGTGACGCACGAAGACGTCACGATGGAGACGCTCGGCGGCGCGCAGACGCATTCCGAAGTTTCCGGCGTGGCGCACTTCGCCCACGATTCGGAGCCTGCGTGCCTTCAGGCCATTCGCGATCTCTTCCGTTTCGTCCCTTCCAACAATGTCGACGATCCGCCGCGTGGCTCGAGCTCCGATCCGCGGGATCGCCGCGATGAAGCGCTGCTCGATGTGGTCCCGGACAGTCCCAACAAGCCGTACGACATGCACGATGTGCTGCGGCGGGTCATTGACGACGGCGATTTCTACGAGGTCCAGCGTGACTACGCCGCCAACATCATTTGCGGCTTCGCGCACCTCGGCGGATTCAGTGTTGGAATAGTCGCCAATCAGCCGGCGGTTCTCGCCGGCGTGCTCGACATCAACGCTTCACTCAAGGCGGCGCGCTTCATAAGGTTCTGCGACGCGTTCAACATTCCCGTCGTTACGTTCGAGGACGTTCCGGGATTTCTGCCGGGCGTAGCGCAGGAGCACGGCGGAATCATCAAGCATGGCGCGAAGCTGCTTTATGCGTATTGCGAAGCGACCGTCCCCAAGCTGACGGTCATCACGAGAAAGGCCTACGGCGGCGCGTACGACGTGATGAGCTCGAAGCACATCCGCGGCGATTTCAATGTTGCGTGGCCAACGGCGGAGATCGCGGTGATGGGGCCAAAAGGCGCAGTGGAGATTCTCTTCCGGAAAGACATCACTGCCAGCGACGATCCAGCCGCTGCAACGGAAGAGAAGATTCAGGAGTATCGCGACAAGTTCGCCCACCCGTACATCGCTGCCGGACGAGGATATCTCGACGACATCATCGACCCGCGGGACACGAGGCCTCGACTGATCGAGGCGCTCACGACATTGCAAGGCAAGCGCGACAGGAATCCGCCGAAGAAGCACGGCAACATTCCGCTCTAGACAGTGTTCTCCAAAGTCCTCATTGCCAATCGAGGCGAGATCGCGCTACGCATCATCAGAGCCTGTCGCGAGCTCGGTGTAAGAAGCCTGGCAGTCTACAGCGATGCCGACGCCGAAGCTCCGCACGTGCGTGAGGCTGACGAAGCGGTGAATATCGGCCCCGCTCCCTCGAGCCAGAGCTACCTCCTCGGCAACCATATAATAGAAGTGGCAAAGGAGCACCGGGCGCAGGCGATTCATCCCGGTTACGGTTTCCTGTCGGAGCGCGAATGGTTCGCGCGCGCCGTGCGCGATGCCGGCCTCGTGTTCGTCGGTCCGCCTGCTGAAGCGATCGCGGCGATGGGAAGCAAGACCGCCGCGCGCACTCTCGCGCTGCTGCACAATGTGCCGGTGGTCCCCGGAACCACCGAAACTCTAAAGGATCTCGACTCGGCCCGAACACTCGCCGAGAGCTTCGGTTACCCCGTGCTGTTGAAGGCCGCGGCCGGTGGCGGCGGAAAGGGAATGCGCATGGTGCGTGAAGCGACCGAGCTGGAAGCGTCGCTCGGAGCCGCGCAGCGCGAAGCGAAGAATGCATTTGGTGACGACGCGGTGTACATCGAGAAGTTCATCGAAGGTCCGCGGCACGTCGAGATTCAGATCCTCGCCGACTCACACGGCAATTGCCTCTCCCTTGGTGAGCGCGAGTGTTCAGTCCAGCGCCGCCACCAGAAAATGATCGAGGAAGCGCCGAGCGTCGCGGTGTCATCCGACCTCAGGCAGAGGATGGGAGAAACCGCCGTGCGCGTTGTCCGCGCTGCCGGATACGTCAATGCGGGGACTTGTGAGTTTCTTCTTGGCGCGGACGCGAATTTCTACTTCCTCGAGATGAATACGCGGCTCCAGGTGGAGCATCCCGTGACGGAGCTCGTAACTGGATTCGATCTTGTCCAATGGCAGCTGCGCATTGCCGCGGGCGAGAAGCTTCCGTCGGTGCACAACGACATAAGGCCGCGCGGTTGGGCAATGGAGTGCCGCATCACGGCCGAAGACACGGCGCATGGATTTCTGCCGTCCACGGGACGCATCGACTATCTCCGCATTCCAAGTGGCCCCGGCATCCGCTGGGATGGCGGCATCGAAACCGGCACCAACGTCGGACTTCATTATGATCCGCTGTTGGCCAAGCTCATCGTCTGGGCGGCGACTCGCGAGCTGGCAATCGAGCGAATGCACCGCGCGTTGCTCGAGCTGACCATAGACGGTGTGGAGACGTCGCGCGATTTCCATCTGCGACTAATGGAAGACGGCGAGTTTCGGCGTGGCGAACTCGACACTCAGTGGCTGGAGCGCAGGCTTCCATCGCTCATCAGCGTTGCTCCACCCGAAGACGCCGTCGAAGCGGCCGTCATAGCAGCCGCCCTGCTCGCGGAGCGCGATCGCGGACGGGGCCCGTCAGGCTCGATGACCAGGGGCGAAGCCGCTGCCCAGGCTGATAAGAACACCGGGCCGGCTGGCCGCGTCCAACCGGAGCCCGGCACTGGTCAGTCTCTATATAATGAAAGCGGCGAATCCGACGGGGGCGATCGCTGGCGGCGGACCGCGCGGCTCGAGGGGCTC